>CAMLPN010000033.1 GCA_946481965.1 uncultured Neisseriaceae bacterium | reverse complement strand
TTGCGCAATGTATGCAGAATTTTTTGCTGTGATTGCTTTACTTTGATTAGAATTAAGTATAATTATTACAATAAATATTATGAAAAAATAATTTATTTTAAAATTTTATAGGTTAGATTTTTTGCTTTATTAAAAAAACGACTTTTCCTTTTGATCCTGATTTGTATTTAAAATATCACATCAAATGGGTATTTATCATAATAAATACCCATTTGAAATAAAAAATTCTATACTAATTAGCTACAGATGACGCAGGTTGTGTTGACTGTATCCCCCATGATTCAGGATATTTGTAACCAGCAAAACGTTTGAAAGCATATTCTTTAAATTCAGCAGAATTATAAGCATCTGTGATATCTTTAACCCATTGACTATCCTTATCTTCTGTGCGAATGGCTGACCAGTTCACATAGGTATATCCTGGTTCCAAAAATAGTGCTGAGGTAAATTTCAGTCCTGAACTTGTTGCGTAGTTACCATTAATTACCGCAAAATCAACATCATTTCGTGATCGTGGTAATTGGGCTGCTTCCAAAGGTGTTATTTTAAGATTTTTAGGATTGGCAGCGATATCAGCTAACGAAGCTTTTAGTGGATTAATGTCTTGTTTCAGTTTTATCCAACCTAATTTATCCAGCATAACTAATCCACGCGCCAAATTTGATGGATCGTTGGGAATAGATATACTTGATCCGTTGACAATTTTATCTAATTTGTCCAGTTTACCTGAGTAAATCCCCAATGGGCCGGTAGGTACTTGAAAAACTGGCATTATGGCCAGATTTCGAGTTTTAATAAAATCATCCAGATAAGGTTTGTGCTGGAAAATATTGATATCAATGGAATGGTCGGCTAAAGCCATATTGGGGCGCACATAATCAGTAAATTCTAATAATTTCACTTGATAGCCTTTTTTTTCTAAAGCAGGTTTAACCTGATCACGTACCATATCAGCAAAATCGCCAACAGTTGTACCTATGACAATTTCTTTTTTACTGTTTACTTCAGTAGATGCTGGCTGAGATGATGGTGTTGCTTTCTCGCCACCACAAGCCACCAAGGTAAAGGCGATTACACCGGTTATTATCATTTTCAGGTACTGCTTCACAATAGTCTCCATTCAAATTTAGATAAAAGCACTGACAAAATACCAATGCAAAATAGTCAACTTGTAAACAATATCACGAATCTGAAACCAACAACTAATATTAAATGTATAGAATTCTATTTATATATACGCATACACACAGATGAATTGTGCCAGACTACCCATTAATACAAAAATATGCCAAATACCATGTCCGTGCTGGATTTGTTCATCTTTTACAAACCAGTAAATCCCTATGCTATAGGCCAATCCGCCACATACAAGCCAGAAAAGACCAGCACCAGACATTCGCTGAATTAATGGATACAAGGCAATAATAATTAACCAGCCCATAATGACATATAAAATCATTGATAATAGTCGTTTTTCGCTATGTCGACCTATGGTTACTTCTTGAATAATGCCAAATGCTGCCAAACCCCAGGATACGCCAAATAATGACCAACCCCAGCCACCATTTAATGTTGTTAAAGTAAAGGGTGTGTAACTGCCAGCAATGAGAAGATAAATAGCGCAGTGATCAAATTTCTGCAATATGGCTTTTATTTTGCTGGATCGAATGGAATGGTATAAAGTAGATACCGCATATAAAAATATTAGAGATGCACCATAAATAGCCGAGCTCACGATACGATAAGCATCTCCGTATAAAGCTGATTTAATTAGCAATAAAACTGTACCAATTATGGCCAATATCAGACCGATCAGGTGAGAAATGGCATTAAAGCGTTCACCGTAATACATAATTTAAATCTTTTTGAAATGATATTCTTAAAATTGAAACTACTATAAAGAATCAGATGGTTATTTTGTTTTCTTTTACGCAAAAATAACCATAAAAATATTGATTGACGGCAGAGAGCATTCTAGGCTAGTTAAAAAACTAATTGATAAACTATAGTTTTCACTAAACATATTAATACTAGTTCTGGCAAATAATACCTTAAATAGTAGTATCTTGATATAACAATAGTGAGTTTTAAAATTATTAAGACGCTATTTTTGAACTATCATCTTTTAATAGCGTGTAATCGGTGACTGTTCAAGTGGCGGTAAGCACAGTAAAATAGAATTTTTGCAGATATTCAGAAATTTTCGGCATGCTGACTTTTCAAGAAATTATTTTTACCTTACAAAATTATTGGGCTAAACATGGTTGTGTTATTTTGCAGCCGTTAGATATGGAAGTAGGTGCAGGAACCAGCCACCCAGCTACTTGTCTGCGAGCCTTAGGACCAGAACCCTGGTTTGCTGCCTATGTTCAGCCTTCACGACGTCCTAAAGATGGTCGTTATGGTGAGAATCCGAATCGTCTGCAACACTATTATCAATTTCAGGTTGCCCTAAAACCTGCCCCGGATAATATTCAGCAATTATATCTGGAGTCTTTGCAAGAGCTAGGTATTGATCCACGTTTGCATGATATCCGCTTTGTTGAAGATGACTGGGAAAATCCAACGCTCGGAGCATGGGGATTAGGTTGGGAAGTCTGGCTTAATGGCATGGAAGTAACCCAGTTTACGTACTTTCAGCAGGTTGGAGGGCTAGATTGCGCGCCTGTATTGGGTGAAATTACTTATGGCATTGAACGTCTGGCAATGTATTTACAAGGTGTTGAAAATGTCTATGATTTAGTCTGGGCTAAAACTCTAGACGGCAATGAAATTACTTATGGTGATGTTTATCATCAAAATGAAGTTGAACAATCTGCCTACAATTTTGAATATAGTAATGCTGAATGGTTACTGCAACAGTTTAATTACTATGAGGCTGAGGCAAAACGTTTATTAGCGATTGATGATGCCAGTCTGGCTTTACCAGCATATGAACTGGTTTTAAAAGCAGGACATACTTTTAATTTACTTGATGCGCGCGGAGCAATATCTGTAACAGAGCGCGCTGCTTACATTGGACGAGTTCGCACTTTAAGTCGAGCCGTTGCTCAAAAATATGTGGCTAGCCGAGAAAGTCTGGGCTTCCCTCTATTAAAAAATAAAATAGCCTAACAGTCAGCATAAAATAACACGAAAGTAATTGGTAATATGAATGCACCTTTATTAATTGAACTACGTACAGAAGAATTGCCACCAAAGGCGCTAAATTTATTAGGCGAAAGCTTGGCCTCTGGTGTGGTGGGAGGGTTGGCAAAAGCGCAGTTAATTAGTGGGGTCGCTGATTATCAGGTTTTTGCAGCACCGCGTCGTTTGGCTGTATTAGTAAATAATGTCAAATCTATTCAGGCAGATCAGCAAATTATAAAAAAAGGTCCTAGTCTTGCTGCAGGAATGAAAGATGGCGAACCAACTAAAGCTTTGCTGGGTTTTGCTCGTAGTAATCAGATTTCGATAGAGCAATTAAGCCAGATTGATGACGGTAAGCAAATAGTATTCGCTTATGAATATAAGCAGTCAGGTCTACCTTTAAGTGCGCTTTTGAGTGAAATTCTTAATCAGGCTATTAAAAAGCTGCCCATCCCCAAAGTTATGCACTGGGGTAGTAGTACTTTTACTTTTGTTCGCCCGGTTCATGGATTAATGATGATCCATGGATCTACCATTGTACCAGGTAGTGTGTTGGGATTAGTTAGTCAGAACTGGACATTGGGACATCGGTTTTTAAGTACGGATAAAATTGTAATCAATCAGGCTGCTGATTATGCCCGAAAACTATTTGAAGAAGGTAAAGTAATTGCTAGTTTTGCTGAACGTAAAGCCAAAATTGAGCAAGGATTACGACAGGAAGCTGCTGAATTAAATGCTGAAGTTGCATTTGCCGACGGTTTGCTTGATGAGGTGACTGCACTAGTAGAATGGCCGGTTGTTATTCAAGCTGGTTTTGATGAGCGGTTTTTACAAGTTCCTCAGGAATGTCTCATTCTGACCATGCAACAGAATCAGAAATACTTTCCTTTACTTAATGCGGAAAGTAAGTTAATTAACCGCTTTTTACTGGTTTCTAATTTAGAAGCAGATAATCCCGTTCACATAATTGAAGGTAATGAACGCGTATTACGTGCGCGTTTGTCTGATGCTGAGTTCTTCTTTAAGCAAGATCAGAAAGCGACATTAACCAGTCGTCTACCAAAGCTTGCTAATGTTGTTTATCACAATAAACTGGGTAGTTTAGCAGAACGGGTGGAACGCATTACTGCACTTTCCGGTACTATCGCTACCATGATAGATGCCGATGTAGCCAAAGCACAACGTGCAGCAACGCTGGCGAAAGCCGATTTGCTGACCGATATGGTTGGAGAATTTCCAGAGTTACAAGGTACGATGGGTAAATATTATGCCTTGCACGATGGTGAAAATATTGATATTGCAATAGCAATTGAACAGCATTACTGGCCTCGTTTTGCCAATGACTCATTGCCAGATAATATCATTGGTACAGTAGTTGCACTGGCTGATAAGCTTGAAACTTTGGTAGGAATCTGGGGGATAGGATTGATTCCTACTGGAGATAAAGATCCATATGCTTTGCGACGTTGTGCACTAGGTATTCTGCGTATGCTGATGCAGCATAATCTGCCGTTATTACCTGTTTTACAGGCAGCGGTAAATACCTTTCCAACCGGACAACTGGCAGAAAACACCGTGGCAGAAGTACAGGATTTTATGCGGGCGCGGCTTGCTGTGTTATTACAAAATACTTATGCACAAGATGTCGTTGAGTCGGTGTTAAATGGTAATGTGGAAAATCTGGGTGAAGTAGTTGCTCGTCTGAACGCAGTCAGTGCATTCAAAAAATTGCCAGAAGCTGCGGCTTTAGCTGCGGCCAATAAACGAGTACATAATCTGCTTAAAAAAATACAAATTTCGACCTTACCATCAATTAATACAGCTTTACTGCAGCAGAAGGCAGAAGAGAGTTTGTATCAGGCGACAAGAAATGTGGCTGAAGACATTCAGTCTGCTTTATCAACTAAAGATTTCCATCATGCTCTTGCTGTTTTAACTGGTATAAAAGAAAAAGTAGATGCGTTTTTTGCAGATGTTATGGTGATGGCAGATGAAGAGCAGATCAGAAATAATCGTCTGGCTTTATTGCAGTTGCTTTCGCAGCAAATGAATGCAGTTGCAAATATAGCATTATTAAATGAATAACTATTTGGGCATAAAAAGCTGTATGAAAGATTGATTATGATATTGGACAATGTCGTATTTCATACTGAAGAGGATTATCCTGCATCGTTGGCATATGAGCATGCTGCGACGCACATGGGATATTATTGGTCGTGGATTGTGCGCCGAAATCTTTATAACCCGCAATGGGATGATTTAGCCCATGATGATATGCTTGCCCTAAAATCTGAAAATATGACTGGAGCTGATTTTGTACTTAATCAAATGTCAGGAAGTTTAGAAGACAGTGATTTTAATGAAGAAGGGCGACGCTTTTCATTATTTTATTATGATGATGAAGAGGAAGGTTACGGCCGTTTCATGGAAGACTACGTTCAGACGCTTAACACGCCAGCTTTAAATAGTTTTTATCATGTTGAAGTAAATGCTGCCAATCAGGCTTTACTGGATAACGTTTTTGATCAGGCATTACAACAATGGCGTCAGAGCCTGAAACCAGATAATTAAGGATTGATGAAATGGCTATCAACGGCAAAGATAAATTAATTATTCTTGATTGTGATGGAGTAATTAATGTTATGAATCAAGAGCCAGTTACTGATCCGGATCAATGGAAGCCTATTCCGGGCAGTATGGATGCTATAGCTTTTCTGACTCAGAGTGGCTATACCGTTGTAGCAGCAGAAAATATGTCTGGGATTGGGTTGAATTTGGTGACCATGCAGCAATTAAATGAGGTTCATAGCAAAATGCATCAGTACGTGCAAAAAGCTGGAGGTCGCTTAAGTGGTATCTGGTTTTGTCCTCACACAATTAATGCTAAATGTGATTGTCGTAAACCAAAACCGGGATTGTTGATAGATATTATTGAACGATTGCATATGAAGCCAGAAAATACCTGGTTAGTAGGGGATGGAATACGTGATATGCAGGCAATTGAAGCGATTGGTGGTCATCCGGTTTTGGTTTTAACTGGAAAGGGTAAAGAAACAATTAAATTGCAGGAACTACCAGAAGATACGCAGGTATATGAGGATTTACTGGATTTTGCAAAATTCTGTCGTATTCAGGATGAGAAGGTAGCTAAGGAAAATTGAAATGCTGTTGTTAAGAAATTTGATTTATTGGTTATTTTTGTGCATTTTTTCTTTAGTGTGGATATTTGTTGTAATTGTTTCTATGGTACTGCCCAATGGTGTAACTTGGACAACAACTTTTTGGGGTAAAACCTTGTTTCTGATGTTAAAACACATTATTGGTTTAAATTACGAAGTTATTGGTCAGGAAAATATACCTAAAGAATCTGGAATTATTTGTTGTAAGCATCAATCCGGTTGGGAAACTTTGGCAATGTTAGATTTTTTTCCTGATGTGGCCTTTGTTGCAAAAAAAGAATTATTTATGATTCCCATATTTGGGTGGGCTTTAAAATGGCGTGGCACAATCGGTATTGATCGCAGTAATCCAAGATCTGCAAATCAGCAAATTTTCAAACAGGGAAAAATTTGTCATGATAAAGGTATGTGGATATGCATATTTCCAGAAGGCACAAGAATTAAACCAGGATATCGTGGACATTACAAAAAAGGTGCTGCGCGACTGGCACAACATCTGCATATTAATTTGATACCGATTGCACTGAATAGTGGTGAGTTTTGGCCGAAAGATTCTTTTCTGAAATATCCGGGCAAAATTACAGTGGTGATTGGCAAGCCAGTCAGCTATGATGCTGCTGCCACACCCGAAGAACTAATTAGAATTTGTGAAGAGTGGATTGAAAACACTCAATTTGAAATTCAAGGTGTTGGTCCTTTCGCACCGGAAAACTCACAAAAGCCAACGCCAATAATTCCCCATTAATAGATCAGAAATTCGGGATTCTCTATATCCATTTAATTGTGCGCAATATAGTTTTTATTTCATTCAATAATTTGTATTCCAGCAAATTTGAATTGTAGTTTTGCAATAATAAGATATTAAATATGACAGTACTTAATATCTTTGCAGACTATTGAACTGTCTAAAAAGTTTATAAATGTTATGTCAATTTTGAAATATACACTTAATAACGGTGAAATTATTGAGCTAAATCTAAGCCGTACCGCCCGAAAAAATGTTATTTTGCGACTGGATAAATATGGAGAATTGAAATTTAATGTTCCACCGTGTTTGAGTTTGCAACGCGCGTTCCGATGGCTGAGCGAGAATGAAGGGAAATTTCTGCAAATATGGCATCAGTCTAAACAATTAAAACAGGCACGTGTATCGATAATAAAGCAAATTTGGTTTCTTGGGAAACGGTATCGTTGTGCTAGCCAAATTACAGATAAAATTTATTGGCACCCGCAACAAGGAATAATATTACCTGATTTACCTGTATATGAGCAAAGACAATTGCTTATTAACTGGTTAAAAACACAAGCACAACAATATTTGATTGAACGCTTAAAACGTTGGTCTCAAATCATGCAATTACAACCTCAGGCGATGGCGATAAGTCGGGCTAAAACATTTTGGGGTGTATGTCGTAGCAAAACCGGAATAAGACTTAACTGGCGCTTAATCGGTGCTCCAGATTATGTTATTGATTATGTATGTATTCATGAACTAGGGCATTTAAAACATCCTCATCATGGACCGGCTTTCTGGGCATTGGTTGATAAATATACTGAGCAAACTAAACTGGCAAAAATGTGGCTGCGACATAATGGTAAAGAGTTGTTTCAATTAGGCTGATTTAATAAGATTCTCAATAAAATTTTTGATGAAATAGCAAATTCATTAATTGAATTTATTTTATCAAGATAAATATCATTTCACTAACTAATAGATGTATTATTAATTCTTTTATAGCTTACATTTGCGGAAAATTTCTTTCACTCAATATAAATATCTGCGATGGGATACGCTAATGCTTGTTCAAGTGTCGGTTAAGATTTATATTTTTTACTCAAATATCTGATGGCTTATTTTATTCAATTAAAATCCATTCGCTATTGTTTTGCATCATGAATACTTCGTTTCATCTAGTTAATGAAGCTACGTAAGAAAATTTTTGCTTATTTGTATCTTGACCAATTCGCTCGAGCCTTCAGAAAAACAAACTATACTTAGAAGAAACAATCGTATCATTCTCTCAATTCATACTAGCTCTATTCTCGCCGTTTAGATTTTTTCAATATAAGTTACTTGAATTTCTTTATTAGTATTTGACTCTTGAACATCGCTATTAATCAGTTTTATATCATCACTAATTGATAACTTTTTTTATGTGTTTTGTATAATTATATTCATATATTTATATTAGTTAAAATTGCAACAATTAAAAAAAGAATCTTGTTATTAAAATAATTCATTTTGTTAAGTAAATAATAAATGCATTGGCTTGTCTTTGATTATGTCTGTTTCAAGGGGATCACCTACTAATTTGGGTGAACATTTATTATGTAGGCGTTTATTAGCTTGTATTTTTCCCTTTGATGTTGTTGCATAACAGTATACACATCCATAAGAGCAGGTATCATATGTTCCAATATCAATACTTTCTATACATTGACAAGTTGGTCGCTGATTTTTATCTTTCTTAGCCACTAATGTGCGTCCTGTTATCTTTTCAATGCGTGTTTTATCGATACAAGCTCCATGATAAATATTGCAATTCGATAACTCTATTTCCTCGGCACAAGTTTGTAAATTTAGTTGATTATATTCAGCAATTTCAGATAGTGAACTGCATAGATTTAATATGTTAGCTACCTGTAATTGAATGATCCCTTCTTTAATTAATGATTGTTGGATGTGCGGATAATCATCAATAAAACTAATGATACAGGTATCTGTGTAGCCGCGAAGAGAAGAAGCAATTTGATTAAAAAAATTGATATGATATTCAATTGTATAATGAGTATTAATTAATATAGGATCATATCGCCAAATAACACGATGTGGTCCAACTTGCTCAGCCAACTGCTTGAATATTGCAATTCGTTTTTGCAAAGAAGGGAGGTGTTTTTCAATGTCTGCTTGATAAGCTGTTAGTGTAAACTGAAAATAAAAAGAATACTCTGAAAGCTCGGCCAGTTTATTTAACATGCAAGATGGGTTTTTAGTCCAAAATACAATACAATCTATTATATCAGGCGATAGAGAAATGCGACTTAATTGCTTTGAAATCCTAGGATTCGGAACCAGAACAAACCCAGCTTTTAATCGGTTAAAAAACCACGAAGAGTAAAATGCTGGAATATCTGTTCGCCGGCTGACACTAATAATCATAATTTCTTTATTTTTCGTTTCATAGATCGAATGATGTTTTTTGTATTGCAATCCACTTTCAATGATTCAGTTATCTTTTGTAATGCTTTATTATAAGTCCAATCATCTAGCTGATTTTTCTGCAAGTATGGCATCGTTAAAGTAGGTAACTGGCGAAAGTAGATAGAGATTGCCCATGCAACAGCCATCTTGACATAGTAATCATCGTTTTTTATTTGATTAAACAACGTAAATGCTTTCTGCGCATATTCATTATCTACAAAATGAAAAAGTAACATGACGACAGCAAAACGAATATTATATGGCGCTTCTGATGCAAAATAGGGTTGTAGAAACTGCCATACAAGCTCTTTTTCTGAGACCTCAAACTTTAATCCACAACAAAAACTATCACAAACTGACCAATTATTAATTTTAGAAATAAATTGTTTTACATAATATGATCGCTTAGTCCATGGTAAATTAATTTTACCAATGATCATGCCTTGTAACATCACTTCTTCAAAATATAAGGGATTATCCATTGCAAGGTAGTATTCATAATCGGTCTGAATTATTTTTTTTGCTATTTTACGCAGTTTAGGTAATCTAACACCTAATAAATTATCAATATTGGGAATAAGTTTTGCAGTAAATATCCGGTAATTTTCTTCTGCTATTTTTTCAAGCTCTTGGCGAATTTTTTCTCTCATTTTATGATTTTACAAACTTTATTATGTACTACAATCTATATGTTAAAAAATAAAATATTCTCATTTTGCAAAAATTTGGTTATCAGACTTAGTTTTAATCTTCGAGACATACTTGAATGAAAATAAGCTAGTATATTTTACGGTTCATATATAACAATTGTATTTTACATTGATGTTAATAATCAAAAAAAGGGAATTATAACAAAGTTGAATTATGGCTTTAGGTAATTCATCAACAGGTGATTCATCAACGTTTTGCTCAACCTTTAAATTTTTACCATATCTTGGTAATTTTCACCATATTAGGTAATCACTTAAATCAGTGAGATTGTAGTCGTGAAATTAAATTAGTACAGTATGACGCTAATGTTTAAGAATTGATTAATAGAGAAAGTTTTTGGAAAAATTAGAATCGGTTTGGATGGACTGACTAAAATTTTAATTGATATTTATTGAAACTGCCAGTTATTTAGTGTATTCAAAGCAATTATCTACAAATGTAGATAATTGCTTTGCTGAATATAATCATGATTAGTGTCTGTAACCCTTATTATATTTTTTTTCTAACCACGAAAAGAACCAACTCAGTGCCATGGTCATGACCAAATAAATCAGGGCGATAGTGTACCAAGGTGTTTCGTAATTCAAATATCGTCCTGCTGCGGTACGCGCAGCAAAAGCAAGTTCAGCTACGGCAATGGCGGATAGTAAGGAGCTGTCTTTAAGCAGAGTAATGAATTCGTTGCCAATCGGTGGCAACATACGATGAATAGCTTGTGGCAGTATGATGTAGCGCATGGCCTGTGTGTAACTCAGACCAAGTGAGCGTGCAGCTTCGAATTGTCCGCGGTCAATTGACTGGATACCACCGCGGAAAATTTCAGTAATATAGGCGCCAGAGTTAACTGATAAGGCCAGTATTCCGGTAATCAGCGCACCATAACTGCGACGTAGTTCCAAAGCTTGTTCTCCACTGATTATCAATCCATCAGTCGGATGAATAAGAATAGGAAACCAAACGTAATACCAGATAAAAATCTGCACAAAAAGTGGTGTCCCTCTGAATAGAGTTACATAAATTAGTGATATTTGGCGTAATACCCACGCTAATGCACGCATAGGCCAGCCACCTTTTTCAATGCGAATGATACGGGCTAGTGCAAAGAACAAACCTAGAAAGGTGCCAAAAACTGTTGAAATTAACGATATCCCCAATGTAGTGAGGGCACCGTAAAAGAACATTTCACGATATTCGTAAATGATGTCAAAACGAAAAACCATTATTTTACCTAGTGTGTTTCAGGATGTTAAAACGAGCTTTATGTCTGCCTGCGCACGATATGACCGTATATTTTAGCAAGTTTGCCACTCTAACTGTATCAAATTTTGTTCACATTTGAGAATAAAGTGATTTTTTTGTAGATTTAACTTGCTGATTAAGGCTGGCTAAGGCGCGGTTAAATGTTTACAATGCGGTGTATTATTGTTTGATTTAATCAAGAATTATATGCAAGTTTGGTTGGGAGAAGGTCAAAAGCCGAAATGGCCTAGTGGTACTGCAGTGACGATCGGTAATTTTGATGGGGTTCATTGCGGACACCGACACATTTTATCTTGCCTTCATCAACAGGCTCAACAACTAGGTTTATTTTCTGTTGTTCTTATATTTGAGCCACAGCCTCAGGAGTTTTTTGCTCATAAACTACACAAATCTCTGCCATATCGCTTAACACCTTTGCGAGATAAACTCGCTTTGTTAGCTAATAGTGGTTTTGTCGATGCAGCATATGTGCTACGTTTTAATCAATCTTTTGCCAATACTTCAGCGATGGATTTTATTCGTCAAGTGTTAATTCAGCGCCTGAATACTCGTTATTTGCTGGTTGGAGATGATTTTCGCTTTGGTTCTGGTCGTAATGGTGATTTCAGGTTGTTACAAAAACAATCAGCTTTTATTACTGAACATACACCTTCAGTATTGGTAAATGATGTACGGGCATCCAGTACAACTGTTCGTAAAGCACTTGAATTAGGTGAGCTGGCTTATGCCCAGAAGTTACTTGGGCATGAATATACTCTTAGTGGTAAAGTAAAACATGGTGCAAAACTCGGGCGAAAATTAAATTGTCCAACTGCTAATGTGCATTTGCCACCATTACGTTATGCGCTCAATGGCGTATTTGTGGTAGATATAACTGGTGAATTTGGTCGAAAACGTGGTGTGGCCAGTTTTGGAATGAATCCTACTGTGTCAACAGGTAGCCAGCAAAAGTTAGAAGTGCATATTTTTGATTTTGACGGAAATTTATACGGAATGCGATTACAAGTACATTTTCTACATAAGCTCAGGGATGAATTAAAGTTTGACTCTTTATCTGATTTACAAGCGCAGATTCACATGGATATGGAAGCTGCACGAATATGGCAGGCTGCCTGATTGATATGTTTCAGGTAGCCACAATAATGTATGAATAATGTTGCGTAAATAATTAATATATGAAGAGAAGGTCATGACTGACTATAGTAAAACAGTAAATTTATTAGATACTCCATTTCCGATGCGTGGTAATTTGGCCAAACGAGAAGGTGGGTGGTTGCAAACTTGGTATGAACAAAAACGTTATCATAAATTGCGTCAATTGGCAGCCGGCAGGCCAAAATTTGTATTGCATGACGGTCCGCCCTATGCAAATGGTGATATTCATATCGGCCATGCCGTTAATAAGATTTTAAAAGATATTATTATCCGTAGTAAGACACTGGCAGGTTATGATGCCCCTTATGTGCCGGGCTGGGATTGTCATGGTTTGCCGATTGAATTAATGGTTGAAAAAAAACACGGTAAAAATATTCCAGCGGCAAAATTTCGCGAATTATGTCGTGAATACGCACGCGAACAAATTGCCAGACAGAAGAAAGATTTTATGCGTCTGGGCGTGTTAGGTGATTGGGAACACCCTTACTTAACTATGGATTATAAGACTGAGGCAGATATTGTTCGTAATTTAGGTAAGATTCAGCAGGAAGGTTATTTATATCGTGGAGAAAAACCGGTGCAATTTTGTTTGGACTGCGGTTCTTCTCTGGCAGAGGCAGAAGTTGAATACAAAGATAAGGTTTCATATGCTATTGATGTGGCTTATCAGTTTAAAGATAACACTGCGGTAGCGCACGCTTTTGGATTGAGTGATCTTATTGGTGAGGCCTATGCAGTTATTTGGACGACTACGCCATGGACCTTACCAGCAAGTCAGGCAATTTCCGTGGGAGCAGAAGTTGTATACCAGTTAATTGATACGTCCAAGGGAAAGCTGGTGCTGGCGAAAGATTTGGCAAAAACTGCACTGGAACGTTATGGGTTTGGTGAAAATGAATTTGCTATACTGGCAGAAACTTCAGGTAGTCATCTGGAAAATCTTCATCTGAATCATCCTTTTTTAGATCGTGATATTGTCATTTTGTTGGGTGATCATGTGACTACAGAAGCTGGTACTGGTTTGGTGCATACAGCACCAGCTCATGGTCTGGACGATTATTTTGTCTGCCTGCGTTACGATATTAAATTATATAATCCGGTTAATTCAGAAGGACGTTATATCAGTGATATGCCACGACTAGCTGGTATGACTGTATGGGAAGCTAATCCTGTGGTTATTGATTGGGTGGCTGAAGAAAATAAATTACTGTCTAATGGTAAGATAACACATAGCTATGCTCATTGCTGGCGTCATAAAACGCCCTTGATTTACCGTGCTACCGGACAATGGTTTATTGGCATGGATAAAGATGGCATAGATGGACAAACGCTGCGCAGTAAAGCTTTAAGTGCTGTGGAGGCTACTGAATTTTTCCCTGCCTGGGGAAGAGCAAGATTGGAAGCAATGATAGAAGGGCGCCCTGATTGGGTAGTATCTCGTCAGCGTTACTGGGGTACACCGATGGCTTTCTTTGCTCACAAGGAAACTGGTGCTTTGCATCCCCGATCATCTGAATTATTGGAAGAGGTTGCTAAACGCATTGAAGAACACGGTATTGAAGCTTGGTTTGCATTGGATAAATCAGAATTGTTAGGCGCTGAAGCTGATCAATATGAAAAATTATCCGACACGATGGATGTATGGTTTGATTCAGGTAGTACTCATTATGCTGTTTTACGTCAGCGTTCAGAATTATCATGGCCGGCAGATTTATATCTGGAAGGTTCTGATCAGCATCGTGGTTGGTTTCAGTCTTCTTTACTGACCGCTTGTGCTACTGTGGGTAAACCTCCCTATAAACAGTTGCTAACGCATGGTTTTGTGGTTGATGGTAATGGCCAGAAGATGTCTAAATCGATTGGCAATGTCATTGCACCGCAGAAAATTAATGATAGTCTTGGTGCTGATATTTTGCGACTATGGGTAGCATCTACTGATTATTCCGGTGAATTAGCTATTTCAGATGAAATTTTGAAACGGGTAACGGAAAGTTACCGTCGCCTGCGAAATACACTTCGTTTCTTACTGGCTAATCTGAGTGACTTTGATTATGAAAAAGACGCTGTTGCTACTGCTGATATGCTGGAGCTGGACAAATATGCGCTGGTTTTAGCACAGCAGCTCCAACAACGAGTGGCCAGTGATTATTATGGACGTTATGCCTTCCATTTTGCTGTTCAGGATATTGTGCAATTCTGTTCAGAAGATATGGGTGCATTTTATCTAGATATTTTGAAGGATAGACTGTATACCATGCAGGCCGGAAGTCTTGGTCGTCGTAGTGCTCAGACAGCGCTTTATCATATTGCCCGCAATCTAGTGCTGTTACTGAGCCCGATTCTTTGTTTTACTGCGGAAGAGGCATGGACAGTTTTAACAGGAAATGAAGAAGACAGTGTATTGTTCCAAACTATGCATGTTTTCCCGGAGTTAGCCGAAGCTGAGATTACTGCTTTAACACAAAAATGGCAGGCTATTCGCACTGTACGTGATGTTGTTAATGCAGCAATTGAACCTTTACGCGCCGATAAAAGTATTGGTTCTTCATTGCAGGTTGACACGGTCATCACTGTTCCATCAGATTTAATGCCATATGTAACAGCTTTGGGTGATGAGCTTCGTTTTGTGTTGATGGTGGCTCATGTAACGGTACAGGAAGGTGCAGAATTAACTGCTACCGTTAGTGCTGATGAGGGACAAAAATGTGAGCGTTGTTGGCACTATACAGATGATATTGGTATTGATTTACAACATCCAACAATTTGTGGTCGATGTGCAACTAATCTGGATGGAAAAGGCGAGCAGCGGTTGTTTGCTTAATACAGATAGTTTGTGGTGTACTGCCAACATTAATTGTATGGTTTGACAGATTCAGGCATGGCTGATTTAGTCGGTCATGCCTGTTATAACTTTAGGTAAAACAATGGTTAAAAAATTATTGATTTATGGTGTAATCATTTTTGTAAGTATTTTTGCTGATCAGGTTTCTAAAAATATGATCCTCCAACACTTGCAGTATATGGAACGGGTAGCAATCATACCGGGTTTTTTTGACTTGATTTTGGTATATAACACTGGTGCTGCTTTCAGCTTTCTGGCTGGAGCAGGTGGTTGGCAGAAATTTTTCTTTATTGGTCTGGCACTTATAATTTGTATTTTCCTGTTAAAGACTATTATTCGTGATGAATTAGGAAAAGCAGGCAAAATAGCGGCTGCAATGATTATTGGTGGTGCTTTAGGTAATGTAATAGATCGTTTAATTTATGGTCATGTGGTTGATTTCATATTGCTTTACTACCATAATTGGTTTTATCCGGCCTTTAATATAGCTGATAGTTGTATTTGTGTTGGAGCAGTGTTACTGGTGTTGGAAAGTATTTTTCATCAAAAAATCAAGTCTTCGAAATTTCAGAGTTGATGAAACCAGCAAAGTAACGGAAACAGTATGAGTAATAAAAGTATTTTGTTGGCCAATCCTCGTGGATTTTGTGCCGGAGTTGATCGGGCAATTAGTATTGTCGAGCATGCACTGGAACAGTTTGGGGCACCAATATATGTGCGTCATGAAGTGGTACATAATAAATTTGTGGTAGATAATCTGCGTAAAAAAGGTGCAATTTTTATTGAAAATCTCGATGATGTACCGCCAGATTCGACTTTAATCTATTCTGCCCATGGTGTATCCAAAGAAGTTCAGCAAGACGCTATTGCGCGCGGTTTTCGTATTTTTGATGCAACTTGTCCTTTAGTGACTAAGGTTCATAAAGAAGTCTCACGACTGGATGAACAAGGTTATCAAATTATAATGATTGGTCACAAAGGTCACCCGGAAGTTGAGGGTACAATGGGGCAACTGGCTCCTGGAGCAATGCTATTGGTAGAAACTATAGCGGATGTGGCTGGTTTGCATGTCAATGATGAGGCAAAACTGGCTCATGTCAGCCAGACAACTCTGTCAGTAGATGAAACCAGTGGAATTATCGCGGCTTTACAGCAACGATTTCCACAAATTAAAAGCCCGCATAAAGAAGATATCTGTTATGCAACTACTAATAGGCAGGAAGCCGTAAAAAAATTAGCTGCAACTTGTGACATAGTCGTGGTTGTGGGTTCGCCTAACAGTTCTAACAGTAACCGTTTACGTGAAGTAGCAGCATTATTAAAAATTGAAGCTTATATGGTAGATAATGCGGATTGTTTACAGTCTGAATGGTTTGCCGGTAAATCAAAAGTTGGTATTACTGCCGGTGCTTCAGCTCCTGAAGTACTGGTCAATGAAGTGGTGCAGAAAATTGTTTCTTGGGGATATGCAACCATTACTGAAAACTCAGGAGTTGAGGAAAGTATTATGTTTGTTCTACCCAAAGAATTGCGTGGCTCATCATGAACATACCTGTTTTGTCTGGTATTGGGATTTGTCAGCGTGCACATGATGATGGCAGAATCCTATTGCAGGAAACCGACTTTAAATTAATGGCCGGAGCACGAGTAGCAATAAGTGGTGCTTCAGGAGCCGGAAAGTCGGTTTTTTTACGTACTATTTCTTTATTAGATTTACCTGCAGCAGGTAAATTGTATAGAAATGGTGAACTGGTTCAGTTAAATGCAATGAGTATAGGTCAACACCGTAGTCAAATTGCTTACGTCAGCCAAAAGCCTGTTCTGGTGCCGGGAACCATTCTTGATAATTTACAACTACCCTATACCCTCAATCGCTATAAGCAAAAAAATTTTGATGCGAAATTATCGCAACAAATATTCAATGATCTGGGCAAAGATAAAAATTTTTTAGAACGGGATACTACAGATTTATCGGGCGGTGAAGCACAGCTGGTGTGTTTGTTAAGAATTTTGCAATTAAACCCGCCAGTTTTATTGCTAGATGAGCCTACTGCATCTCTGGATGAAACTTCTGCACGTTTTGTCCAAAAGCTGCTCAATCAATGGCAAAAGGAAAATCCTAAAGCTGCTTATCTTTGGATTTCTCATAGTGAGCAACAAGTATATGAAGTAGCTGACGAAGTTTGGTATTTTGATGCAGGCAAGTTTACCCATTCAAAACAGTTACAACAAAAGGAAGGTCATCATGCAGACTGAATATTATCTGAGTATTGGTGAGCTGACTTTGGCTTCTTTGTTAATTCTGATAAGTGCAGCTGTCTCATTGTGGCTGAAATTAGGTTTAACTAAACGTATTTTAATATCAGCTATACGGGCAGTGGTACAGTTATCTATTGTCGGTCTATTGCTTAAATGGATTTTCGCGGCAAATCAATGGTACTGGGTGCTGTTGATTATCATTGCTATGACAACTGTAGCTGGTTTTTCAGCCCGCTCAAGAGGAAGGTATGTCTATCGCGGGTTGACTCGTGATGCACTGTCTTCTGTATGGTTGGCATCATGGCTTTCGGCAGCAGTGGGTTTATATGCAGTTATGCATATAAATCCCTGGTATTCACCACAATATGTTATTCCAATATTGGGCATGGTATTGGGTAACTGTTTGACTGCGGTAGCGTTATGTTTAGACAGATTAACTCAGGATTTACGTCAACAACAATCGCGTGTTGAAATGATGCTGTCTATGGGTGCAACTGGCTGGGAAGCCTATCGAGATACCGCGCGTGCAGCTGTAGTAGCTGGTATGTTGCCGACGATCAATCAATTAAGTGTAGTCGGTTTGGTTAGTTTACCGGGTATGATTACCGGTCAAATTCTTGCTGGTGCTTCTCCAGATCAGGCAATTCGTTTTCAATTACTCACCATGTTTTTAATTTGCGCTGGGTCTGCCGGCGGATGTTTGCTGTGTGCAATATTTGTTTATAGACATGTTTTTAATCGTTGCTGGCAATTTTGTAGCTGGCGACTAAAGAGACGGAAAACAGAAACGGCTTAGTAATAATATTAAGTTTGAAAAAATACAGATAAAGTTGAAATAGATTTGAAACCGACTGGTTTTCTGATAGACCTAGTTACTGAGGACTAGCCAAATTACCTATAATTGTTCCAAATTACCTCTATTAAATAGAGGAGATTAAATTTTTGCTGCTTAAAAAGTAAGATTTAAAGTTAATAGCTTTTACTACTATTTATTCAGCATATAAGCTTGTATTGTAAAATTATTAATACAAATGATTACTATTTCAGGCTGGAAATTTTAATTATTTTCATCAATCCAAGCTTGCTGAATGGCTTCGAGAATTTTTTCACCACAATGATCAGGATTATCATCGAAAGTAGGTAATGATAAAACCAATTCGCGTAATTGGGTAAAACGAATATTTTTAGGGTCGATTTTATGGTGGCGATCGGCCAACTCTTCAGCAATATAATGAATATCGGTCCATTTCATAATTTAAATCTTTTGCTAATCATTGGAATTACAATAAGAAATAGGGTAAAAGTATAATTTGAATTTTAATGTTCTTCACGGGCATGATTGATTGTGTATTTGGGTATTTCAACAGTGATATCACTATCACCCACCACAGCCTGACAGCTCAAACGAGAATCTGCTTCCAATCCCCAAGCCTGATCTAATAAATCTTCTTCCTGTTCGCTCGGCTCATTCAAACTTTGAAAACCCTTACGAATTAGTACATGGCAAGTAGTACATGCACATGATTGCTCACATGCATGTTCAATTTCAATATCATGCTCCAAAAGTGCATCGCAAATACTGGTTCCTGTGGGAATATTATCTAACTCTTTTCCATCGGGACAAAGTTGAGGATGGGGTAATACTGTTATTTTGGGCATGTATGTTCCGGTCGTTTAAATTTTATTAGCATAATGATTTTTATAGTATACAAGTCTAACTACTATAAACGTTATACCAATCCTTCTGATTTTAGAGCTGTTTTAACACGCTGATCAGCTTCAACACGATGGTAGAAGGGTTGCAGATTGGCATATTCACTCAGATCAATTTTACAGATTTCAGTCCAACGCAACATAACATAAATGTAAACGTCTGCAATACTGAGATCGGTACCAGCTAGATAGTTTTGTTCTTTAAGTGCATGATCTACACTGGCGAAAAGTTTCACAATTTTCATGCTGGCATTTTTGATTAAGCTGACTTGTGCTTCCTTATCATCAACTAGGGTGGCTACCTTAAAAATAGGACCAAAAGCGGGATGCAGATTGCTATTGGCAAAAGCAAGCCATTGACGAACTTTCGCACGAGCATGCACATCAGTTATTGCTTTTGTACCAAATATGGCTTTTTCAGGAACTAAATCATTAATATAATCGATAATGGCAAAATTTTCGGCTAAGGCCCACTTTCCATCAACTAATAAAGGTACTTGTCCCTGAGGATTTAATGCTAAGTATTCTGTATTTTTAATCGTGTCATGTTGCACTTCTTCGGCACTATAGTCTAATCCACTCCATTCCAGTGCTATATGAGAAACTAAAGAACAGGAACCTGGTAAATAAAATAATTTCAACATATTTTTTTCTTTCATATAAGGTTAAAAACATTGTTGTCACAAATAAGGGTTACAAATCAGTGACTTTTTTGCCTTGTAAAGCACGCTGAATATTGCGATTCATTCGTTTAGCAGCAAAATTATCTGTTGTCTGATTCAAAACCTGAATGGCAGCACGGATTGATTGTGCGTCGCCTTGGATCATTTCCGTTCTAGTGTTAGATAAAGCTGATTGAATAGTATCAATTTCAGCTACCGTCAGAATATCGGCATCCATTCTTAGAGCACTATCCACAGCTGCAATGATACTTTGTGCCTCTACTATTGCCTCTGTACGACTACGTTGCTGAGCATCTGTTTCAGCGTTAGCAAAGCTGTCCTTAAGCATTTCGATAATAACTGTATCATCCAAACCGTATGAAGGTTTTACCTCAATTTGAGCTTGAGTGCCTGTTGTTTGTTCGCGCGCAGAAACAGAAAGTAAACCATCTGCATCTACCTGAAATGTGACTCTGATTCGGGCTGCACCGGCAGCCATAGGCGGAATACCACGCAGAGTAAATTGTGCCAGACTGCGACAATCACTAACTAGTTCACGTTCCCCCTGAACAACATGAATCATCATAGCAGTTTGCCCGTCTTTAAAGGTAGTAAAGTCCTGTGCACGAGCTGTCGGCAATGTGCTGTTGCGTGGAATAATTTTTTCAACCAAACCGCCATAAGTTTCTAAACCCAGTGATAAAGGGGTGACATCCAGCAACAGCCATTCATCATCATTTTTATTACCAGCTAATACATTTGCTTGCATTGCTGCACCTAAAGCAACAACCTCATCAGGATTAAGATTATTCAGTGGAGTTTGTCCAAAATAAGCAGCCACTGCCTGCTGTACATGCAACATACGCGTTGCTCCACCAACCATAATAACGCCGTTAATATCCTGTTTACTAACCCCAGCATCTCTTAAAGCCTGTTTAACTGGTTCAAGAGTTTTAACGACCAATGGTTGGGTTAATTGCTGAAACGTTGTGCGACTTATTTCTGTCGATATTTGCTGACCGGTTGATAAAGTAGTAGTGATAGTTGTTGAGTTTTGAACTGTGAGATTTTCTTTGGCAATACGACTCAGCGATTGTAGCAGCGCGCTATCCTGTGTTGATAATTGCGATAATTTATTTTGTTCTAATAACCAGCAAAATAAACGCTGGTCGAAGTCATCCCCACCTAATGCACTATTACCATTAGTGGCTTTAACTTCAAATAAACCTCGACGTAATACCAAAACAGACACATCAAAAGTACCACCGCCAAGGTCATAAACGACAAATGTACCCTCAGCCGCATTATCCAATCCATACGCGATGGCTGCTGCTGTTGGCTCATTCAACAAACGTAATACATGCAGACCAGCCAAACGAGCGGCATCTTTAGTTGCTTGACGTTGAGCATCATCAAAATAAGCAGGCACAGTAATTACCGCACCAGCCAGTTCACCACCCATAGCATTTTCAGCTCGTTTTTTTAATATTTTAAGTATGTCTGCTGAAACTTCGATAGGCGTTTTCATACCGGCGCGAGTATGAATATTAATAATACGGTCATCATGACCGAATTTATAAGGTAAATAGCTAAATTCGGTATCCGATTTGATATCATTTAATGTACGACCAATCATTCTTTTTGCCGAACTTATCGTATTGGTGGGATCAATACGTTGCATTTTGAGTGCTTCAGCGCCGACTTCAATTAAGTTATCCTGACCGTAACGTACTACCGATGGGACGGTAACACGTCCCTGTTCATCAGCCAAACACTCAGCGTGCCCATTACGCACAGTGGCGACCAGACTATTAGTTGTTCCTAAATCAATGCCAATTGCAAGCCTATGTTCGTGAGGTGCAGTTGATAAGCCGGGCTCGGCGATTTGCAATAATGCCATAATCTGAATCTTATCTCAGTTTCTTAGTTCAATCAGTATAATGAATTATTTCGAATGGTAATAATACAAATAAATGAGTATTAAAATTACTAATAATTAACAAAATGGATTAGGGTAAGGACAAATTGATCTCTGCTATTAATTTAGTCAGAAAACGAGCCTGACGAACCAAATCTGCGGCCTGTTCCCAATGATCAAGCTCAAATGCAGTATTTAAAGCTTGCAGTAATTGTTGCTGTTTGTGTTTAATATCTTTAGCTAAATGTGTCAGCATGTCTGCATTATTTGTTTGCCGAGCATCTTCAATTTCTTCACGCCATTGCATTTGCTGCATTAAAAATTCAGGTGAAAATTGAGTATGTTCTGGCGCATCAGCTTCAATCCCGCGTTGTTGCAACAAATAGGCTGCTCGATCTAAAGGATTACTAAGAATTCGATAAGCTTCATTAACTGTGGCGGCCATCATCATAGCCTGTTTTTGTTCGAATGCACTTTTGCTGGCAAATTTGTCAGGATGGCATTGTGCGGCCAGTAAGCGATAATTTTCGTCCAGTTTGGCAATATCTACAGAAAATTTTTCAGGCAATTGAAATAGTTGAAAGTATTGATTCATAATTTATTTTCTGTGATTTTTACTTAAAAAGCATAAAAAAATTATTGTATCTGAAAAAATATTGCTTATGAGTTAATAATATAATTCATAAAGAAAATAAAAATCAATGTGATAATATTTTGCTTTGTACGCTGAAACAACATTTATTAATCAGACATGGAAACTTTCTCCACAGCCACACTCATCTTTTGCATTAGGATTGGCAAACTTAAAACCTTCTTGTAATCCTTCTTTAACAAAATCAAGCTCCGTCCCATTTAAATATACGTGACTTTTCGGGTCAACAAACACTTTTACTCCGTGTTGCTCAAATAGCATATCTTCAGGAAGTATTTGGTCAACAAATTCTAAAGTGTAGGCCATACCAGAACAGCCACTGTTTTTGACACCTAGGCGAATGCCTTCACCTTTACCGCGTTTAATCAAAAAATTACTGATATGCTGAGCGGCTTTTTCAGTCAAATAAATCATCTGTTTGTTCCATTATGTAAAACTGTTACTTAATCCCATCCGGTTGAATCATTAAATTGAGTAACATTAATATATCGATTAAAGCGACGAATATAAGCTTGTTTAAAGAGTCGCTGGCAAACTAGTTTTTCGGCACAACTATTACAAAAGTAGTTAATAACATTGTTTGGGTATGAGTCCGATTGGATAAAGGTACTACATTCCAGACATAATTTATACTTTGTCTGATACTTCATTTTATTTCTGCTATTCAAACTTGATTGTCATATTTTAAATAATTAGCTAATAGGTATTAGTTATATTTAATAATATCTTTATTCATCGTGTTTTTTTCGATAATCAGCTACTGCTGCTTTAATGGCATCTTCTGCCAGAATAGAGCAATGAATCTTAACTGGTGGTAATGCCAGTTCTTCAGCAATAGCGCTATTTTTGATTGCTAAGGCTTCATCCAAGCTTTTGCCTTTTACCCATTCAGTGATCAAACTAGAAGAGGCAATGGCTGAACCACAACCATAAGTCTTAAATTTAGCATCTTCTATAATGCCATTTTCACCAACTTTAATTTGTAATTTCATTACATCGCCGCATGCCGGTGCTCCGACCATACCGGTTCCTACACTTTGATCACCCTTTTCAAAAGAACCAACATTACGAGGATTTTCATAATGATCAATAACTTTATCGCTATAGGCCATAACAGAGTTCCTTAGATATTTTTGTAATTTTCGGCATTGAGATAAATAACTCTAGCATTAGATTTATATCTTACATACCGCCTTTTTAACCAATAAA
>CAMLPN010000032.1 GCA_946481965.1 uncultured Neisseriaceae bacterium | reverse complement strand
AAACCAGGAATTACTGATGATTAGCTTGTACAAGCATGTCCATCTTAAACCAATAAAAAAGAAATAATGAAGTTAAAATTTATTTTAGTGCACAATTTAAAACCAAAAACCTAATTATGGGTAAAACATAAAATTTAAATAATGGAGTTTTTTAGCTAGCATTAATCTACATGTATTTATAAAATAGTAATTTATGTTTAAAGCATAGTAAATAAGAGCGCAAATCAATTTATTATTTTTCTGTGAAGATAGGGCGATGATCACGTAGCTGCCGTATAATTCTGTCTTTCTCAGATTGTTGTGAAAGTTTTAAAGCATGTGGTTTAAACAATTAACTATTTACCCGCTCAATAAAGATAAATTACCAGATTTAGAAATGCTTGCTAATAAATTGCAGGAAGCTGCTTTTAAGCCTTGTATGGGGTTGGATTGGGATAGTATAGGGTTCAGTAGCCCAGTGTCGTTTAGTCTGGAAATGGTATTTCCAGCTCAAAATACCTGGCGAATCGCATTGAAAAAAGAAGAAAAAGTATTACCAGCTGCAGTGGTACGTGATATTTTGGATGAAAAAATAAATGAAATCAGAGAAATTGAAGGACGTAATGTTGGTCGTAAAGAAAAAATTGAGTTAAAAGAAAATATTACTGATGATCTATTGCCACGTGCTTTTACCAAAAGCAGTAAAACAGAAGCTATTATAGATAGTCAGTATGGGTTTTTGTTAATCAATCAGGCCAACAGTAATCGTGCCGAAATGTTGTTAACTAAATTGCGTGATGCTTTAGGTGGACTTGAAGCCAAATTACCTCGAACTCAGCAGTCGCCAGGCAGCCTGATGACTGAATGGTTATTACAAAGTAGTGCAGCAGGACATTTTGAGTTAGACAGTGATTGTGAACTTAAGGGCTTAGGTGATGCTGCTCCAGTGGTTCGAATCAGCCATCAAGATTTAACCGCTGAGGAAGTTGTTAATCTGGTTAAAAACGGCAAAATTGTCACACAGCTTGGTTTATGCTGGCAAGATCGAGTACGCTTTGTTCTTACACAGGATTTCACCCTAAAACGCATTCAGTTTTTGGATGTTGTACAGGAAGAGGCCGCAGGACAAGGCGATGATATGCAAAGTATTACTTTTGCATCACAAATATTGATGGCAGAGGCATTAGGTGAATTATTATCAGAGCTCGTTCATCATTTAGGTGGCTGGCTGCCGGAATAATATAATAAAAAGAGTTAAATTGGCGCGTGGTATCGGCTACGGTATAATGCGCTAAATTTATTAAAGGTAATGTGATGAGTATTAAGTCGGACAAATGGATACGTCGCATGAGCGAGCAACACGGCATGATTGAACCGTTCGAACCTAATCAGATAAAGCAGTTAAACGGTGAAAAAATTATATCTTATGGTACTTCCAGTTATGGATATGACATTCGCTGTGCCCGAGAATTCAAAATTTTTACAAATATCAATAGCACCATTGTTGATCCTAAGAATTTTGATACACGCAATTTTGTTACTGTTGAAGACGATTTCTGCATTATCCCCCCCAACTCGTTTGCTCTTGCCCGTACGGTAGAATATTTCCGTATCCCACGTAATGTATTAACGGTATGTCTGGGAAAATCGACTTATGCTCGGTGTGGAATTATCGTAAATGTCACGCCGTTTGAACCAGAATGGGAAGGTTACGTCACACTGGAGTTTTCTAATACGACCCCTTTGCCGGCCAAAATTTATGCTAATGAGGGTGTTGCACAGGTCTTGTTTTTCGAAAGCGACGAAGAGTGCGCTACTTCATATAGAGACAGATCAGGTAAATACATGGGACAAACCGGAGTGACTTTACCAAAAGCTTAAATTAATTAAAATCAATGAAGGACGCTAAGGCGTCCTTTTTTATAAACAGATTTTGTATTAATAATAGTAGAAATTTTAATCAGATATTGTGGAAAATATAATTTAACCACCTCAACTTTAATAATATATTTAGCTTACAAATAGAATTTTACACTAGAATGATTTTACAAATCAGATATGAAATAAATATATAATTGTTAAGCAGTATCTTCCACTCAATTTAAAAGCTTGGTGAAAATTCATCTGATGAATAAGGCTAGTGTAAATTTTCATATGCAATTTTGCCTTACTGAGAATAATAATATGCAGATAACAGTTAAGCCAGTCCAAAAGCAGAATTTTCATCACCAAAAATTTTTATACAACCCAATTTTATTGATACTTAAATCCGGCGTTGTAATTTAGCCGCTAAAATTATGCTAGCTGCTAATTCCTCAATTGATTTATGAGTAGTATTAGTATACGGAATATTAAAACGACGGTACATATCTTCAGCTGTTAAGATTTCATGTCGGCAGTTATCTTTGCTTGCATAGCGAGAATCAGGACGCCGTTCTGAACGAATATGGTGTAATCGGTCAGCGTCGATGGTCAGTCCGTAAAGTTTTTGTCGAAATGGTTTAACCATACGAGGGAGTTCACTACTTTCTAAATCCTCAGGAATAAGGGGGTAATTAGCTGCTCGAATACCATATTGGAGAGCTAGATATAAACAAGTTGGCGTTTTCCCACTGCGAGAAACACCCATTAATATCACATCGGCATGTTGGAGTTCACGATCTGTAATACCATCATCGTTATTGAGTGCAAAATTAATGGCATCCATTCTTTTATCATATTTTTCCGTATCATACAAACCATGGGTGCGACCGATGGAATGGTTAGCCTCTGTACCCAGTTCTTCTTCTAATTCACCTATAAAAGCATCATAAAAACTCATATGTAAACCGGCACTGGTTTTAATTTGTTCGCGAATATTTTCATCGACAATACTGGAAAACACCAGTGGACGGACGTCACATTGTTGAGCGGAACGATTAATCAAAGCGACAACTTCTTCTGCTTTACTTTTAGTATCGACAAATGGATATGTAGCTCTTTTAAAGTCGATATTGTCAAACTGATTTAATAAAGCTAATCCCATACTTTCGGCTGTTATCCCAGTACGGTCGGATACGAAAAAAACTTGGCGAATTGGTTTCATGAGTTTTAATAATTGTTAAAGCAAATGAGAAGTAAAGGTATTAATTGTAATAGAAGTTTGAATTAAAAAGTTAAAATTTGGGATGATTTGTGCCGATATTTTTTTTATTTGTTGTAAAAAAAAATGATATGACTTTTATAAAAAAGTAACAATAAATTTATAAAAAATAACATATTTATGGCAATAAATTGGTTATTTTGCTTTATTTTTAGAATAATAAGTTTAATAATGCGTTTTTGTCCTAATTTTAGTTTTTGTTCTTTATTAAATTTATACAAGCATTAATTAGAGTTAACAAAGAATGTTCTTTACGTGAGGACTCTTACGGGACAAAAAGGCATGACATTCCATATTTGAGTCGTTAAAATAGGTTGTCTTCAACTGCTATCTCAAAGCACTGGATGCCCAAAATGAACGGCAAAAATGTAATCTGGTTTGAAAATTTACGCATGACCGACGTTGAAAGCGTTGGTGGTAAAAATGCTTCTCTAGGCGAAATGATTTCGCAGTTATCAGAAAAAGGGGTGCGCGTACCGGGAGGTTTTGCTACTACTGCTGAAGCATATCGCAAATTTCTTGCTTATGAGGGTTTAAACGAACGGATTAATAATGAACTTAATGCACTGGATGTTGATAATGTAGCTGAATTAGCTCGAGTTGGTAAGCAAATTCGCCAATGGATTATGGAAACACCATTTCCACCTGAGCTTGAAGCAGACATACAATCTGCATGGGAAAAAATGATTGCTGATGCCGGAACAGAGCAAATTTCTGTTGCTGTGCGTTCTTCGGCTACAGCTGAAGATTTACCAGATGCTTCTTTTGCTGGTCAACAAGAAACCTTCCTTAATATTTGTGGTCTAGAAAATGTTAAAGAAGCTATGCATCACGTATTTGCTTCTTTATACAATGATCGGGCTATTTCTTATCGAGTTCACAAAAATTTTGCCCATGAAGCGGTAGCGTTATCAGCCGGTGTGCAACGTATGGTGCGCTCTGATGAAGGTGCTTCTGGGGTAATGTTCACTATGGATACCGAATCTGGTTTTGATCAGGTGGTATTCATTACTTCGTCTTACGGACTGGGGGAAACTGTAGTACAGGGTGCAGTTAATCCTGATGAGTTTTATGTACATAAACCAACTTTGCGTGCAGGCAGACCAGCAATTCTACGTAAAACCATGGGTTCAAAGCTTATTAAAATGGTATTTACTGATGCTGCTCAAGCTGGTAAATCAGTACAAACAGTCGATGTCGAGGTTGCTGAACGTAAGAAATTCTCTATCAGTGAAGCAGAAGTCACTGAGCTGGCCGGATATGCTTTAATTATTGAAGAACATTATGGTCGGCCGATGGACATTGAATGGGGTCGTGACGGTATAGACGGCAAGCTGTATATATTACAGGCTCGTCCTGAAACTGTTAAATCTCAGGAAAAAGCCAATCGCGTATTGCGACGTTATCAAATAAACGAAAAATCAAAGGTGCTGATTGAAGGTCGTGCTATCGGCCAAAAAGTAGGTCAGGGTAAAGTCAGATTGGTTAAAACTGTTGATGAAATGCATAAAGTTTTAGCTGGCGATGTGCTGGTGACTGATATGACTGACCCAGACTGGGAACCTGTAATGAAGCGCGCTTCAGCCATCATCACTAATCGTGGTGGACGAACTTGTCATGCTGCAATTATTGCGCGTGAATTAGGTATTCCTGCGGTAGTGGGTACAGGTAATGCAACTTCAATACTTCAAGATGAACATGATGTAACCGTATCCTGTGCTGAAGGAGATACTGGATATGTTTATGATGGTCTGCTAAATGTTGAGGTTACTGAGATTCCGCTGGATAACATGCCAGAAGCTCCAGCAAAAATTATGATGAATGTCGGCAATCCAGAACTGGCTTTCAGTTTCACTAATCTACCGGGCTATGGAATTGGTCTGGCGCGCATGGAATTCATTATTAATCGACAAATTGGTATTCATCCGCGGGCATTACTTGAATTTGATCAGCAGGATGAAGACATGAAAGCTGAAATTACCGATCGGATGGCTGGTTACGCTTCACCGGTAAGTTTTTATGTTGATAAAATTGCTGAAGGTGTTGCTACGTTGGCTGCTTCTGTTTATCCGAAAAAAGTTATTGTGCGCATGTCTGATTTTAAATCAAACGAATATGCCAATCTTTTGGGGGGAAATAAATACGAACCACATGAAGAAAATCCAATGCTGGGCTTTCGAGGTGCAGCGCGCTATGTCTCTAAAGAATTTAAAGATTGTTTTGCTTTAGAGTGTCAGGCTCTGAAATATGTACGTGATGAAATGGGTCTAACCAATGTAGAAATTATGATTCCTTTTGTTCGCACTTTAAAAGAAGCAGAAGCAGTTGTTCGTGCACTTAAAGACAATGGTTTGGAACGTGGTAAAAACGGACTGCGGTTGATTATGATGTGTGAACTGCCAACCAATGCTGTTTTGGCAGAGCAATTCCTGAAATATTTCGACGGATTCTCAATCGGCTCTAATGATATGACTCAGCTCACATTAGGTGTCGATCGTGACAGTGGAGGTCCGATTGCCAGTACATTTGATGAGCGTGATCCGGCCGTGAAAGTTATGTTCAGTCTGGCTATTAAAGCATGCCGTAAACTGGATAAATACATCGGAATTTGCGGGCAAGGTCCATCTGATCATGCCGATTTTGCCAAATGGTTAATTGAAGAGGGAATTGAAACTATCTCTTTAAATCCAGATACGGTGATTGAAACGTGGTTATATTTGGCTAATGAGCTTAATAAATAACTTACTTAATATATGAGCTGCTACTTTAGGTAGCAGCTTTTTTTGTTTAATAAAATTTATGTAAATCAAAACCCGTATGATTTTGAGAATAAAATTATATTATTGTTTAATATATTGATTATTTGGTAATAATATCTATTTTCATATAGTAATTTTCACCCGCAATTTTAGTAACGATAAATAATGGGTAATTAATTTTTCTTAAAGTCGTATTGTTGCTGCTGAAGGTTCAAATTTATCCAAAAATAGATAGCTTTAACAAATTTAGTAATTACGTTTTATTGATGTAATTAGTTAAATTGAAATTCAATTTTTTGTGGCTGTTCTAGCAGAACAGCTATTATTAAATCTATATCAATGAAAACTGACTTCATGTTTTGATTTAAAAGTCATTAAACATAGTCTAAGTGATATTTAATCCTTGCTAAACCAAAATTTTGAGTAGCAATAATAAAAAGAAATTTTCTGTGATTAAAAATTTCATGGAACTTGAATATAGCGTAGTTTTAAGCTTAAGCGTTAAGTAAGAGAAATTCTGCAATTATAAAAAAAGCAGATAGTTTGCTATCTGCCTTTTTAAAAGTTGAAATTATTTTTTACTTTTTTGCTCTTTTTTGTCCGTTTTGGCTGATTTGTTTGCAGCCAATCCTAGAGACTGATTCCATTTAGTCGGATCCTTAACCAGATCTAACGCAGTTTTGAGTTGCTCATCTTTGGCTGGATTAGGTTCGCGTCGTGCCAACCAATCATCATCATCCTTTTTCTTATTTTCTTTATCGATACCAGTAAGGTTTTTATCTTTAGCTGAAGTTTTATTTTCTTGATTAATCACATTACTATCGGTATCAGCAGTTTCCTTATTAATATGAATCTGACTATTTACTTCTTTGCCACCCAAAGGATTATTGATATGGCCGGTAAGATCAGCTTCGCGACTTTCGAATTGTCTATTTTTATCCTTAACTTCAACATCAGGCACAATACCCTGAGCCTGAATTGAACGATCATTAGGAGTATAGTACAGAGCAGTAGTCAATTTCATTGCACCACCGTTGGATAAAGGAATAACTGACTGAACAGAACCTTTACCAAAACTTTGGCTACCTACAATAACTGCGCGTTTATAATCTTGTAATGCACCGGAAACAATTTCTGAAGCAGAAGCGGTACCAGAGTTAATTAAAATAGAAATTGGAATTGTTTTGAGTTCTTCTGGCATATTGACCAAAGGATCGCTACCTTTCATCAGATAATCATTTGGAATTGCTCTTAAAACCAAACCTTCTTTTTTCTCACGGTTTTTAGTGCTTACCACTTTAACACCTGATTTCAGAAATACAGAAGAAACACCTACTGCACTATTTAAAAGGCCGCCAGGGTCATCACGCAAATCAAGTACAATTCCCTTAAGTGGTTGCTTATTCTGTTTACGTAGATCTTTTAGTGCATTGGCAAGTAAGTTTAAAGTATGTTCTTGAAATTGGGTTATTCGTACATAACCATAATCTGGTTCAATGAGCTTATAGCGAACACTTTTAACTTTAATAATAGCGCGGGTGAGATGTAAGACAATTGGTTGAGGGTGATCTTTACGAGCAAGTGTTAATGTAATGCTGGTACCAGGTTTACCACGCATTTTCTTAACAGCCTCTGTACTAGTCATATTACGAGTGGATTCATTTTCAATTTTTACAATGTAATCACCACTTTTAATTCCAGCACGATCTGCCGGAGTATCTTCAATTGGTGCAACGATTTTAATCAGTCCGTCTTCAGAACTGATCTCCATCCCTAAGCCCCCAAATTCACCGGTTGTACTTTCTTTAAGGTCAGAAAAGTCTTTAATAGTTAAGTATTCCGAATGAGGATCCAGATTGCTAACCATGCCTTTCATGGCACCTTCTAAAATAATGTCATCGGTTTTACTTTCAACATAGTTAGCTTTAATTTGTCCATACACTTCAGCCATGGTATGTAAAGATTGCAGTGGCAGTGCTTCTTCTTTTTGCTCATTGGCATACCCTTGCAGGCTGATTGTAAGAACAGCACCACTAAGAGCGCCTAAGGTATATAAAAATACTTTTTTAAATGTTGAATTAGCCATTATTGGTTTTGTTCTTTCTGATAGCGACAAGTTATAAAATATTAAATAAATTTCTCGTTTAATAATTATATATAAATTTTTTGTTATTAAAAAGATTACATATATATTCTAAATACAGTAATCATGCTATTGCTATTAAACTATCCATGATAACGGGTTCATAGCCTGATTGTGATAGCGAATTTCAAAATAGAGACCGGTATTACCATCAGGTAATTGACCACTGATACCAATACTCTGACCTGTAGAAACGGATTTACCAGCAGAAACGTTCATTGCAGATAAGCCTGTATATATACTAATATATCCTTCTCCGTGATCTATGATAACGGTATTGCCATATCCCTGTAAATAAGCAGCATATACGATGTTACCACTGTCAATACTGTGCACCGTTGCGGCGCTGGTATTAAAAAATAAACCTTTCCAAGTACCACCATTTGGTCTTTGTTCACCAAATTTTCCACTAATGGTGCCACTAACCGGTCGTTGTAATCGTCCTTGTTTCTGTGCCAGTGAACTGCTTAATTTAGGTTGTGCCACTTCTGTGGCTTTCAACGTCATGTCTTCAGAGGTTAGCGAATAGTTATGATTGTTATTTTGAGTCGAATTAACTTGATCTGCGGTATCGCTAGCTGATGTATTAACTTTTATACCGGTCTGAAGCGAATTTATTGGTTTAGTTTGGTCTTTATGATTCTTTGCAATTACAGTGCCTTTAGGTTGGTTACTTTTGCGAGCCTTAGATTGAGCAGATAACCGGCTAAGTAAGCTATTTAAGCGTTTTTCATCGCTCTTAAGAGTTTGGAGTTGTTTATTCTGAGCGCTCAGTTGCTGATCAAGTTGTGAAAATTGATTTTGTTGCTGATTATGCTGAGTATGTAGTTTTTTTACTATTTGTTGTTGTTTTTGGTGTAATGTATTTAATTGCTGCCGTTGGCTCGTGAGTGCTTTTTGTTGTGTCTCAAGATTTTGCTGTTGTTGTCGTAACCGCTGAATCACTTGTTCGTTGGCAGCATTCAGATAGCGTAAGTACTGAAGAGTTCTGCCTTTTTGATCAACACTATCTTTTTTAAGCCAGAGATAGACGCTATTGGGTTGCCGATTGCGATAATGGGCATTTAGTAACCGACTTACTTGCGTTTTGGTTTCGGCAATACGGGTTTGGGTTTGGTCGAGACTAGTCTGTAAAGCCTGATATTGTTTCAAACTTGTTTGCTGCTGCCGACGAATTTGTTCTAATTCTTTCTTTGCTTGATTAAGCTGTTGTCCAGTTTGTGCCATGGAGACATCAATTTTTTTCTGTTCGCTAGCAGTTTTATTTATTTGGCTTTGTGTTGTGGTTATAGCCTGATGAACCTGTTGCAAATTAGAAGGGACAGAAGGCTGTTTTTTGCTAGCAGCAAAAGTTTCTAAACTTAAAAAATTAAGTAAAATCAGGCTAAACCAAATATGTGCTTTCATTATAACGTTTTGAATTGAATTAAATTATGCCCAGTCATTTCTGGAGGAGGATTCAAACCAAGCACTGCTAACAATGAAGGCGCAACGTCTTTAAGCGCGCCACCTGGCATGATAGTTGCAGGACGACCAATGTAGATAAACGGTACAGGTTCGGTAGTGTGTTGGGTATGGGGTTGCTGATTTTGCTCATCATACATATGTTCACAATTGCCATGATCAGCAGTAATAATGACTTCTCCACCAACAGTTTGTGCCGCTTCGACGACGCGAGCCACACAAGTATCTATAGTTTCCACCGCAGTTATAGCTGCTGATAAAGAACCAGTATGACCTACCATATCTCCATTAGCAAAATTACAAATAATGACATCGTGACGATGATTGTTTAGGCTATCAATTATATTTTCTGTTATACCTAAAGCACTCATTTCGGGTTGTAAGTCGTAAGTTGTTACTTTAGGAGAAGAAATCAAAATTCGTTCTTCCCCAATGTATGGTTCTTCACGACCACCACTAAAAAAATAAGTAACATGAGGATACTTTTCTGTTTCCGCAATACGCAACTGGCTTAAACCCTGAGAAGCAAGAAATTCGCCCAATCCGTTGTTTATAGCTTGGCGATCAAACATTACTGGATTGGGAAATTGGGCGCCATAGTTGGTTATACTGGCAAAGTAGTTGGTAATTACACGGTGTTTACGCTTAAATCCTTGTAAGTCGTTAAATGTAAGTGCCTGAGTTAACTCACGTGCCCGATCGGCACGAAAATTCAAAAATAAAATGGCATCGTTATCGTTGAGTGTCGCCTGTGGATTTACCAATGTAGGTTGAACGAATTCATCTAGTTCATTGCGTTCATATGCAGCCTGTAAAGCTGCAACAGGTGATGGTGCGGTATACTGACAATCTCCAAACAGGGCATTATAAGCCTGCTCAACTCGATCCCAGCGATTATCTCTGTCCATGGCAAAGAAGCGACCAATAACGGCACCACATTGAACTTGAGGGTGCTGTTGCATATATTGTTCTAATCTTTGCAAATAATTTAGCGCGCTCTTAGGCGGGGTGTCGCGTCCATCCAAAAAGGGGTGAACAACAATTTTTTCCATGCCTGCATCCAGTGCAGCTTCGATGATGGCAAAAATATGCTCAATATGACTATGTACGCCACCATCGGAAAATAAAGCCAATAGATGAAGAGTTTTATTAGGATTTTGCCATATGTACTGCAGAACGGGGTTGTCAAATAACGTTTTGTCTTCAATAGCCATGTCAATACGAGTGATATCCTGTGGAACGACCCGTCCGGCTCCAATATTCAGGTGACCCACTTCAGAATTACCAAATTGACCAATAGGCAAGCCCACCATACGTTCAGATGCATCAATCGTTCCAGATGCATATTGTTGCCGGTATTGATCAATATGCGGAGTTTGTGCCAATAAAACAGCATTGTCATTACCATCAATACGATGACCGAAGCCGTCAAGAATAAGGAGAACAATGGGTTTGGTGAGGGACACAACTTACCTTTCTAAAAAATGGGCATTGTTGAAACAGATAGTCAGAGAATATAAAAATTTATTTTTGAGAAAATAATATCCGAAAAGCTATCTATTATATTGTGAACCAATTATAACAAAAAAATAGCTTGAGAAACTGATGTATTGACCCGATTTAACGTATCATCTTAATTATATATTAGAGTGACTATTGATTTGGATAAGCACGATATGGATTTACAGAAAACTACTGCTTGCTCTTTTTCATTGACCAATCATTTTTTGATTGCTATGCCTGGTATGCATGATCAGTTTTTTAAAGAAAGCGTAGTTTATATATGTGAGCACAATGCGGAAGGGGCAATGGGTATTATTGTCAATAAACCTTCGCCTATTATGATGGATTTACTTTTTGACGCCGCCAAAACACCTACACCTGAGCGATTCCATGGGCAATGGGTTTTGTTGGGTGGTCCTGTACAGGTGGATCGTGGTTTTCTGGTACACACGCCTACTGGCTCCTGGGAAAGCAGTGTGTTGGTTAATGATGAAGTAGCGATGACTACTTCTCGCGATATTATTATTGGTTTGACACAGGATAACGAAGTAAATAAAGCTGTAGCAACTATCGGATATTCAAGTTGGAGTGCCGGACAATTGGAACAAGAATTGGCCAGTAATAGCTGGATTACTGTTAAGGCTGATATGAAAATATTATTCGATATGCCTTATAAACAACGATACCAGGCAGCATTAAAACTTTTGAATATTGATTTGGCTAATTTGAGTACCATGGCTGGACATGCCTAATATGACCAATTATGTCCTTGTTTCTGGCACTGTTCTGGGGTTTGATTTTGGTTTAGCCCGTATAGGTGTTGCTGTGGGTGAGGCTGAATTAGCGACTGTCCATCCTTTAACTACAATTACCGCGATCACTAATGATGACCGTTTTGCAAAAATTGCAGCATTAATTAAAGAATGGCAGCCATTAGCATTGGTGGTTGGTTTGCCTACACATGCAGATAACAGTGAAGATGAAGCTACAGCACTGTGTCGACGGTTTGGAAATCGTTTGCACGGCCGTTTTAATCTACCGGTTTATTGGGTAGATGAACGCTGGACTTCTGCGATTGCTGAAAATCTCTTGACGGAAGCCCGTGTTTTTGGCAAGAAAAGAAAGCAGGTACTTGATCAAATAGCTGCACAAGCCATATTGACGACTTTTTTTAATCATGGGGCTGATATGGCTAAACTGAATAATTAGCTTTTCATGGATTTGCAGCTGATTTCAATAGTTCTGAGAATATTTAATTTTTTCTTTTTATTCCTTATTAGCGATAAATTTGTGAACTATTTATGCTGTCAGTGGTAAAAAAATTTGAAATAAAATTACGATTTTTAAAATATTTATTTTAAAACACATTATTGTTTTCATTTAAAATTTTAAGGCCATGCAGTGGATAAATCATTTAATTTCAGGGAGAGATAATGGCAAAATTGCAATCTAGATTAACTGCAATTGATGCAGATCTTAAGGCCAATATTCTGGCGGAAGCCTTACCTTATATACGTCGTTTTTCTGGATGTACGATGATTATAAAGTATGGTGGTAATGCCATGACTGACCCGGAGCTAAAAAAGAAATTTGCCAAAGATATCGTTTTACTAAAATTAGTTGGTATCCATCCGGTTATTGTACATGGCGGGGGACCCCAGATTAATGAGTTTTTGCGTAAAATTGGCAAGGAAAACCGATTTATACAGGGATTTCGTGTCACTGATAGTGAGACTATGAATGTCGTTGAAATGGTATTGGGTGGAGGTGTTAATAAAGAAATAACATCATTGCTCAATCTCTTTGGAGGGCACGCTATAGGTATTACCGGACGAGATAATCATTTTATTAAAGCCAAGAAAATGATGGTGAATGGCGAATATGATGTAGGTCAGGTAGGAGAGATTGAGGAAATAGATACTCATTTGATTAAAGAATTAGTCCAGCAAGGTTATATACCAGTTGTGGCACCTATCGGCGTGGGTGAGCAGGGCGAAGCTTTTAACATCAATGCTGATGTGGTTGCTGGTAAATTGGCGGAATGCTTACAAGCGGAAAAATTAATTATGTTAACCAACACGCAAGGTGTTTTGGATGAAAATAATCAACTGATTACTAAACTAACGCCTACTGATATTAATAAATTGATTGAATCGGGAATATTGCAGGGAGGTATGTTGCCGAAAATTAGTGCAACATTGCAGGCCGCTTTGAATGGAGTTAGTGATATCCATATTATCGATGGTCGGGTACCACACGCTTTATTGCTGGAAATATTTACAGATCAAGGGGTAGGGACGATGATACTAGGACATGATGAACATCAGGACACGATTATCTGAAATTCAAAATCAATTATTGGATAAATTCATTACTACAAAACTTGAAAAATACTTGACAGCAAAATTAGAGACGTTATAATTTCGCCTCATTCCCTGATAGCTCAGTCGGTAGAGCGACGGACTGTTAATCCGCAGGTCCCAGGTTCGAGCCCTGGTCGGGGAGCCAAATATAAAAAAGCACTCATATGATGAGTGCTTTTTAATTGCTTAGCTACTTACTCTCCAACTTTAATAAGTTTGACATCAAAGATCAACGTACTGTATGCCGGAATCAAAGGGCTAGGACTTTGATTACCGTAGGCCAAATTCGCCGGAATATAAAATGTAAAGTTGCTGCCCTCATTCATTAATTGTAATCCTTCTGTCCAACCTGGAATAACACCATTCAATGGAAAAGTTGCAGGTTTATTGCCATGCATAGCCGTACTGTCAAAAACTGTTCCATCAATCAGTCGCCCTTCATATTCAACTGTTACCGTATCGGTTGCTTTAGGTGGTTTGCCTTTGGTCTGGTGATTTACTTTATATTGTAAACCAGAAGGTGTTGTATGTACGCCTTTAGCATTTTTGTTTTGATTCAGAAAATTTTCACCTGCTATAAATTGGTTTTGTGCTTCTTTTAATAGTCTTTGTTCTTCATTAATCTCTGAAGCCATTGAAGCTGCTCCAACATCACTACTACTAGATGGTTGTTCTTTTTCGGCTGCATTACAAGCTGATAATGCCATAATGGTGGTCAAACCAAGTATACTGAATGATAGTTTTTTCATAATTCTGTTGATGATGTTTTAACTGGGCTTTAATTATAACAGCCATTAATACGGCTAAAAATCAAATGTTATTGAGTTATGGTTTAATTCTGCGCGAATTTGAATGTTACTATTCATACTGATCGTGTAATTTAGTCAAAAAATTCCTTATACTTAGCATGTCTGACACTCTCTATCAAAATGAACGTGTTACCAATTTAGACTCTTTAATCTAAAATCGATTCATATTTTTATTAGATGAGTATCGCTTTTAATAACAATTCATTAAAAATCTGTTGGTTTTATGATACTATTAGGAAATCTAATTTTTCTTTACGACAATAAACTATTTTTTAGTAATTAACAAAAGAAAATTGCTGTTCGAGTATTTTATACTATTATCATTATTTAATGATAACAATAGTAGCTTTAAATTAACAAAATATGTCTAAATTCTGCTTAATTATGTATTTGTATTTGTCAGGCAAAGTTTTATTCATCTAATTTTATATAACTACCAATGTAAATTAGCACTAAACAATGCCCGGTACTGATATTCTTGGCGCAGCAATAATTAACCAAATTTAGATAACAGCTTGACATTATGTCCTTGGACGTCATAAAATTCATCTTAATAACAAGAGATCAATTTTAAGTCTAAGATTAATGTCTTTGTGGCAGATTTAAATAAACAAATCGACTTTCAATAAAACGCTTATCTTTCGCAATTTTATGTGAGTTAAACTCGTTAATTATTGTCATTACGAGTCAAGAGACTATTTTACCTGAAATTCCTATAAATAAATTCACTTATATATTTATGCACGTTTCTGAATTACAAAATTTACATGTGTCTGAATTATTAGGCATAGCCGAAGAGTTTGGTATTGAAAATGCCAATCGTTTACGTAAACAAGACCTTGTTTTTGCAATTGTGCGCATCAAAATGAAGCAAGGTGAGGCTTTTACCTGTTCTGGCACGCTGGAAATCCTGCCTGACGGATTTGGTTTTTTACGCAGCATGGATACTTCATATCTTGCTGGTCCAGATGACATTTATGTCAGTCCTAGCCAGATCCGTCGTTTTAATCTGCATACTGGCGACACGATAGAAGGTAGTGTTCGTGTACCTAAAGATAATGAACGTTACTTTGCGTTAGTTCGTCTGGATAAAATAAATGGTGATGATCCGGACGTATGCAAACACAAAATTCTTTTTGAAAATCTTACGCCATTATTTCCAGATCGTCAGTTCGTGCTAGAACGCGATATACGTTCAGGTGAAAATTTAACTGGACGTGCTATTGATCTAATCGCGCCAATCGGTTTTGGTCAGCGTGCCTTACTGGTTGCACCACCTAAATCAGGTAAAACAGTGATGCTGCAAAATATCGCGCATGCTATTACCGCAAATTATCCTGAAGCAGAATTAATTGTATTGTTGATTGATGAACGTCCTGAAGAGGTAACGGAAATGACTCGTTCCGTTCGTGGCGAAGTAGTCTCTTCAACATTTGATGAACCGGCTACCCGTCATGTTCAGGTTGCTGAAATGGTGATGGAAAAAGCCAAACGTTTGGTAGAGCATAAAAAAGATGTTGTTATTTTGCTAGATTCGATTACTCGTCTGGCACGGGCCTACAATACCGTTATTCCAGCATCCGGTAAAATTCTGACTGGCGGTATTGATGCGAATGCTTTACATCGACCAAAACGCTTTTTTGGCGCAGCTCGAAATGTAGAAGAAGGTGGATCCTTAACAATTATTGCTACTGCACTGGTTGAAACCGGAAGTCGTATGGATGATGTGATTTACGAGGAATTCAAAGGTACCGGTAATATGGAGTTGCACCTTGATCGACGTATGGCTGAAAAACGTTTATTTCCAGCAATTAATATTAATCGTTCTGGTACTCGTCGTGAAGAATTACTAGTAAGTAATGACCGTTTGCAGAAAATGTGGTTGTTACGCAAGTTTTTGCATCCAATGGATGATATTGAAGCGATGGAGTTTATTATTGATAAATTAAAACAGTCAAAAAATAACGCTGACTTTTTTGATTTAATGCGTGGTAGCAAATAATTAGTTTGCAGCAATTTTGAAAAACGTACTAGCGTTGTTAGTACGTTTATTTATTAAGTCATTTTATAATCGAAAACTAGTACTATTATGGTTGAATAGATTTTCATTACTTGTAAATCTCGGACAGTATATCGGATATAGGGTGATTACGTTAAAAATCTTGTAAGCCTATGTAATTGTTTTCTTATGAGGATTAAAAAGTGAAGAATTTGTTACGCAGTCTGCTAACTTTTCCTTGTTCGATATTTTTATTATGGCAAAAAGTATAACTAAAAAATTTTTTATGGAGATTTTAATTTTAAAATATATGATTTTAGGTGCTTATTAAAATATTTAACAAAGCTAAATTAACTTCCCTAATTAATCTTTTAAAATAATAGCGGTTACTTGATTTTTTTCTGTACGCCTTTGTAACGGTGAATTTTAATTTTTACAATGGAAACATTTAGTTATTGATCAGCTGCATTGAATGGTATATTTTTTCATTTTTATCCCTAAACTTAATGATGATTTTTATAACCCAAATAGGTTAAGTAATAATTTAGATTAACTAGATAAAAAACAAAATCATTTTTTTGCATTAATACCTAATAAAAAAATAGTGAAGCGATGTATACAAAATATACTATAAGCTATAGTGTAAAAATAAAGATAAACTATAAATTAATATCATAGCTTATCTCTATAGTATAACTGAAATTTATAATTTCAATTCATGAACATGTACACCCTTTGTATCGATGCATAAATACCCTCCATGATCATTTGACCAATCTTGAATTACATAACGTTTAAATGGCTGATTTAGGTAGCTATGCTCATGTATAGCTGGACGGTGAGTATGACCATGAATTAAGGTAGGTAGGGTTTGGTGATTTTGAGTGCTAATTAAAGCCTCAATTCCGCTTTCAGTTACATCTGAAATTTCGCTTTTCCCTTCAGTGTTTTTACGTGTCTCACTCATTTGACGTATTTGCCCGGCGAGCATTCGGCGTTCAGCAATAGGTTTATGTAATACAGCCGTTTGCCATATTGGGTTGCGAGATTGTGTCCTGAATTGTTGGTAGGCGATATCGTCAGTACACAACTCATCTCCATGAACCAGCAAATAATTTTGTCCGTATAGATTAACCAGCTGAGGGGCATCTAGTAATATAATATCTGTTTCTGCTGCAAATTGTTTACCCAACAGAAAGTCACGATTTCCATGCATGAAATAGATTGGTGTATGACTGGTAAATTGCTTGAGTAATGATTTAATTTCGCGAATGAAATCACTATCATCATCATCACCGATCCAGACATCGAAAAAATCACCAAGAATATATAAACTATCAATTCTTCCTTGCCATTGATCTAGACATTGTTTAAATAATTGATTTAAGGAAGGAGTGTGTTCAGATAAATGTAGATCAGAAATTAAAATTGTAGTATTCATTTTCTTTTAAAATAATTAAGAAACAATAAGTACACCATACAGTAGGGGATCAAATCCAATCATAACCTGGTTTTTATGTACCAACACAGGTCGTTTAATAAGAGATGGATATGTTAACATCAGGTTGATTGCAGTAGCTTCGCTGTTAAAAGCTTCAAGCTGTTCGTTATCGGTTAGTTTACGCCAAGTTGTCCCTTTACGATTAATCAATTTTTCTTTTGGAATTTGTGTTAACCAAAATTCAATGTCTTTAGTAGTGGGCGGTATTTTTTTGAAATCAATATATTCTGCGGTAATATTGTTTTCTTCAAGCCATTGACGTGCTTTTTTAACCGTATTACATTGAGTAATACCATATATTTTAGTGGACATAGTCATTACAATGATCTCAAAAAGGATAAGTATTATACCGCTTTAGCTAGCTTACTCGGGTAAAGTGTTGCTTTTATTTTTACTAAATTTTGCTAAGCTATCTTTTGTTCGCTTAATTGCTAATCGTTTGTATTGTCTGTATCCTTTCACTTAGCTAAATTTTATCTGTATAGAGAGAGGCAAATATGAGAAAAATGAGCATACTTGTTTTAAGTTTACTGTTAGTTGGCTGTGGAGGAAAACACGAAGCTAATCAGTCAAATTTTTCTAATGCAATTAATGAATTTGGAAAAAATGATCACGTATGTCTGCCTGTCAATCTGATGCTGGACAATATTGAAAATGGTGCCAAAAATAATATTTCTGTTGGTACTCAAGAAATTAAGATTACTATCAAAAATTCAAATGGAGATAAAGTTAATAAAACAGCTTTAAATCAGATGGATGCTTTGGTTGAAGCCAAAGTATATGAACAAGGAAAGCAAGAAGAGCTTCAGTTGCAAAATGGTAAAAAATTACCTGTGGCCGTGTACTATCTCTCTGATAAAGCCAAAGATAAAATAGTTAATACTTCACAAAGCACATTATTATGCCTTGGAACACAGAAAGTAGATAAGATTGTGTTATTTACCGAACCTACACCAGCTAATGGCGTTACTGTTTCTAAAGTTGTGTATGATGCAAAATTGGTTCCTGAAAAATGGTCAGAAAAACTACTTAAAACAACTGATGAAAACTGGTGGAAATCTTTAAATGAACCACAACGACGGACAGCTGTATTGGTATTAACTGATAAGGGCTGGAAGGATGAGAGAGTATTGCATTAAGCAATAATAGATATTTCGACTGTTACAGTTTCCAAACAGGTAAACACTTATTTAGTCTATAAATTGTAGTGTTAATAAATAAAAAACAGCCTTTGATTAAAGGCTGTTTTCTTTTTACAAATATTTTTAAACGACTGCTTCTTCTTTTTTCTTCTGTGGTTTGACCAAATTCTGGCGATTTAATCCAAACATAATTAATAGTGGACTGGCTACCAGAACTGAAGAATAAATACCAAATACAATACCAATGGTTAATGCCATAGCAAAGCCATGTAGAGCCGCTCCGCCAAAAATAAGCATGGAAATCACCATTGCTTCGGTTGATCCATGGGTGATAATAGTGCGACTCATGGTTGCAGTAATGGCGTTGTCAATGATGGCTGGTACACTTTTGCCACGCATCTGTGGTTTATGAAAATTTTCTCGTATTCGGTCAAATACCACTACGGATTCGTTCACTGAATATCCTAATACTGCTAATATGCCAGCTAATACGGTTAATGAAAATTCCCAATGAAAAAAAGCAAAGCAGCCAAGTATGATTACTACGTCATGCATATTGGCGATGATGGCAGATACCGCAAAACGCCACTCGAACCGCATTGATAGGTAAATAATAATACCTACCACAACCATGGCCAAAGCTAACAAGCCATGTGTAACCAATTCTTCTCCTACTTGTGGTCCGATAAATTCAACCTGACGCAATATAACGCCTTGCTGATGTTTCTTTAGTACATCCATGACCTGATTGGACAGTTGTGCAGAGGTAAAGTTGGCTTTATTGGGTAAGCGAATCATCACTTGCTTATTGGTACCCAGTGCTTGTACTTGAATCTCACCAAGTTTGAGTTCATCAAGTTCATTGCGGATACGATTTAAATCTGCACTTTGTTTAAATTCAACTTCCATTACGGTACCGCCGGTAAACTCAACTGAAAAATTCAATCCACGTGTTACCAGAAAGAATACCGCTAATATAAAGGTAATAAGCGATATAGCCGTTGTAAGCTTACCGTAGCTCATAAACGGTATATCACGTTTAATCTTAAAAAATTCCATGATTTAAGCCTTGTTGTTATGAGCGTTAGTATCTTCAGCAATCCAGATATGGCCAATTGATAACGTTTTAAGTTTACGTTTTCTGCCATACCATAGGTTGACGATGGCACGAGTCACCACTACTGAAGAGTACATAGAAGTAAGAATACCTAGACAATGTACAACAGCGAAGCCACGAATCGGTCCTGAACCAAAGATCAGTAAGGCAAGTCCAGCGATCAAAGAAGTGATATTTGAATCGACAATAGTATGCCAGGCGTGATCGTAACCAGCATTAATTGACATCTGAGGAGTGACTCCATGGCGCAACTCTTCCCGGATACGTTCATTGATTAATACATTGGAGTCAATCGCCATACCTAGTGTCAAAGCAATAGCAGCAATTCCGGGTAGAGTGAGTGTGGCTTGCATTGCAGATAAAATGGCGATCAAAAAGATCAGATTACACGATAAGGCAATAACGGAAAATAAACCAAACAGTCGATAATAAATCATCATAAAGACTGCAACGATGACAAAGCCCCATAAAGTTGAGTGGAAACCTTTGCTGATGTTTTCTTTACCTAAAGAAGGACCAATGGTTCTTTCTTCAATAATTTTCATCGGTGCTGCCAGAGATCCAGCACGAAGTAATAATGATGTATCATTAGCTTCTGCAATACTCATGCTGCCAGAGATAATGGTTTTGCCACCTGGTATGGCCTCATTAATTACCGGAGCTGTAATTACTTCAGATTTACCTTGATCAATTAATACCATTGCCATGCGTTTGCCAACATTGTTACGAGTAAGGTCGGCAAATATTGTGGCACCGGTGCTGTCAAAGTTGACGCTGACACCAGGCTGGCCACGTTCATTAAAACTGGCCTGAGCATCATTGATATTGTCGCCGGTTAATTCAACCTGTTTGTTTACTAATGTTGGTGCACCGTTACCGGCTGATGGCAATAATTCGTATCCGTAAGGAACATTGCCCTGTAAGGCTTGCTGGTAAAGGTTGCCATCGTCACTTACCATGCGAACCTGTAATGTGGCTGTACGGCCGATGATATCTTTGGCTTTGGCAGTATCCTGAACGCCTGGTAGTTGTACTACTATGCGATCTGGACCTGCTTGTTGAATCACAGGTTCAGCAACACCTAGTTCATTAACACGGTTATGTAAGGTGTTAATATTTTGTTTTACCGCATCTGAACGAATACGAGTTAAAACCGCATCGCTGAGACTGACAATTAGACGACTATCTTTTTGTTCCAATGTGGCATCATTAAGATATTTTTTTAGTAAGGGATAAGCTGTGCTGGCATCCTGACTAGACTGGAAAGGTACGATTAACGTCTGATTGTTTTTGCTTATCTCACCAGTACGAATATTGGCTTTTCGTAGTTGTCGACGGATATCACCACTGTAGCTATCCAAAGTTTTTTCTACGGCGGACTGCATGTCAACTTGCATGGTAAAGTGAACACCACCACGCAAATCAAGGCCAAGAAACATTGGTTTAGCATGAATTTTTTCCATCCACGCTGGAGTATTTGCCAGTAGATTAAGGGCAACAATATAACCCTCTCCAAATTTGGCTGCTATGGCATCACGAGCTTTTAATTGAGTTTCAGTATCATTAAAACGCACTTTAAGACTACCATCAGCGATAAACATACCGTTATGTTGGATGTGTGCAGCTGTTAAAGCTTCTTTAACAGTTTTTTCTGTTTGGCTATCTATAGTGATAGCTTGACGATTGGTGGAAATTTGTACCGCCGGTATTTCACCAAAAAGGTTAGGTATGGTATATAACAACCCCAGTATAATGGTGCTTATGATAAGCAGATATTTCCACAAAGGATAACGATTCATATATGCTGCCTTATTTGCAGACTGTTATTTGAGAAATTCAAGACAATAACGCCGCAACTTGGCGTTGCGGCATAAAAATTACTCTGATACTTTTGCAGTGATGGCATTACGTTCGAAATCAACTTCGACGTTAGGCGCAATTTCCAAAGTAAAATGCTTTTCATTAACTTTGGTGATTTTGCCAATGATGCCAGCCATTGTGATAACTTTATCACCTTTTTTCAGTTCAGCTATCATCTGTAAATGTTTTTTGTGTTTTGCTTGCTGCGGACGAATCATCAGAAAATAAAACAAAACAATAATCAGTAAAAACGGCAAAAAATTCATCAGACCATTAGGCGCAGCGGCTGAATTAGCGGCATGGGCAAACTCAATCATGGGATACTCCGTAAGATTTAAATAATCTAAACACCAAACTGTATATTGTAATGGGCAATAAAGATTTTATCCAGTTTTCTGAAATAATCGTTTTCCAGAATATTTATGTGATTAAATTTAGCTCTGCCATAGAAGTAATACTTTCAGTGGTAACGATGAAATGATCTAATAAACGGATATCAAGCAGATTCAATGCTGATTTAACATGATCGGTAAATTTAATATCTGCGTTTGAAGGCATGGCAGAGCGCCCCGGATGATTATGTGCCAGAATGATAGAAGCGGCATGGTACTTTAAAGCTGTTTTGGCTACTTCTCTAGTATAAACGGTTGTTTCATTGATCGTGCCTCGCGCAAGTTCAACAGTATGCAGTAGTTCATTGCTTTGATTTAGAATTAAAGCTATACACACTTCCACCTGCTCATGATTAAAATAAAGGCGTAAATATTCGGCTACTGTTTCCGGCTGGCTGAAAATTGGCTGACAACGAATTTGTTCTTTTAGCATCCGCTGACTGATTTCCCGAATCACTGCAAATTGCGCATAGCTGGCAATGCCCATACCTTTGTGTTGACATAGTTCTTTAAAGTCTGCATTGAGTAGAGCGCGTAGGCTGCCCATTTTATCGATCAAATGACGAGCTAAATCTACAGCACTCATACCTTGTGTACCGGTACGCAATAAAATAGCCAGTAGTTCAGTATCACTTAGTGCACCTACTCCTTGCTTAAGAAGTTTTTCACGGGGGCGGTCGTTTTGAGGCCAATTTTTAATACTCATGTCTATTTTTATCATCACTTTTTTGTCATATTATATAAAAGTTATATGTTATTGTAAATATGGGTTAATAATGAATAATTCCGGGACCCCATTATGATGTTTGCTAAAGAGTCTTGTTGATCAAACTTTGATAAAATAAATAGCTAATAGGAAGAGTTATGGTTAAACAGAAATCTCAATTTATATGTGATGCTTGTGGTGGAGTATCGCCCAAATGGCAGGGTCGATGTCCGCATTGTGGTGAATGGAATACTTTGACGGAAACAGCGGTATCTGTACAAAGTACCAATAGTCGGTTTCAGTCTTGGGCAGCTAATGCTTCAGCAGTGCAACTTCTGGCAGATGTCAATGCGGTTGAGGTTCAGCGTAATCCAACTGGTATGACTGAGTTGGATCGGGTTTTGGGTGGAGGCCTAGTAGAGGGGGCAGTTATTTTATTAGGTGGCGATCCGGGCATTGGTAAATCAACCTTACTATTACAAACCATTGCTCAAATGACCGAACATTCAAATGTTTTATATGTTTCCGGTGAAGAATCTGCTCAACAGGTTGCCCTCCGAGCACAAAGATTAGGTGTTAATGCCGATTCAGTTCATTTGTTGGCAGAAATAAGAATAGAAGCAATTACTGCAGCCATCCTACAGCAAAAACCCGAGGTGGTCGTTATTGATTCTATCCAAACAATGTATTCTGAAAATATTTCTTCTGCACCGGGATCGGTCTCACAGGTACGTGAGTGTGCAGCCCAATTAACGCGTCTAGCAAAGCATCAAGGTATTTCGATGTTACTGGTTGGTCATGTTACCAAAGACGGAGCCATTGCTGGCCCGCGAGTTCTGGAACACATGGTTGATACGGTGTTGTACTTTGAAGGAGAAACTCACTCTAATTATCGGATGATAAGAACGATGAAAAATCGTTTTGGTGCCGCTAATGAATTGGGTGTCTTTGCGATGACGGAAAAAGGGCTTAAGGGGGTGGCAAATCCGTCGGCATTATTTTTATCGAGTTATCGTGATGACGTACCTGGATCGTGTGTTCTGGTAACGCAGGAAGGTTCTAGACCCTTATTAGTTGAAATTCAGGCACTGGTTGATGATGCTCATGGCTTTGCACCTAAAAGACTGACGGTTGGCCTTGCTCAGGAAAGATTATCAATGTTGCTGGCGGTTTTGAATCGCCATGCCGGCGTAGCTTGTCATGATCAGGACGTGTTTCTAAACGCTGTAGGCGGTGTTAAAATTACGGAGCCAGCAGCTGATTTGGCCGTCATATTAGCCATGCTTTCCAGTTATCGCAATCGGCCTTTACCGGAAAAGCTCATCGTATTTGGCGAAGTAGGTTTATCAGGTGAGATACGGCCTGTTCCTCGAGGTCAAGAAAGATTACGCGAGGCAGAAAAATTAGGCTTTACGCATGCTATTATTCCGGTAGCAAATTGTCCGAAAAAAAATACTGATTTTCCAAACCTAACTATTATCGGAGTAAATTCAGTGCAGGAAGGAGTAGATGCTTGTCGTAAGGACTAATATTCTCACTCTACCTAATTTGCAAAATATAAATTTTGATTTAATCAATTTATTTTATTTTCTTTAATTCATGTTATTAAAAGATAAATATCTAGTGTTGGGAAAATTACATTTAATCTATAATAGTGTAATTCATAGTTATATTACAGGCTAATCATATGAAAACTATTCTTGTTGAAGGTCGTGAGGTTACATTAGGCAACATATTTTGTATTGGGCGTAATTATGCAGAACATGTAAAAGAATTGAAAAATGCAAAACCTACCGAGCCTGTAGTATTTATGAAACCTACTTCCGCTATAATTCAAGCTGGTGAAGACATCAGATTACCAGATTATAGCCATGATGTGCATCACGAATGTGAATTAATTATTTATATTGATAAAGAGGCTAATTCAGTTTCTCAGCAAAGGGCTTTGGATTATGTTGGTGGCTATGGAATTGGATTGGATTTAACTGCACGTGATGTGCAAAGTCAGTTAAAAACTAAAGGTTTACCATGGACTAAAGCCAAAGGTTTTCCTTCAGCAGCCTGTGTTTCTCATTTTATCAGTCCTAAGTTAATTGATGATATTAATGTTCAGCAGTTTTGCTTAAAAGTAAATGGAGAATTACGCCAGCAAGGTAATACAAAAGATATGATGTTTACTTGCGCAGAAATTATTAGTTATTTATCTAAAGTTTATGGTTTACAAGCGGGTGATATTATTTATACAGGTACTCCAGCAGGAGTTGCAGCCCTCCAATCAGGTGATGAATTAGAATTGAGCTGGGCAGGCAAAATTGATGTTAAATTTAATGTTGCTTGAATTTCTTAGTTGCTAGATTAAGCTTTCAGTTATCAGGATTTATAGATGCAATCCCAGATTTTTCTGGGATTATGTTTTATTAGCAAGATTTTATTTTCTCCGACCTTCTATTATAAAATTTGTGAAGATACTAACAGCTGAATTCAAATTCGCTGTATTGTTGCAGTGACATTATTTTTGTCACTACAACAGTAAATTAAAATTTAAAATTATTTCTATCTATGACAACCAAATC
>CAMLPN010000031.1 GCA_946481965.1 uncultured Neisseriaceae bacterium | reverse complement strand
TTGAATTTGTGATTAATGCTATGTCTTAGTTGCTGCTATTTGTTATATCAGCGATTATTTGTTTTGCTTTATCATTGCTTGTACACAACTTTTTTCATTAGCAAGATGTTTGCTATAACAATAAAATTTTGTTTTTATAGTTTTTCATCCACTATTATAAAATACTATGATGGATAGTTTAAACCACTAAACCCATAAGGATATATAGGTAATAATGTTATTTAATTAATCATTTTTTCACGAATAATTCGCCGTTTCTTATGCATAAAAGATAATGGAATGGATTCAACCGGCTTAAGAATCCATTCTAAATCTTCAATATTGGCACCCTGTTGCAAAAAATGTTCTTCCAAAGCTAAACAACAAGACTGTAGATCAGATAAAGCACAGCAGGCTATTAGTTCAAATTCTCCTGAAGCTTTCTGTATTAAGCGATAATCACTATTCAGGGGTATATGATTGGCAATAATTCGGCTGCAGTAATCAGAAAATATGGTTAGTGGCTGCCCCTGATGATTTAATAACATTATCTGATCGTCATGTCGCCCTTCTATACGTGCTATCGCTATACCTTGTCGACCACACATACAAGGTTCATTGCGTCGCACCAGAATATCATCTAGTCGGTAGCGTACAATGGGTTGAGTTTCACGGGTAAAATCGGTAATAATCGGCACAAAGCGGTTCTCGTCCAGCCATTGTGGTTCGACGAAAATAAATTCTTCGTTCAGATGTAAAACGCCATGCGAACAGGTAGAACCCAAAAATCCTTCAGTAGCCTGATACACTTCGCCAACTTCAGTAAATACTTTTTCTAATTGGGAACGGTCATGGTGATCTAATACTTCCGCAGCCGAAATAACCAGATCTGGGTTAATCCTGATAATACCCTTTTGTTTTTCCTGCGCTAATGCGCATAAAACTTGTGCTGGTGCAATAATAATTGTTGGTTGGTATTCCTGTAGTTGCTGCAGTTGCTGCTGAAAATTTGCAAATAGACCATAAAACCTCAGGCTAATCCATCGAGTATCAACACTATGGTAAAGATGATTATCAGCCCGTAAGAATAACGCCACTCGTTCGCGTGCCAGCAAACCCCGCGGTAGCATTTTAGCCAGCATTGCTCCTGCCCATATTTGCTGCTCTCGGGGGCTCACCACGAATAAACCACGGCTACCTGAAGTTCCCGATGATAAACCCACACTATATTGACCTACTTTAGAAGAAAAATCTTTAGATTGTTCACTTTTGCGGGCACACTCTAATAAGGTTTCCAGTTTTAAGTGAGCAGTATTCATTTCATCAAAATGGCGCATCATAGTTTCTTTATTCATTAAGGGCCATTGATCGAAAGGCAGATCGGCAAAACGTTGAAAATAAGGGCTATGGCTGAGAATTTTATGCCTGAATTTGCTGATTTGCTGTTGCTGATAAAGCTGTAACTGATCGCGATTGGCAAATGTCAGACGTTTGGTTTTCCAGTAATGCCAAAGCACCTTGAGTGAATTCATAAATAGCCTTCATGACTTAAGCAGACTGTTATCTGCGGATTACGTGCCAATTGATGCAATTTCTGTAATGTCTGATAGTAAAGACGTGGACTTTCCATCACCAAATGAGCGAGTTTTGATGGACCTTGCAGTTGTAGATAATTGGCCGGTGTCCACGCGGCATCACTGGCCAGTAAAGTCCAGCCATGATCAGTTTGCACGAATGCACCAACGTGGCCACAGGCATGACCGGGCAAAGGAACAATTAAAACTTGTTTTTGACTTCCTGGTAAAACATATCCTACTGTAAAAGGCCACAGCTCCTGAGGTAAGGGTGTTTCCACAAAACTTTCCAGAAAAATAAGCCGTTCTTCAAAATCTTCAGGCATCAATTCGGGTACAAACCCTTGCTTCAATGCTCTAAAACCACGTAGTGTGCGCAATTTTTTCCATCCTTCACCGCTACAGATAAAATGACTGCACGAAAAATCACGAATACCGGCAATATGATCACCATGAAAATGAGAAAGAATTACACCATCAATACTGCTTAATTCGATCCCCAGAGAAAGAAATTGTCTTTTGAGTGCTTCCTGTTCTTGTAAATATACCGGCGTTAATTTACGATAAAGTTTAAATATGCCACGTTGAGTACTCTGATAAAAATAATCGGCATAGCCCGTATCCCAAAGCCAGCGTTTATTCCCCACCTCAATCAGCCATGCCCGTGCCGGAAATTTACAAATATGTAATCCCGCTCCTTTTTGTGCCATACAAGCTAAATGAGTGCAATAGCCAGCTTCAAATGTGGTTAATTTTGCCATGTGGCAGATTTCCATTGTGTAACAACCACTCGGCAGTGATATCTATACCCTCTTCCAGACTATAGATTGGTTTATATCCAAGTCGCTTAATGGCTAGATCAGGATTTAACGTCATATCAAAATATAGCGTACCGACACTATAGCGGGTTAAAGCCGGCTCCTTGTGAGTTATCTTCGCTAACCATTCATTAATACAGGCTAAGCCGTATAATACAAAATATGGCAAAGCTCGAACCGAAAAATCTATTTGTAGTTTTTCTTTTATTAACATAGTTAACATTTCATGCAACGGCTTTGGCTGCTGATTAGTAATATTAAATACTTCTCCAGAATTTAATTGTTGCCTGGTAGAAGCCAGAAACATAGCATGTACCACATTCAAAACGAATGTCAGATCAATAAAAGCCTTACCTCCACCAGGCAATGGCAGCATTCCCTTGGTCTTGGCAATCAAATCCAGAACCCGGGTAATCAGCACTCGATCATGCGGTCCGAAAATACCTCGTGGTCTGAGCATAATATAAATCGTTTGCGGATATAAGCTGATACTTTGGCTAATGACTTCTTCTGCCAGAAATTTGGTTTTGGCATAATTATTAGCAAATTGTTCGGCTAGTTGCTGTTCCGGAATATTTAGATGGGAATGAAAATCGAAGTACAAAGACGGAGTAGAAACATGTACAAAACGCTTGATTCCTAATTTTCCTGCAAACTGTGCTAGACGCTGGGTAACCACAACATTTGCTTGATAAAAATCCTGATATTTGCCCCAGGGCGAAGAGAGTGCGGCACAATGCCAAATAACATCACAATCAGACATCAATTGCTGATATTCCTCATCCGAAGCAATGACCAGATCAAGGGCCATAAAGTGAGCACCAAGTTTAGTCAGCTCTTCACCCACCTGTACATTTCGTCCGGTCGCACAAACCTGATAACCTGCGTTTAATAGCCATTCTGTTGCATTTCTACCCAAACCACTGGTAGCACCAGTTACCAGAAATTTCATGGTAGGACAATCATACCGGCAAAGGTCAAACCAGCTGCAGTCCCGATAAGCATTGTTGGTTTATCTGCCTGAAAACGATTGGTAATAACTGCCTCATGTAAAGCACTGGGAATAGAAGCGCCCACTTGATTACCCCGAAAACGGTATATATCAATCAAAGCCTCATTAGTCATTTTTAAACGTTTGCGCATATGTTCCAGTGACAGATGACTCGCCTGATGTGGAACAACCGTAACAATATCTTCCAGTCGCAAGCCACTTAATTGCAGCAGTTTACTCATAAATACTTCTATTAAAGAAGACGCTAATCTGAATAAGGGCTTACCATCCATCTGAAACAGAAAATCGTGATTTTCCATGCCGGCACGCAAATTACGGCGGGTACCACCAGCTTTAATCTGACAGAAATCCACTCCTGCCGGATAAGTTTCCTGCAAAAAAGACAGAATACCGCTTTGACCATCTCCTCGTTCAACAATAGCGCAAGCTGCACCGTCACCAAATATTAATGAAGATTCTTCATCCTCCCAATTTAAACCACGTGAAGCTAATTCAGCTGCCACTATCGCTATTCTTTTATAACAGCCTGAATTGAGCAAACAAGCAGCCAGATTTAAGGCAGTAATAAAGCTCACGCAACTAACATTGACATCGAATGTAGCTGTTTTATCAGGTAGTGTACTAGCTGCCAGAATATGGGCAGCTGTGTAAGGTAAAGCCTGAACTTTTAGTGCTGAAGCGCAAATTAATAAATCTATAGATTCCGGTAATATATTGTTTCTGATTAACGCATCGTTAAGCGCTTGTACTGCTAGATCGGCCTGATTTAATTGATAATCCGCATGATAGCGATATTCGATACCTGAACGTTTCAGGCAATATCCATCTGGTTTGTTGAGTTTTTTATCTAACTCTTTAGAAGTTAATTTACCTACTGGTAACGCTGCCCCAGTTGAAATTATTTTAAGGGGAATAAAATTTTTTGCTTGTTGAATAAATTGGTTATTATGCACTTAATTACCTTAGAATTAACCAAAACATTTATTATTTAAGCATTAAATACAATTAAAGTAAATAAAATATAAAATAAATCATTTATAATTAATAAATAATTCACATAGTCAAATAATGTTAAAATTTGAAAAATATGATATACCAAATATTTATTTGCTGTTCAAATAGATGACAAATTATTTATGTTGTTGTTCAATTGGATTTAAAACATGATTATTCAGTGTGTTTATTTTTTATGTCTGAAAATCTTCCCATAAAACTCTATTTTTTCGCTCTTGATTTCCAACCGTAATCTATCTTTAATAAATAGACCAGAAATTAAGAAAATTATGGTGTATTAAAAAAATTAATTAAGGCAAATAAATAATATTGATACTGTTTTAAAATTTACCCCTCAACTGACCGAAAACTTATTTTAAATTTTCATTTTGGGTACGACATTGGCTACACATACCGGTCAAAACAATATGTTCGTCATTAAGTATAAATCCAGTGTCAGCGACCCTTTGTCGCAAAGCTAACCACTCTGGGCTCATACTTTGCTCATTTACTGCCCCGCACTGATTACATACCAGTACAAAATCACTGTGATGAATATGATCCGGCTGGCATAGTTCACCACAATCATGCTGAGCATGCCGACATAATATATAACCATTTATCGCCGGAATTTTATGTAAAATACCTTGTTCTGTCCAAAAATCCAATGCCCTATAGGCTGTTGGTGGGGCAATTGTGTTGCGACTACTTTGCTGCATATGAGCCAATACCTGATAAGCTTTAATCACTCCGCTCATACTTAACACGATATCCAAAACTTGTGCGCGCAATTGAGTAATGGTTACACCCTGTGCCTCACACTGAGTCAATATGCGTGTTTTCTCTGTAGTTTTCGTCGACCATGCAAGTTTATCGGTCATGATTCAACCTTACGCCAGATCACGGGTCACACTCAAGCCTGCAAACGTTTGAGAAACCGGCATAATTTCAATATGGTTAACATTCATATGCTCTGGTGTCTGATACAACCACAGTACCGTATTGGCTATATCTTCTGGTTTTAAATAACTGGTTTTATCATAGACCGCAGCAGCCTGATCATCGTCACCCCGAAAACGAATATTTGAAAATTCAGTTTCACCGCATAAGCCCGGAGCAATATTGGTCACCCTAATTCTGGTGCCGACCAGATCAGTACGCAAATTCAGACTAAATTGACGTACAAAAGCTTTACTGGCACCATAAACATTGCCACCTTTATAAGGCCAACTACCTGCAGTAGAACCAAGATTGATAATATAGCCGGCATTTCTGGCGACCATTTGCGGTAAGATCTGATGAGTGACATAGGTCAGACCTAGAATATTAGTCTGAATCATCGTTTCCCAGTCAGCAAAATTAGCTTGCTGGGCAGTTTCCATCCCCAAAGCCAAACCAGCATTATTAACCAGCAAATCGATCTGGGCCCATTCACCTGATAAAGAAGCTAAAGCCTTATCCACACTTTGCTTATCGGTGACATCCATTTGTAATGGTAAAAAAGTCTCACCAAGCTCCTGACTAAGCTGTTCAAGCTTATCCAGACGTCGGGCAGCACCAATAACATGATAGCCTGCTTGCACCAAAACACGAGAAATACTGGCACCAAAGCCTGCTGAAGCACCTGTAACGAGAATTGACATATATATCCTTATTCTACTTAATCATTAATAACCTATTATCAACCATAAACTTATTTGCAAAGTTAGTCGATAAGTTCATTAAAGTCCCCTTTATTGTGCATAACCGATAGTCTGTCAACTTACGGCTGATCAAGATAGGTTTTTTATTAACAAACCCTTTTGCTGATCAATGGCTAATAGGCGCTTACACTTCAAGTCATATCGCATTATAGTGACTGCTGTCTTATTGCCCATGAACGCAGTGTACGAGCATCGTTTACTCGGTTTAGCGAGCTAGAAGAATTTAATAACACAATAGTTACGGGTTGATTCTGAATGCTAGTCAGTACCACCATTGATTTACCAGCTTCACGAATATAACCGGTTTTTTGTAAAGCTATTGGCCAGCTACCTTCACGTACCAATGCATTAGAGTTACGATATTTCTCAACTTTACCGTTACTGGTATATACTTCTCCATAATTATCAGTGGTGTACTGGCGAATTAACGGATATTTGCTGGCACCCCGCACCAATAGGGCCAGATCACGGGCAGTAGCCTGATTACGTGGATCCAATCCAGTAGGTTCAAAGAAACGAGCGTTAGTCATGCCTAAGTCCGCTGCTTTGCGATTCATGGCCGCCACAAATGACGGCATACCACCGGGATAAGTTCTTGCCAAAGCATGGATCGCTCTGTTTTCGCTACTCATCAAGCCAATATGCAACATTTCACGGCGACTCAACACAGTTCCAATTGACAGACGACTACTGGAATTCTTCAATCGATCAATTTCTGCTGGTGTAATGGTAATTTGCTCATTCATATTTTGCTTGGCATCCAATACCACCATTGCGGACATCAGTTTAGATATTGAAGCAATTGAGCGTACCTGATTAATATTTTTTTCATACAAAATCTCACCTGTTTGATTATTCATAATCAGGGCCGACTGAGAACTTAATAACGGACCAGCTAGCTGAGCCTGAACTTCAAGACCAGAATCTGGATGTTGATTAATAAATGAACTCACTGATCCGTTCTGATCAGTTAGCTGTTTTTGTTCAATAAACTGTCCCAATACATCTATATCATCTGCCATTACAGGCACAGCCATCAATAAACTTGCACCTAAGAGGCTTAAACACTGCCAGCGACGAAAACTAGAAAAACGTGACATAATAATTTCCTTTTTGGCTGTCAATCCGGCCAAGAATGATCACTAATTGGCAAACCTTCATGAACAATACAAGTCAACCTGTTATAACCGAACAGAGAGGACAAAACCCATTACAGTGATCACTCTTCATTGATAATATACTCAATACTTTGCTAACCAGTTATAAAACTGATTGAAATTTAAAAAAATATACTTATTTACTATTTTAGCTCAAAATGTAACATCTGACCATGTAGCAACATTGCGGTGACAACTACAGTATACGGTTTGATATCACACCAATAACACTATATACTCATCGGTCACTTAATGTCTGCTACAGTCCAGTTTATTGTAACAGCTCTGAGTTGCAATTTATGCATATTCCCTCAATGAAATCGTGTTTATGAGTAAAGATACCCGTTATTGTTCGTTTTGCGGTAAAACCGAAAACGATGTAAAAAATTTGATTGAAGGCGAAAACGCGCTAATTTGTAATGAATGCGTTGACACCTGTAGTATGATGCTGCATAACCCTGATGAACATGAAACATCAGATAATGTCAGCCTTAGCGATGATGAGAATAAACCATTACCGACACCAGCTGAAATTGTTGCGAATCTGGACCAATACGTTATTGGTCAAGAACAAGCAAAAAAATCTTTGGCGGTAGCTGTTTATAATCATTATAAACGGTTACGTCTTGGTAAAGATCAAGCACAGGTAGAATTATCCAAATCCAATATTCTACTGATTGGTCCAACTGGTTCCGGTAAAACTTTGCTGGCACAAACACTGGCACGCAAATTGGATGTGCCCTTTGTGATGGCTGATGCCACTACCCTGACCGAAGCCGGATATGTTGGTGAAGATGTTGAACAAATCATCACCAAACTGTTAGCAAAATGCGACTTTGATGTTGAAAAAGCCCAAAGAGGCATTGTTTATATCGATGAGATCGATAAGATTTCTCGCAAAAGCGATAATCCCTCCATCACACGGGATGTTTCTGGAGAAGGTGTACAGCAAGCTTTACTTAAGCTGGTAGAAGGAACTGTAGCCTCTGTACCGCCACAAGGAGGACGCAAACATCCTAATCAGGAATTTATCAATGTTGACACCACTAACATCTTGTTTATCTGTGGTGGCGCTTTTGCCGGTCTGGAAAAAGTTATTCGTCAACGTACTGAAAAAGGCGGTATTGGTTTTGGTGCAGCAGTACACAGTAAAGATGAAAATACTAATGTCAGCGAGCTATTTCAGACTGTTGAACCGGAAGATTTGATTAAATTTGGACTCATTCCAGAGTTAATCGGACGTCTGCCCGTTATTGCCACCTTATCTGAACTAGATGAAGATGCATTAATTAATATTCTGACTGAACCCAAAAATGCCTTAATCAAACAGTTTCAGGCTTTGTTTGCCATGGAGGGTGTGGAATTACAGGTACAGCCTTCAGCATTACGAGCTATTGCCAAACTCGCCATGGCTCGTAAAACCGGTGCTCGTGGTTTACGCTCAATTGTAGAAAAAGCTCTTCTCAATACCATGTACGCCCTACCTGACCTAACTGATGTTAAAAAAGTCATTGTCACACAGAATGTGATTAATCAAGGCGCTGAACCTGAATGGCTATTGGAAGACGGTAGTATTTATACCGGCAAAATATCTGCCTGATCAGACCTAATCGATAAAAAAACATCGCTTAAACAAATGATTTTAAGCGGTGTTTTTTTATTGATAGTAGGTTTCATTTTATCTTCGCTCAGCACAAATAAAACCAACATCAGATTTATATATAGCTAAAGCTTATCATTATAAGTAACGTCCAAACCACAATACCTTACCAATAATCTGCACATCTTCACCCATAGCACCTAATTGAATTTGAAAAGCTGGATAAGCGTCATTGGCAGAAATCACATTGACCACATTACCCGGCATTAATTGAAGGCGTTTGACCAATAGATTATCATTGATCCGTAACACATATAAACCATCCCGGCGAATATTGTTCATTTGCTGAACTAAAATAGTGTCGCCATCATTCAAAACCCCTTCCATCGAGTCGCCTTTAACGGATATGACTGACAAACCCCGCACTTCTGGGCTGATCATTGAATTAATCCAGTCTTTGCGAAATGCCATGGTAAATAAAGGTTCTTCATTATTTACCAGACTGCCATAGCCGGCCGCAGCTTCGATGGCGTAGCGTGGCACATAAACAAAATCATCAGCATTAACTGGATTACCCAAAGTATCATGGGCAGGTTCAACAGCTTGGACAGGAAAAGGTTCACCTTCACCAGTTAATAACCAGTCAATACTACAGCCTTTTAATTCTTTAATCCGTTTCAATGTTTCTGCTTTAGGCAGACCACCGTCATGCCATATACGGCTAAAACCAGCCATAGTCATATCAATATCCGCGGCAATTTTAGCCTGCCGCTCACCTGGCCACAGTGAAGCCAGACGCTCTTTAAATGTCTGCATAAATAAATTCCGCGAAAATTTAGAAAAAGTGATGTATATTTGCTCAGTATTATACTATATTTTTATAAATAGAATATTATTTCAATAATTAATAACATATAAATTAAAAACTTCTTTTTTACTAATTTAATTAGAAAAAATTTCTGTTAAAATTCGATTTAGCTAAATTATTTATTAAAAATAATTAAAGTTAAGCATTTTTACTTAATCTGATCCAAATAACTCTACTGGATGGTCATTTAAAGGAATGAGAAAAAAGAAAATATCTTATAGTCGTAAAGTTGCTATTCTCATATGTAGATATTGGATATACCCAGTTGGTTTAAATTATTCAGTAAAGATTCAATAGTGCCCACATACATCATTACTACATTGTAACTATTGATTAATAATACGCTACCGAAAACTATTTTTATTCTGCTCATATCTTAAGGCAATTAAATTTCATTAAATATCGGCGAAAGACTTGCAAACATGATACTTTTAACTAAATAAAAATTATGACAAATATTATTTTCAATTATATTTAAGTCTTCCTTTATTAGCAGTCATTTAGCAACGTTTTAACCAATATCGTGACGCTAAGTTAATAGAAATTATAACCAGTATTTATACCAACATTATTTCTTTAATATATGTTAAATTCATTAAATACGATAAAATTAATTATTGATTGCAAACTATTCTAGTTTGAAAATATTTAGCATCCAGTTAGTTTTTTTCTAATAAATTTTTATTGCTAATCAGACAATCAAATAAAAAATACTTTCATGGCGTATATAAATACTCAGCTACAAATATTTAAATTCTATATGTTTAATCCAATTCAAACCCACTACACTTAATACTATAGAGTCGCCGAAATTTTCACCAGTTCAATAACTTCTGCTTCAAAGATTTAATTTATTCAATCTGAACTATATAAATAAATATTAAAGAAAATTACGGGATTCCATTTTCTGCACCAACTAGCCTATTTAATAAGGTGCTGGTTATTATAACTTACGCGATAATCTAAAGATTATACAATTAATGTTTTGCCGAAAACACAGTATTCACCTTTTAGCCCAGTAAATGAACTAAAAATAACGCAAAATTCCATTGTTCTTATTCAGAATAAGCTTAAAGGGATGTTTTAAATGAAAAGGAGATTTAGCAGTGATAAATGGGCAGAATATCAACTGTATTTTATTCAACTGAAAATTGATTTTTATCTCGAGCTTCTTCAATTAAATAAGCATTAGATAATCCAATCACTTCATTGATTATTAGTTTTTTTATCACTCCACAAATAGCCCAACCATCACATCCATAAACAATTACAGTAAATGATTTATCAAAAGTGCATTTTTCATAGATAAATTTAATGCTCTAGAAAATCATCGAAATTTTTACAAAAACTATTCCATTTTGTTTTGCATAAAAATAATTAACAGAATTAAAAAAATTATTAGTAGCTGAAACCCTTTTCAGCTACCAAATAATCATTGATTTGCCGGTTAAACTGTACCCCAAACTTCTTTGGCCACTTCGGTAACCAGAGCAATTTTTGCCCATTGCTGTTCTTCGGTAAGCTCATTGCCCTCTTCAGTGGAGGCAAAGCCGCATTGTGTACTTAAGCACAAACGTGACAACGGCAAATATTGGCTAGCTTCTTTAATGCGATTGATGATGGTCTGTTTATCTTCTAATTCGCTCGTTTTGGAAGAAATCAGGCCAAGCACTACCTGTTTATCTCCTGAGACTTCTGCCAGTGGAGAAAAGTCGCCAGCGCGTTCACTGTCGAATTCCAGATAATAAGCATGCACATTTTCACGACCAAATAAATAGGCTGCTACCGGTTGATATCCACCACTGGCTGCCCAAGTAGAACGATAATTACCACGGCAAACATGAGTAGTCAGAATTAAATCCTCAGGCGCACCCTCAATCGCAGCATTATTCATCTGCACAAAAATTTCTGCCAGGTCTTCAACCGACTGGGTAATTACGGTGGTATTAGATGAACAATTACAATTACATTGTGATTTCTGCTCAGCCACGCCTGCATTGTTATACTTACTGTCTACCATCATTCCCCAAGTACAGTCATCCAGCTGTAAATTACGACAACCCAGTGCATAAACTTCAGCAATGAAAGTTTGATAAGCTTTGGCAATATCTTCAATCAAATCTGTTTGCGATGGATAAATACTTTCAGTTACCGCCTTATTTTCAGGACGATAAAGTTCTTTAAAAAATTGTGCGGGTGCCGGAATGGTGATTCGGGGGATAACATTATTATCGGCAAACTGTAATAAAAAACGGAAATGTTCAATAAACGGGTGGTTTTCGCCACTAATTTTACCCGTCAGTCGAGCGGTTTCAGGACGAGATTCGATTCCCTGAAATTTATAGCCTTCTTTCAGTGAAGCTTTCTCTACTCCATTTAATCCCCACATAAAATCCAAATGCCACCAGCTACGGCGAAACTCCCCATCGGTAATCACATGCAGTCCAGCCGCTTTTTGTTTGTGTACCAGTTCAGTTATGGCTTTGTTTTCAATTTCAGTTAAAGCCTGCTGATTGATTTCCCCTCTGGCAAATTTTGCTCGTGCCTCAGTTAAATAATCTGGTCTTAAATAGCTGCCAACTACATCAGCGCGAAAAGGAGGTTTAAGTAATGAAGTCATAATATTTTCTTAATCTAACTGTTCTAAAAATGGTTTCACAAAAATCATACAAATAGAAGATGCTAATAATGGCAAGGACATGATAAAAATGCAATAACTTTCCGACAAATGTGCTGCAATTAATAAGCCAGCAAGATAAGGTCCCAAAGTGCCGATCAGACGAGAGAAACCGAAAACAAAACCCGTACCCGTGGCACGTATCGTTGACGGATATATAGCTGGAATAATGGCATATACACCAGCCATTGCCCCAAAAGTGGTATAACCAATCATGGCGATCAGAAAAAAAACAATTGGCAATAAATCAGTGCTTAACCCAAAGCCCATTACTAGTAGAAAAGCTATGAATGCCATTAATGACGTAATTTTTTGCACCGAATATATTTTTGACAACCAGCCGATCGATAGTCCACCAATAATGCCAAATATATTCATTACCAAAGAAGCTGTAACACTCATCTCTTTTGTATAACCAAGATAAACCAGTATTTTAGGAGTCCAGTTAATTAAAAAATAAAATGATATCATCATAGTAGAGACACTGACAGTCATCAATAATGTGGTTTTAATAAAATTTGCTGTCATGATTAGGTTGACTTGTTTTTGTTCTTTACTGGACTGATAAGTTAATTGAGGAAAAGTAGGAAATGTGGGTAAAGACAATTTTGTCAATAAGTGATTCAATTTTGCTAAGGATTGATAACGCCTATTTAACAAAATAAATTCTAATGACTCAGGCAATAACCAAAACACCAGTGGCAGCAAAAAACAAGAAAATGCACCACCAAGAAAAAAAACATATTGCCAACCAAGATGACTGATAAGAGTAATACATAAAATACCACCAATAACCGAACCCGTGGTATAACTTGCTGCCATAATACCTATTGCCAGCGATCTCGATTGATCAGAGCTAAACTCAGCAATAATGGTATTAATACTGGGCATAATAGCGCCAATCGCTAATCCAGAAATAAATCTGGCTACGATTAATTGCGTATGGTTTAAGCAAAAACCTGAAGCTATGGTACTAGTTGAGAGCAACAATAAACACACAATAATAATTGCTCGTCGACCATATTTATCGGCAAAAGGAGTAATAATAATTGCTCCGCTCACCATCCCTATCAAACCAGCACTAAACAAGATCCCTATTTTCTCTGGTGATAACAGCCATAATTCAGCAAGTGACGGTATGACAAAAGCAATCGTCATCACATCATAACCATCAATCATACTGATTAAAATACAAACAAAGACAGCCAAAATTTGGAACCGGTTCATTTTACGATTTTTAATGATGTGTTTGATCTGCTCAATCTGCATAATTCCCTCATTTCAAATGTAGCCTACTAGTTTAGCCTGAAAATTTTTATATTAAATACGATTTAAAACTAATAGATGTAAGTTATTGACCATCTAAAATTAATCGATATTATATGGGTGAATAACAAAATATTATTTAATCCTTTATTTAGCTCTTTTATTCAAAAAGAATGACAAAATCAGATTTTAAGCGATTAAAAGTAGGAAATTCAGCTATGTAGCTTATTTTAATTCTACCGATAATTCGGCTAAGTCACATTCAGAATAGCTATATAAAATTAGCTGCTTTAGCAAAAATGAAATAAGAAATAATAATGAATGAGTTGATAATGAATGGTATTTAGCTACTAATACTCATCATGCTCAAAAAGCGTTGTAGAATAGCCATTCATAATTTTTGGGCGCAACATGATATTTAACAAAGGCTTGCCATAACACGATATAAAACTTTTCGGCGGAAATCCCCTTGTTTAAGTATAAATGCCTGACCAGCTTTTAGAGTAAAAGGCCAGACATTCTGATGTTTGCCAGAAAATATCTTATTTAACATAAAATTTAAAATTAATGCTTTTGCAGCCCTTCTAGTAATTGCTGATGTATACCACCAAAGTCTCCATTACTCATTACCAATATATGATCTCCACTTTTAGCTTCGGCTAAGATAGTTTCTATTAACGCTGGCATATTTTTGATAATCTGAACTTTATTTTTTAACGTGCATAACGCCGTCGCCACATCCCAATCAACCCCACCACTAAAGCAGTAAACCAAATCTGCTTCAGCCAGACTATCTGGCAAAGCAGCTTTCATGGTACCCATTTTCATGGTATTAGAACGGGGTTCCAACACTGCCAGAATCCTTGCTGAGCCCACTTTTTGTCTTAGTCCATCAATGGTAGTGGCAATAGCAGTCGGGTGATGAGCGAAGTCATCATAGACCGTCACGCCCTGTACCACGCCTTTAATTTCCATACGCCGTTTAACATTTTTAAATCGACTTAAGGCTGCACAACTTTGTTGAACATCTATACCAACATGTCTGGCTGCGGCAATTACAGCCAGTGCATTCATACGATTATGTTGCCCTAGTAGGTCCCAGTTAACATGACCCATCAGTTGTTGTTGGTAGAGCACATCAAAACCACCGTCTGCATTGACTGCACCAATTTGCCAGTCCTGATTGGCACCAAAACCCGCCACTTCAGACCAGCAACCCTGCTCTAGCACTTGCTGCAAAGCCAAAGACTGATCATTTTTCACAATCAAACCCTCAGCCGGGATGGTGCGCACTAAATGATGAAACTGAGTTTGAATAGCGGCCAGATCCGGGAAAATATCAGCATGATCATATTCCAGATTATTCAAAATAGCAGTACGAGGACGGTAGTGAACGAATTTACTGCGTTTATCAAAAAACGCAGTATCGTATTCATCTGCTTCAATGACAAAATAGGATCGATGGGCTGTATTATTCTCAGTCTGTGACTGATCAGGTTTATGTGGTAAGCGTGCGGATACAGCAAAATTTTCCGGCACCCCACCAATCAAAAAACCGGGTGCCAAACCGCAATCTTCTAATACCCATGCTAACATGCTGGCAGTGGTGGTTTTGCCGTGAGTACCGGCTACGGCCAATACCCAATGTTGTTGCAAAACTTGTTCACTTAACCATTGCGGGCCAGAAGTATAAGGCAAACCACGATTCAATATAGCCTCAACGACTGGCATTCCCCTGCGTGCCACGTTACCAATCACATATATATCAGCAGGATAATTATCAATTTGATTTGCTTCAAAACCTTCTACCACCTCAATGCCCAGCTTGGCTAGTTGCGTACTCATAGGTGGATACATTTTGGCATCACAGCCTGTTACCTGAAAACCTGCCTGCTTGGCAATAGCAGCTATCCCCCCCATAAAAGTTCCGCCAATGCCGATAATGTGAATGTGCTGCATATTAATTCTGACCTATTTTGCTAAAACGAGCATTATAGACTTTTATTATCTTTTCTACATGACCTGTTTAATATTCCATTTGATTTTAAAGTAAAACGAGTAGAGTATATGTTCTTTACTAGATAAAATAATCCTTCTGAATCGCTTATATTAAACATATACAGATGAATAATATTATGTTTCTTAATATATCGCCTAGCTGACAAATGTGGTATTAAATAATACAAAAATGTCGCATCATATGTTGAAAAAATTGGTTCATAGAATTAATTATTATTGCGACACACATATATCAATCTAGCAAAAAATCAATTTGGATTTATAGTTCAAGATTGGAAATCCTTAAAAGCTTGGCGATAGTTTTATTTTCATTTTGATTTGCAGATAAAACAAACTACAAAATAATATTATTGATCATTTTATTTAATACTTAAATCTTCTAGTTGTTCAAGATTTTTGCTTTATTCTTAACAAACTACTACTTGACATAAGAAAAATATTAACCTTATGCCAAGTATTAATACGATTTATTTTATTGTTTTGATAAAGTTGGACATGCTTACCGATATATTATTGATTTATAAAAAATTGATTTATATAAATCCCAGTGACTATGTTAGGAATCCCATACACAATTTATTTCAGGATTGATAATTAAAAATATATGAATTTACAATATTAAATATTGAAAAATACATTTAAACTTCATAAACAAAAAACAATTAATAAAACCAATAAATTCCAAAGCTATTTTCATTACCATATATATTATAGAATCAAACATTTTAAAATTACAAATATTACGATAAATAGGATTAAAAGATATCTTCCTAAACTAGATTCGATCAAATAATACTGACCCTAAACCCTAAATGATTAATACAAATTAGTAGGTAAAAATAAAAAACAACCAAATTAATAATTTTAAGCTTAAATAAAATAGAAGCTGCTAAACTAAATACGCAATGTATATTTGTAAATTATTATTAATTAAACATTTTTAAAATGTTTTGATTTATATATAAAATTTAGTCTAAATTCTCATTATTTAAACGATAAAATTTAGTATACAATTTTTTTCATATAATTTAAGAATCACCAATTTTTTATAGTCTATTAGATATAGTTTTTTAAATGAAAACTATCTTTACTTAATCTATTTTTACAAAACGCCATATACTACTATAACCTGGAATGAAAATAGCAAGAAATTGATCCTATTTTTTGTTAAAATATACGCAATTATTTTGAAATTTATTTGTTTAAAAAGAGAATTATATGCTTAACATCGTATTACCTATGGCAGGAAGAGGAAGTCGGTTTGTTGATGCTGGATACACTACCCCAAAACCCTTCATTCCAATTCATGGTGTACCAATGATAAAGGTCGTGGTAGATAATTTATCACCTAAATGCGAACATAGATTTATTTTCATTTGTCAACAACAACATATAGATCAATATGATTTAATTCCAAAATTAAAATCATATGCTAAAAACACAGAAATTATTGGAATAAATGGGATAACTGAAGGACAAGTATGTACTGCATTACTGGCAAAAAAATTCTTTAATAATGATGAACCCTTAATGAATGCTAATGCGGATCAATATATCGATTTTGATATTAATGAGTATTTGGATACTATCTCTTCTCAAAATTTAGATGGCATGATCATGACGATGAAATCGCAAGACCCCAAATGGTCATATGCCAAGACTAATAATGATGGATTTGTTATTGAAACAGCAGAAAAAAAAGTTATTTCAGATGATGCAACTGTTGGTATCTTTAATTTTTCTAAAGGTAAAGATTTGGTTCGAGCTGCTGAACAAATGATAAAAGATGATATAAGAGTGAATAACGAGTTTTATACCTGCCCATGCTATAACTATCTTATAAAAGAAGGCAAAAAAATAGGCATTTACGGTATTGGTGAAGAATATAATGGTATGTATGGCTTAGGAATACCAAAGGATCTTAATTTCTTTATTAATCATCCTCTTTCTCAAAAGGTAAAGGTATGATTGTTATTTCACATAGAGGATATTGGAAATATCCAAATGAAAAGAATACATTAGCTGCTTTCGAACGAAGTTTCAATTTGGGATTAGGAACCGAAACTGATTTAAGAGATCACAATGGTAAAATAGTCATTGCTCACGATATGCCAAAGGGCAATGAAATTACATTTGAAGACCTTTTGAATATTATGAATGGACGAAATCTACCACTTGCTTTAAACATTAAAGCGGACGGGTTATATCAAGATATTAAAACCATTCTAGAAAAATATAAACATACAAATTATTTTACTTTTGATATGTCAATACCGGATATGATCTGTCATATCAAAAATAAACTTAAAGTATTTACAGGGTTAAGTGATATTTTAACGCAACCAGTTTTATTATCTGAATGTGAAGGCGTATGGTTAGACTGTTTTAATTCAGATTGGTATGATTCGGAAACTATTGATAATCTCATAGCTCAAGGTAAAAAAGTTTGTATAGTTTCAGCAGATCTCCATAAAAGAGAAACCTTGAATCAATGGTCAATTATTCGAAAAAGTAAGTTTTTATCTAGTGATAATTTGATGATTTGTAGTGATTTTCCTGAAAGTGCAAGGGCATATTTTTATGAAAATTAAAGCTGTAATATTTGATATGGATGGAGTGTTAATAGAGGCAAAAGATTGGCACTATGAAGCCTTAAATCGAGCGTTAAAACTATTCGGTTACGAAATAAACCGATTTGAACATTTAACAAGTTATGATGGATTACCTACTTCTATGAAATTAAAGAAATTAACTTTAGAAAAAGGTTTACCCGTACAATTGCATAGCTTCATAAATGAAATGAAACAGCAATATACAGTTTCAATGATTCAAAACTTATGTCGCCCTCGATTTAATCATGAATATGCATTATCAAAACTGAAATCTGAAGGGTATAAGCTTGCAGTAGGTTCAAATTCTATAAGAATGACCATCGAAATAATGATGAACTATGCAAAATTAACAGATTATTTTGATTTCATGTTAAGTAATCAGGATGTTAAAAACCCCAAGCCAGATCCTGAAATATATTTAACTGCCATATCAAAAATGAATCTTAAACCCGAAAATTGTTTAATAATTGAAGATAATGAAAATGGTATAAAAGCCGCTACTGCTTCTGGAGCTCATTTATTAGTTGTTAAAACTGTTGATGATGTTAATTACGACAATATTAAAAATCGTATCTTAGAAATTGAAGAGGGATATAACTGATGCAAATCATTTTTTTAATGGGTGGGCACAATTTCGAAAAAAATAGTGAGGAATACCCTCTTTATTTAACCGAAATTAATGAAAAGCTAATAATTGAAAAACAAATTGAATATTGTTATGGACTGAAGCCTAGAAAATTTTTATTTTGTGTTAAAGATGAAGATATTAAAAATTTTCAAGTCAATTCGGTTATTAAGCAATTAGTACCGGATAGTGAAATTATTATCATTAATGATAAAACAATGGGTGCCGTATGTACTGCATTACTCAGTATAGAGTATATAAACAATGAAGAAGAATTGATATTACTGGCCGTTGATGATTTCATTGAAGTATCAAGTGAAAATATTTTGCAATTCTTTAGAAAAAATAAAAGTGATGCAGGGGTTGTATCCTTCAATTCTGTTCATCCAAGATATTCATTTGCTAAATTAGATAAAAATAATTCAGTTATAGAGGTTTCAGAAAAAAAACCCATTAGCAAAAATGCACTAGTTTCTTTTTATTATTATAAAAAAGGATCAGATTTTGTAGAATGCGCTAAAAATGTAATTCGAAAAGATAATTTAATTAATGGATCATTTTACTTAAGTCAAACTTTAAATGAAATGATTTTAAAACAGAAAAAAGTTTCTCTTTATAAAATAACTAATGAAAAGTTTCATCCTCTTAAAACTGAAATGCAGTTAGCACAGTATTTAACAGAATTGATGGAAGTTAAGGATAGTAAATAATGAAAACTGCAAAACTGGACGATATGATAAAAGGTTGGTTTATCGGAAATTTTGAGCCTTCACTTTGTAAAACTAATGATGTTGAAGTCGCAGTAAAAAAATATAATAAAGGTGATTTTGAAGATAAGCATTACCATAAAATTGCAACCGAATATACCTTAATTATTTCAGGTCGGGTCAGAATGAATAATAAAGAATATAAGGAGGGTGATATTATCATAATGGAACCTTATGAGACTACAGACTTTGAATGTTTGGAAGATAATACTGTAAATGTAGTGGTGAAGTTACCAGGAGCTAATAATGATAAATATATAGATTAAAATATTTAATATTAATTATAATAAAGATAAGAATATTGAATATAGATTAAAATATAAACTAAACTATAATATATTAAAAAGGGAATTAAAAAATGAAACCATTATTTTGGATAGCAAATAAAAATAAGCCTTTTTTTAGTATAGTCATACCTACTCATGGTAGATTATCTTTATTAGAAGAGTCATTGGATTCTTTAAAAAAATTGAATGAAAATGATTTTGAAATCATCATATCGGATGATACTCATTCTAAAAAAGAAAGAAAAACAATAATAGAATGGGCTCAAGAATTACACAAAGCACTAAATGCTAATGTTACTTACATATTTACTAAATCTAATCTTGGTCAAAGCAAAAATACGAATCAAGGTCTACATTATGTTCAAGGTGATTGGATAAGAATTTTACATTCGGATGATATTTTACATCCAAATATTTTTAAATATGAAAGAAATATTATTGAAGATAATAATGATGTTAGCATTATTTACCATTCTGTTACTCAATTCACTAAACTGAATGAAATAAAATATGATTTGATTTCAAGACCTACATACTACAAAACTGATGCTTATCATATGATTATTTATGGTTTGCACACATTTTGTGCACTACCTTCTTCATTATTATTTAGAAAAGAGTTTTTAGAGGTAACCGGGGGATTTAATGATAAAATGAAAAGAGCTTGTGATTGGGAATTTTATTCTAAATTAATAATGCATTCTTTCAATGTTAACAAGAAAATTGTTCAGTTTAAGCCGGGGATGATATTCTATCGTAAACATGACCTATCAAATACAAATAAAATTAAAACCCAACTTTCTAACTATATTGAATATAAAAAAATTAGTTATTCTATCATAAAATTCTTAAAGCAAAATCCTCAACACTTTGGCTTTTTAGAGGTCAATTTATATAAGTCTTGTGCTTTTTCTTATCGTACTAGTAGACTAGTAAAGGATTTCAAATCTCTAAATTTATTGTTTAAATTAATTTTTTTAAAAAAGTTTTTGAATTTAATATTTGAAAGTGAAAAAGAAAAATTAGAATTTTAAGATTATTCATTATAAAATATCTTAAGGAATATTAATTTGGTTTGGTGAAATACAAAATGTTAAGAAAAAAAATTTATTGGTTAGATAAATCTATCGATAAGTCTGAGATCTCAGTTATTGTTCAAGGAGCAATCGATAATCTAAATACACCGAAATGTTTACACAGTATCAGAAAACATTTTCCTGAAAGTGAGATAATCTTATCTACATGGGAAGGTAGTAACGTTGAACACCTTGACTTTGATAAAGTAATCTTTAACAAAGATCCAGGTAATTTTGATATGAGCCCTTTTGAGAAAAATAATGTAGAACGACAAATCATTTCAACTGTTTCTGGTTTACTTTTATCAAAACGATTGTACGCATTGAAAATAAGAAGCGATATATCATTAACTAGTAGCGGTTTCCTAAAATATTTTCATAAATTCAAAAATTTTGACGATGAATGGCATTTTTTACAACAAAGAATTATTATACCCAGCATGGTAACCAGAGATCCTCGATACTGGGAATCTCCAATGTGTCCAAGCGATTGGTGTTCTTTTGGTTTGAGAGAAGATATGCTGTCCTTATGGAATAATAATTTTTTATCTGAAGATGATAAAAATTGGTTTCTTGATAAACAAAAACCTTATTTGGTGACTAAATTCTATCCTTATCTCACAGCTAGATTTAATCCAGAACAAATAATCTGGATTGGGTTTATAAATAAATTTAAACGAATACATGTAGATCATATGTTTGATATTAATGATTTTTCTGTTGAAGAAACTTTAAAAAGCTATGCAAATAATTTAATCATTCTTTCAGAAAAGCAATTTGGGATAAAATTTTTAAAACAAATGAGGCAAGGAGCAGATCGATGGCGTATAATAACTTATATAGATTTTATAAAAATTTATAACAAGTTTTCAAATGGTAAAAAGTTATACTCTCCTATAAATTTTCAAAGATTTGCACTCTTGAAGAATTTTAAAACATCTCATAAAAGACTCTATAAAAAATTTAAAAGAGAAAACAAACGTCATATTTATTGGTCCACGGAATTGACTTTGCTATTCCCTATGTTATCTAAATTATTTATTCCTATTTTAAAAAAATGGAATAAATAATTTTGCACGGTACTAACTACGTTCAAATTCCTGCTTATCTTTTGTTCTGATTAATCAGCTCAAAAACTGTGCTATTACGATCACCTAAAATAATACAACAAAAAAGTAGAGTACATTCTATGATATTATTTTTTAACGATGATTTAAATATAAAGAAATTTAAAGCATCGAATTGTTCCCTTTTTAAAGAAGCTGAAGCTAACAAAGTAATCAAAGAACTTTATACTGATTCTACTATGTCAGTATTTCCCTTTTATAAACAGCAGGTTAAATATAGCAGTACACAATCTTCGGATATTAAGCAATTAAAACAGCTGGAAACAAAAAATAGTAAACTCAAACAATGTTTCCCCATTGAAACTTAACATTTTAACTTTAGCAAGAAATAACAAAAAAGCATTCTCACAAATATAAAATATCGTTCACGCATTTTAAAAAGTGTGCAAATTGTTAAAATAAAGATGGTTTTTTCTGATAGAATAATCAAAATTTTGAATTTTTCGCTCTTTACCCTTATCAAATCATGCAACTATTAAATTTTAGATCTTTTAAGGGACTTGTAGAAAGATTCAAAAACTAGCAATCTGCTACAGTTTCTTTTTAAATACTCATATTAAAGGTATAAATAAATGGATGAATCCATTATTAAAATGTCGGTAGTTATACCTACACACGGAAGGGTTGACTTATTTAAAGATACATTACATTCCCTTTATTTGCAAACTTGTAAAGACTTTGAGGTAATTATATCTGATGATTCACCTGTTGAAGAAGATAGAGAAAAAATTAAGAATATTATTGCCTCTTATCAAAAAGAAGGGATGATAATTAAGTATATATTTACTAAAGTCAATTTATTACAAGCACCTAATACAAATCAAGGTTTAAACATTGCAAAAGGTTTATATATTAGGATTCTTCATTCAGATGATCTTATCGCTCCAGAATGTATTAAACAAGAAATAAATGCTTTTGAAAATTACCCAGAAATAGATCTTTTATATCATAATAATTTATTTTTCGAAGATTATCTGGATTTTTCAGTTTATAAAAAAGAAATAATGTTAAATTTCCACAAACCTAAAGATTGGTTAAATGGTAGTATCTTTACGGATACAATTTTACCTTCTTGTATGTGCTTTCGCCGTTCTCTACTATCTGAAGTTGGTGGGATGGATGAGAATTATAAATTTCTTTGTGATTGGCAATTGTTTTTTGATTTCCTATTGAATTCCTATGATAAAAATAAAACGCTATGTTGTTTCAGTGCTGGATATGTAGGATGGCGTATGCACGATCAATCTGTAACAAGTACGTTATTTATTGATCATTTTTTAGAACATGAAAATTTCATAAATAGAATAATACTAATTTATCAACAAAAAAAATTAATATCTAAGCGGAAATTAAAACAAAATATTTATAACGCAACAAAATATAGATATAACAGACTATTACGAGATTTAAAAACTTATAACAAAAATAGTACTAAGTTTGTTACTTTATTGTGTTATATGCAGTTCTTACTTAGCAGAAAATATGGAATTATACATATCTTATTAAAAATTATGTTCATACCATCACAATTGATTAGCACTATTTTTAATGCTTTATATAAAATAATTTTTAAACCTAAAGATTGTATTGAAAAAATTGAAAAGAAACTTGTTTTTTTATGGAAATAAGCTTAACTATCTGCCAATAAAGGAAAAAAATAATGAAAACTATCTTGATAACAGGTGGTAGTGGATTCTTGGGCTCGAATTTATGTATAAGACTAATTAATGAAGGAAATAAAATTATATGTGTTGATAATAACTATACTGGTCGGATGAAAAACTTAAGCAAAATAATTGATAATCCAAACTTTAGTTTTATTAGTCATGATGTTATTCATCCTCTATTGATTGATTCATCTATAAACGAGATTTATCATCTAGCTTGCCCTGCTTCACCTCCAGCTTATCAAGGAAAAGCAGCAGTAATGACTACCAAAACATGTGTTTATGGAGCTGTAAATTTATTAGAGTTAGCTAAAGTCAAAAAGGCTAAAATTTTACTAGCTTCCACATCTGAAATTTATGGCGATCCACTTGTGCATCCCCAAGTTGAAAGTTATCGAGGTAATGTTAATCCTATAGGAATTAGAGCTTGCTATGATGAAGGTAAACGTTGTGCAGAAAGTTTATTTTTTGATTATTGGCGTGAAGAAAATATTAGAATTAAAGTTGTTCGCATATTCAACACTTACGGCCCTAATATGGATCCTAAGGATGGAAGAGTAATAAGTAATTTTATATGTCAAGCCCTCAGTGGAAAAGATATAACAATCTATGGTAATGGAAATCAAACCAGATCATTTTGTTATGTTGATGATCTTATTGATGTTATGATTTATATGATGAATAGTTCTGACGATTTTGTTGGGCCCATTAATATTGGTAATCCAGATGAATTTACTATAAAAGAGTTAGCTGAAAAAATTATTAAAAAAATCGGGGAAGGTTCGAAAATAGTACATTGTGATTTACCTCAAGATGATCCTATTAAACGCAAACCAGATATATCTTTAGCAAATATGCAGTTAGGCTGGTCTCCGCAAATTAATTTAGATGAAGGCTTAGACAAAACAATTGAATATTTTAAAACAATATTGAAAACTAAGGATTAATAATCATGAAAATTGGCATTATTGGAACCGGTTACGTTGGGTTACCTACAGGGGTTGGGCTAGCAGAGTTAGGACATAAAGTGATATGTATAGATAGAGAAATATCTAAAATAGAATATTTAAAAAAAGGTAAAATCACTTTTTTCGAAAATGGCTTAGAGGAATTATTAAAAAGAAATTTAGAAAATGGTAACATTAGTTTTACATCCTCTATGAAAGAAGGTGTTTCTGGGGCGGATCTTGTTATTATTGCAGTAGGAACACCACCTCATCCAGTTACTAAAGAAGCGGATATGAAATTTGTTCATTCTGCTGCAACAGAATTAGCTCAATATCTAGATGGGTATACAATCATTGCAAACAAATCAACTGTTCCTGTTGGAACAGGAGATGATATTGAGAATTTAATTGCTAAACGTAATCCTTTAGCTGATTTTGATGTTGTCTCTTTACCTGAATTTTTAAGGGAAGGATTTGCTGTACACGATTTTTTTAATCCAGATCGTATAATTATTGGTACTAATTGTGAAAGGGCAAAAGATATTTTAAAGGAACTGTATGATCCTTTTAAAGAAAAATCAGAAATAATATTTGTTAAAAGAAGATCAAGTGAAACAATTAAATATGCTTCAAATGCTTTCCTAGCTATGAAAATTCATTATATTAATGAAATGGCTGATTTTTGTGAAAAAGTAAATGCTAATATTTATGAAGTAGCAAAAGGGGTGGGAATGGACTCCCGTATTGGCCACAGATTTCTTAATCCAGGCCCTGGTTATGGAGGCAGCTGTTTTCCAAAAGATACACATGCATTGCATTTTATGGCTAAACAAAATGAAATTGAGTTAACATTAATTGAGGCAACGATAAAAGGGAATGAAAAACGCAAAAAAGAAATATCGAAAAAAATTATCTCAAAAGTTAAACATATTAAAGATCCTAAAATAGCTATTCTTGGACTAACATTTAAAGGTGGTACTGATGACTGCAGAGAAAGTCCAGCAATGGATATTATTTATGACTTATTAGATTCAAAGCTCAATATTGTAGCGTACGATCCTAAAGGAATTAAAAATGCTCAAAACCTTCTAGGAGAGAGAATTACTTATGTAGATGATAAATATTCAGTTGCTGATAATGCTGATCTATTAGTGGTGCTTACAGAGTGGGATGAATTCAAAGATTATGATCTCAGTAATATTAAGAATAAAATGAGATGGAAAAATATATTTGACACCAGAAATGTTTTTGATAGAAAAGAAGCTATTAGACTTGGCTTTTCATTTAGTTGTTTAGGAATTGGGGATATTGATGAATAATCCAATAATAATTCTGAATATTTTAGAGATTAATTCGATAAACATTTGATAAATTAAAATATTTAGGTGCTTTTCAAATAGAAATTTTGATAAGTCTTAAAATCAATTCTAATAAAATTTATATTAGGTTTTTACATTTAACAACTTATATTTTTAAATTTTTGTTAATTTATCAACTCTATAACCCCAAAAAATTTCGACAGATTTTTGAGGGGTTAAATATCGATTTTACAATAGCTTAGAAGTATTGATAATTTCATTATTATATCTGGATTTTGATACATAGATTTTTTTTTTTTTAT
>CAMLPN010000030.1 GCA_946481965.1 uncultured Neisseriaceae bacterium | reverse complement strand
ACAAATAGCATGATTTTCTACTTGGTTTGTGTACTAACTATGGGATATTTACATGTCATCTCTAATTGTGGGTAAAAAAATAGCAATGAATGTATTTTGGCAAATAAAACAAGTTGCAGAATTCTAAAATGATTCAGCAATCACTATATATACTTTCGAAGCTGATTAGATGAGAAACTATTTCGCTTCGAATATTAGTTTCAACTAGGTGGATGGTGTTATTGCGAAGACTCACTGGAAATAGTTTAACCGAAAATTCTAAACTATCATTTCAAGAAACTGTATTAGTAAATTCGGACTAGTAGGTTAATTTTGTAAAAATAAGCCAGTATATAGACAACATATTGATCTAAATTAAATTTATTTCTGTTGTGCTATTAATGTGCTAGAAATTTACGCTAAATTGTCTGAGAATAGCTATAAAGTAGTTATGCAAGAAATTTTAATATTCTGAATTAGTTGTCATTGACGACCCTAGCTTTATTCAATAAGTATATTGAGTTAGGATTGAAATCAGCTTCTTAGTTTGTAATATTAAGGAAAGGTGGTTAAATTAATATAAGACTTAATAAAACCAAAAATTATATTGAGTCTTGATTCTGTTTTCAGTCATGTTTTCCAAAACTAATATTTTGTTTTTTAGTAATTCTGTATGGTATTGTTAGGTATATGATGAATTACTTGGCAAATATAGCAAAAATCCTGATAAATTATTTCGGTGATTTTTCTGCAAGTACAATTGATAAGCTGATTCAACTAATAAAATAAACTGTATTAAAAGATTATTTTGGCTGAGCAAGTAGACAAATTGGTTATTTATTATGATAAAGCCCGAATTTTGCTCAAGCTGAGTGGCTAAACTAAGGAGAAAGAATTATGGTTTAAGAAAATTTGAAGGTAATAATAACGATAGCGCTAAGTGCAAAAAGCCTGGTTCCGCCCCCTTTGAAAGCAAAAGAACCAGGAAACATAGACAAACAAACTAAATACTATTGCAGTAATAATATAGAGTTATTTAGTTGAAATTTAAATTCCAACATAAAAATAATGGTTTGGTTTCAAAATATAAAAATTTTGTGCATTTATTTTCCAATCCTACAAAATAACTACTGGGCTAATATAAGCTATAGCGCTATCAATCCAAGTTGGTTACCATCAGGTTTATATGGCTAAATGATAAAGCGTTAATTTAAATAATTAATTTATGTATTAATTACATAAATTATTGAAATGTAATAGTAAATATAATCTATTTATGTCAATATCACTAAATCGTTTACAACAATTAAAATACACTATCGCCGGTGGAAATAAGTGTAGCATATACGCTTCAATATAACGTAAAACACAATAAACATAGCCTTATCACAGCCTTTCCTGATTATTCTAATACACCATATATGCTTCCAGACACAATGGCAACAAAGAATGACAAGGTTAGAAGACCGCTAATCAGAACCGACAGGTATATAACCTCCCTATCATTGTCCACCATGGAATTACGGTTAATGACAAGATTTTCAGAATCAATATCACTTAATAGAAATGATCTGTCTGATTTACAGCCTTCCAGAGCTGTACGTATTAAATATTAAATTAATACAGTATAACTATCATACGTTGAATAGATTTATTTTGTCAATATTTTGTTAATAAAAAATATTTTTAAGTAATTAATATTACTGCATTTGTTAATCTGCGTTTTAATTCTATTGCCATTGCATATGTATTAAACTATTGATTTTAATATATAAAATATTATATTGTAACAGATTAAATATTATGTATATATAAATAAATCTGCTTAGAACCAGACTATTTATGTTAATAAACAGGTTTATCAGACGCAAATTGTTTTAATTTAAATTTATCTTTGATTGAATTTTGTAGATTAAAGCGGATTATGAAATATATTGATGTTCAAATATGCTTTTGGTTTACAAATGGATAAGATCATTTGATCGATTTATATTTGAATAAATGAAATTGCAGAACACTTAGTTTTATTTTACAAATGTACTTTATTTATCAAATAAATAGATATATAGTTAATTTGTGTTATTTTTACTCTAGACATGATTAGTATTACCAAGATCCCGATCAAGCATAGATGAAAAAGTACATTGTTCTGGCGTCTGCTAAAAATTATTGCCCTTATATTGAATACAATTAGATGGTTAAAAAGCAGAAAATTCTCAGTTTTCTGCTTTAACTTATAACAGCTATGAATGGTAATGGCGGACGCTTAAATTTACTTTTCTGCCATGGCGTAAATCTCATCCAGATTCCGCCATTTACCTTCGGCATCCATACCATAGCCAAAAACATAACGATTGGGAACATCTAGACCAACAAAATCCGCAGTGATCGGTTTAGGTTTATTAATCAATTTATTAGCAAAGACAGCAGTAGAACAGCTGGCTGCGCCCATTTGCATGATTTGCTTTTTTACGGCAGCGAGAGTGTGCCCTTCATCCAGTATGTCGTCCAGAACCAGAACATGGCGACCGACAACGGCATTTTGCGGAGCACGCAGCCATTGATAGTTACCACCTTTTAGTTTATCGCCGTAACGGGAAATATGAATGTAATCGAAATCCAGAGGAAAGCGTAGCAAGGGTAATAATTTACCGGTAAAAACGACAGCACCACCCATTACTGGTAATACCAGTGGGTATTTGTCGCCTAGAGCAATGGTGATGTCGTTAGCCATGCGCTCAAGTTGTGCTTCACAGTGTGTTCGATCAAATAAAAGATCTGCTGAATCCAGCATTGCCTGTGTTTCTGCTCGTTTGCTGCTTAAATCGAATGTACTCATTGGTTGGTAATTTATAGTCTCAGGATGAATAATGAAATAAACCTGTCTAATCTCTGTTAAATGATATATGAACCAGACAGACTAAGGTTTAGGCAGCATAGATGCCGTCCATGTTTATTTTGGTAAATTTTTGCTGGTTAAGCAGATTCACTACTGTTGAGATGATGGCAGTAATAATGGTTATCTCAAAATTTAATTTTCGAATACGGATTTTATGCTGTTGTCGGGTAAATTTGAAGTCTAAATGCCTGATAGTAGCTGAATTGATCAGTTTTTTAAGGGAATTTTATTAGTCTTATTTACCCATTCACATTTATGCGTGAGTATTATTGTATAAAAGTACTGACTTCGTATTCATTCCTCACATCTGATTGTTTCAGAGCGTTGTGATCAAGTGACACCCTTAGCGCAAAAAATGGACAATTTGATTACTACTACCACGCCAGACCAAGGCCGGATCTCTTAGATCCTGTACAAATTTACCATCAATCAGAGTATTGATATATTCAACTATCTGCATTTGTGCTGCTGATAATTTGTCCAGAGTATAGCCTGTCCACAGCCAGATATCCTTATGCTCGGTTTCCTGTCGTACCCGTTGTACCAGATGCAAAATAGTAGATAGGTTATGTGGGTGCAGAGGGTCGCCTCCGGTTAGGGATAAGCCCTGACGGATAATGCGGCTATCGTTGAGATCACGAATAATCCGGTCTTCCAGTTGTTGGTCAAATGGTTTGCCTGAATCAACACGCCATGTCGTAGCGTTATAGCAACCCCGGCATTTGTGCTCACAACCGGCTACAAACAAAGTGCAGCGGGTGCCGGGGCCATTAACGACATCAACCGGATAATATTGGTGATAATTCATGTTTATAAAACACCGCATTGCTGACTAAGGTGTTTTACCCGACGTTTAACTTCTTCCTGTTTACCAGAATTAAAGGGTCTAGCATCAGGGCTACCAAGATAACCACAAACGCGACGCGTAACAGAAACGCGTGCTGGGTTATGATTGCCACATTTCGGGCAAACGAAACCTTTACTGGTGCAGGAAAATTCACCACTGAAGCCACAATCGTAACATTCGTCGATAGGGGTATTGGTACCATAATAGGGTACATGACGATAACTGTAATCCCAGACATCCTCCAGTGCTTTGAGGTTATGCTGCAGATTAGGGTATTCACCATAACAAATGAAACCGCCACTGGCCATTTTTGGATAAGGGGCTTCGAAGTCGATTTTATCGTATGGGTTAACTTTTTTCTCTACATCTAAGTGAAAGCTGTTAGTGTAATAGCCTTTGTCGGTAACACCATCAATTACGCCAAATGTAGCAGTATCCAGACGGCAGAAGCGATCACATAAATTTTCACTAGGGGTACTATAGAGGCTGAAACCATAACCAGTTTCTGCTTTCCACTGATCGGCAGCGCTCCGTAGTTTTTCTACAATGGCAACTGCTTTCTGGCGTAAGGCTTCGCTGTCAAAGACATGAGTATCGGTACCGTATAACGCATTGATGGTTTCGTGCAGTCCAATATAGCCAAGAGAAATTGAAGCACGACCATTTTTGAATATTTCAGCTACGCAATCATCAGCATTCAGGCGAACGCCACAGGCACCTTCCATATACAAAATCGGAGCAACGCGCGCTTTGACATTTTCGAAGCGAGCTATACGCGTCATCAAAGCTTTGCGACACAGTTGCAAACGTTCATCCAATAATTGCCAGAAACGTGCTTCATCGTGCTGAGCTTCAATGGCGATACGGGGCAGGTTTAGACTAATGACACCAAGATTATTACGGCCTTCATGAATTTGTTCTCCGTTTTCTTCATATACACCTAGAAAACTCCGACAGCCCATTGGTGTTTTGAATGAACCTGTTACTTCAACAACCTGATCATAGTTAAGAATATCGGGATACATGCGTTTAGACGCACATTCCAATGCCAGCTGTTTAATATCGTAATTAATATCTTCAGCTTTATGATTGATACCGTCCTTGATGCTGAATACCAGTTTCGGGAATACAGCAGTTTTACCATTTTTCCCCAAGCCAGCCAGACGGTTGCGCAAAATAGCCATCTGGATCAACCGGCTTTCCCAACTTGTTCCCAACCCAAAGCCAAATGTGACAAATGGAGTCTGACCATTGGCTGTATGCAGAGTATTAACTTCATATTCCAGTGACTGGAAGGCGTCGTAGCATTCTTTTTCGGTACGTGCATGGGCATAGTCGGTAGCATTAGCAATCTGCCATTCGTGTGCAACGGCCAGATGTTTGGCATAGCTGGCACGAACAAAGGGTGCCAACACTTCATCGATACGGTTAATGGTGCTGCCACCATAGATATGGCTGGCTACCTGAGCGATAATCTGGGCGGTAACTGCAGTGGCGGTAGCGATGGATTTAGGAGGTTCGATTTCAGCATTCCCCATTTTGAAACCATTGGTCAACATGCCTTTCAGATCAATCAGCATGCAATTGAACATGGGGAAAAAAGGAGCATAATCTAAATCGTGATAATGGATTTCACCTCGTTCATGTGCCAGCACGACATCGCGGGGCAATAGATGCTGTTGAGCATAATGTCTGGCGACGATCCCGGCCAGTAAGTCGCGCTGAGTAGGAATCACTTTACTGTCTTTATTGGCGTTTTCATTGAGCAGGCTAAAGTTAGTTTGTTCTATCAGTCCCTGAATTTCGCGATTCAGACGTCCACGTGATTCGCGTGCCACATCACGTGAATGGCGGTATTCTATATATGCCCGCGCCAGTTCTTTATAACGACCAGCCATTAACTGATCTTCAACTGCCTGTTGGATATCATGGATATCAACATAATCCCGTTCAGCGACAACTGCAGTTACCGCGTCAGCAACCTGAGTACAGTAGGCTTCATCATCAATATGAGTGGCTTCAGCGGCACGTTGTATGGCATCTTTGATTCTGATTGCATCAAATGGAACTTTGCAGCCGTCTCTTTTGATTACGATGGGTTTCATGTCAATTTCCTTCATTTTGTTGCCGTAGGCAACAGTAACAACAACTTGGACTAAACAATAAACAGAAGTTAAGGCGGATGATTATAAAATAAAAAATCTACATTTAGTAGTGATAAGCTCATTCGCGTTATTTTTTTACTATATATGGGATTGAGTATGTTGTGAAAGTATCTTTTTTTTATTTAATTTAAAATAACGAACTGTGTAGATTGATTGGTAATAAGTAATTAAATTCAATTATTTATATGATGAATTAAATTAGCTGCGGTAAAAAATAGTAATTTTATTTTTCTCGGTTGCGATAATGTACAAACTACTGTTTTTATAAAAATATATGTATAAGTAGTAAGGTGTGTATTTTAAAATTCCATTCAAGCGCATGTATTTTATAGAAAATTATTTTGAGCTGCCTTGCTCATGCGAAGAATAAAATTTGAAGTATTGGCACAGTCTTGTAGTCAAAATGATGCAGATAAAAATGCTATAATTGTGGTCGCGGTCAAATTGCCAATTAATAATTCATTTGCATTGATGCCTTTTGTATCAATAGTAACTAGACGGTAATACAGTAGTAGCATTGAAAGAAACACATAAGCATCTATTTAATCAACTTGGAGTATTAATAACAGGATGAGGAAAATAATTGTAGCTGTTTTAGTGTCAGCTTTATCTGTATCTGGGTTTGCAGCTAATCGTGTAATTTTTTCTTGTACCAATAAACAAGGTAAAAAAGTAGAGGTAAAAGAGATTGGGGAAAATATCCAGTATAGTTTTGGTCGCCCAGGAAATCCTGAATTAGTTTTTAAAAATTCCAAAACACAAGTCGCGAAACAGTTACAGGAATATCTCCCCAACTATTATTATGAGCAATGGCTGGTTTTAAAAAATGGAGAATATATATATATACCAGGGACGTTTACAAACGGCAAAATTACAAATGAAGGTGGGGTTTGGGTTCAGCAAAATGATAAAACAATATCAAGTATTATTTGTGATAAAAAGAAAAAAGATTTATATATAAATTTTGATGGGGATTAATCTGATATTAAATAAAATCTAATTGATTGAGTTGAAATATGATGTCTTAGATCGCGAGAAAGAAGCGCAAAACTATCTATTTAATCAGCTTGGAGTTTCAATGAAATAACTTAGTTAAATAAATATTTTGAATTTTATTGAAAAAGAAAAATGAAAAAATACCTTTTGCTTTATTAGGCTTTTTATTGGTACTCGTACGTGTGCGGAAAGTCCACAATTGCCATATAGTTAAGATGCATGATTGTAAGTATATTTTAATTATATAGAGATGAATACATTGGTTATATCCTAATTCTCAGCAAGCTGCCGGATCACGATAATAAGGTTGGAATGTGTTTTATAAGCGGATCCAGATCGTTGTATGTAAAAAAGCGGTTATATTACGATCAGATGTCACAAAATCCTGCCTAATTAATGCAGCTCTTATCTGGCGTCAACAAAAATATCTGTATATTTACTTTTTATATCTTTAGGATCAGTTTTTTTTAGTGTATTGATATACTGATAAAATTGAGTTTGTGCCTTGGGGTTATCAGGAAGTAATGCTGTAAATAACGCTTTCTTTTCTGTTGCTGAGACAAAATTTGTGCCAGATACAATATCTAAAAATAAAAAATTAAGTTGTTTTTCCTCCGCGGTAAAATACATTGCTTGCGTAGCTTCATTAATGAGCATGTTTCGATTAGCCTGATCAGAATCGCGATAAAAATCATAATAAATATCAATTGCTTTATTGATATCCTGTTTGGTGCCATAGCCATTAAGTATTAACCATGCCAGAGAATTCTGTATATAAAATCTTAAAGTTAAATCGGGATTTTTCTCATCAATTTTACATGTTCAATGTAAGCATTATCATAGTCTTGTTTTTGTATATAGAAATTGGCCAGCAAAGAATCAGCAAAAAGGGTTTCACTGGCTAATGGTGAAATTTCATGCATTTTATGTATTATTAATGCTTCCTGCTGTCTGGATTGATCTAAATAAAGGAATGTAAGCATTTTTAAAGCGGGCAAATGATTGTATTTTGCTGCTTCCATATACCAATACTCTGCACGTGAATAATTGTGTTTTGTCCAGTAAGCATTAACTGTTTTATAGTTACTTTCGGCTATATCTGAAGCGGTAACTTGATTATTAAACTTGGTTACTGATTTTGTTTGGTAAGCATATGTAGTAATTGGTTGCTGCTGATAGAATTTGCTGTCTATTAGTGTTGCAGAAATATTTTGATTGATTGTTTCTTTTATCGGGTAACTGGGATTGGTATCGTTGTTGGCCAGAGTAATAGGTATTACGGACAATAAGAGCCAGTACAGAATGAAATGTTTTTGCTTCTCATGAATATTTCCCTTAAAGTAAAATCAACTTCGGTTTTATAAAAATCCTGTAATACGATAGCTGTATAATTTTCATTTTATTTATTACATAAATATCTGCTTAGCTAAGTATATGTTATTTTCGTAAAAGATTAGCAACTTGGCAGAGTAAAATGCTGGTGAAAATATTTTATCAGTTTGTATGACTCAATGGTGGCGATATATTTAAGCTTGATCAGATAAATTATTCATATCATTTTTAATTTGCCCATTGCTGGCACAGCTCAACAATCTCCTGTCCGAAGTTTTTAATTTTACTTTCACCTAGACCATAAATATGATTTAAATCGGCTACATTTGCCGGAGGATGTTGAACCAAATCCTGTAAAGTACGGTCGGCAAAAATAATATAGGCTGGAACATTATTCTGACTAGCGCGTTTTTTACGCCACTCCCGCAGTTGTTGCCACAAGCGTTCTTCGCGTTCAGTGCGTAACCAGATATCATTACTATGGCTAGTGCGGGTTTTATCATGCTTTAATGGACGTAGCCAGACTTGTTGCTGATTTTTTAATACGGCACGTGCTGATTCAGTCAATTGTAGTGCCTGATTGGCTATATCTACATTTAAATAACCAGCAGCAACACATTGTCTTACCACCATTCGCCACTCTTTCATCGTTTGCTCGCGTCCAATACCAAATGTCGATAGTTGCTGATGACCAAAACGATGTACCCATTCTGAATCTCGACCACGTAAAACATCAATCACATGACCAGTGGCAAAACGTTGTCCAACGCGATAAACACAGGAAAGTAGTTTCTGCACTAATATGGTGCCATCAAATTTCTGTGGTGGATCGATACAGTTATCGCAATGACCGCATGGTTGACTGTCTTCGCAAAAGTAATGTAGTAACAACTGACGACGACAAGCTGCCGTTTCACAAAAAGCCAGCATTGAATCGAGTTTTTGCAAATCTATCTGCTTTTGTGTTGCATCACGTTCTGCTAACTGGATTCGTTCGCGTAACAATACCCAGTCATTCAGACCGTAACATAACCAGCTGATCGCCGGTAGACCATCACGACCGGCCCGACCTGATTCCTGATAAAAATGTTCAATACTGGCGGGCATATCCAGATGAGCCACGAAACGCACATCTGGTTTATCTATACCCATGCCAAAAGCTACTGTCGCCACTACGATAATGCCATCTTCCTGAGTAAAACGTCGCTGGTTCAGGCTGCGGGTGTGCCAGTCCAGTCCGGCATGATAGGGGAGGGCTGTTAAACCGTTTTCGCACAAAAACGCAGCAATATCTTCTACTCTTTTACGCGAAAGGCAATAGACAATGCCATTCTGGCCATTCATTTGTGAACGGATAAATTGCAGTAACTGTTTTTTACCATTATTTTTCTCTACCACTTGATAATCGATATTCGGACGGTTAAAGCTGGAAATAAAAACAGGTGCCTCTGTTAAATTAAGATAGTGCTGGATATCATGCCGGGTAGCTGTATCAGCAGTTGCTGTTAACGCAATACGCGGAATATCAGTAAATTGATCTGCTAAAATGGATAATTGTTGATATTCAGGACGAAAATCATGTCCCCACTGACTGACACAATGAGCTTCATCAATAGCAAACAGACTAATATTGGTTTGGTGGAGAAACTGTAAAAAGCGTGGCATGACTAGACGCTCTGGGGCGACATACAATAACTGAAGTCGTTCTGCCATGATTTCATCAGCAATACGTCGTATTTCCTCGCTGCTGGTGCCACTGTACACACAGGCAGCGGAGATACCATTGACAGTTAAGGCTGTGACCTGATCCTGCATCAAGGCAACCAGTGGTGAAACCACAATTGCTACGCCTGTGCGCATTAGGGCAGGAATTTGATAACATAAAGACTTACCAGCACCAGTAGGCATGAGCACTAATGCATTGTTACCCCCGGCAACGGTATCAATAATTTCAGCCTGCTGGCCGCGAAATTCCGGATATCCGAAAACATCGTGTAAAATCTGCTCGGCATGGGTCACAAAACACCTATTGCAATTGATCTAAAACGGGTATTGTACTGCAACTTACATTGATTTCCGACTGTGCCATTATGTCGGTTATAAGGAATAAGCATGAAAATCATTAAACTACGTTATCTGGCTACAGCCTTAGCCATGACCATGGCGCTGGCTGCATGTCAAAATTCCAGCTTGCCTACCAGTGCCAATGGTAACTGGATTAATCTTGGTGTATCCGCTAGTGGTAATGTGCAGTATGCATTAGATAGTGGCAGTATCAAGCGCCAGAATAATTTGGTGACTTTCCGTGATCGCAAAACGGTTATTGATCCTAAGCAACAGTATTACAACAATACACCATCTTATAAATCTGCAATTAGTACCATGCAAATCGATTGTGGTCGAAAAGTATTCCGCATACTGGATGTGCAATTGCTGGACGCGCGAGGTGAGGTTATCCGTCAGGATCATTTTAACGATACCGATTTACGACCAATGAGCGTAACTAATGGATCTGCAGCCGAACAGCAATTTAAACAAGTCTGCAATCATTAATTTATAGATAGAAAGATAACCACCATGAAATTAAAAAATAGTTTATGGCTATTAATGGCATTAGCTGCCACTGCTTGGGCAGAAACGCCGGCAGAGGTTGAATTATTGAGTGCACAAAAAGCGTATCAGTCTGCCTTGTCAAATCAAAATGCCAGTCGTACCAAGGCTGCACAGTTACAAACTCAGCTGGAAACCGCACAATTGCAACTAAAAAATGCTCAGGATAATGTGACCAGACTGCAAAGAGATTTTAATCAAGCTGATGTGCAGCGTCAGCAGGCAGAAACAACCTTACAAGCGGTGGGCGCTCGTTTGGATGCGGCGTGGCAGGCTGTACATCCTAACCAGTAACTGTATTAAGTAAATTTATTTGCGCTTTTTTTCTAAATAAATGTGGCAGAACCTGACAAATAACCTTAGCTCGCGTAAAATAAAAATATTTTGCTTAAGCAAAATCTGCATGTCAGAACAATGTTATGGAGCTAAACTGTCGCCAAATGAATTATCCAATTGAATACGACGTCATTGTGGTTGGTGGGGGCCATGCCGGCACAGAGGCGGCATTGGCTGCTGCACGCATGGGTGCTAATACACTCTTGCTTACCCACAATATTGAAACTCTGGGACAAATGTCATGCAATCCGTCTATTGGCGGTATCGGCAAAGGCCATTTGGTGCGGGAGCTGGATGCACTTGGCGGTGCAATGGCTTTGGCCGCCGATTACAGCGGTATTCAATTCAGACGCCTGAATGCGTCTAAAGGACCGGCAGTCCGTGCAACTCGGGCACAGGCTGACCGCATTCTGTATAAAGCAGCCATCCGGGAAATGCTGGAAAATCAGCCTAATCTGCAATTATTCCAACAACAGGTGGAAGATATAATAGTAGATCAGGATCATGTAACTGGTGTGATTACGGCCATGGGCGTAACCTTTCATGCCCGCGCAGTAGTGCTGACAGCTGGTACTTTTCTGGCCGGTAAAATACATATTGGTTTGGAAAATTATGCCGGTGGTCGTGCTGGTGATCCGGCGGCACAGCGTTTATCTGGTTGTCTGAAAGAACTGAATTTGCCACAAGGTCGATTGAAAACTGGTACACCGCCTCGTATCGATGGTCGCAGCATTGATTTTAGTCAGCTCAAAGAACAGCCGGGTGATAATCCGCCACCGGTGTTTTCTGTGCGTGGTAATCGTGCCATGCATCCGCAGCAGATTTCCTGCTGGATTACGCATACTAATCAGCATACCCACGACATTATTCGTAGTGGTTTTACACGTAGTCCGCTGTTTACCGGAAAAATTGAAGGCGTTGGGCCACGTTACTGCCCCTCTATCGAAGACAAAATTAATCGTTTTGCCGATAAAGATAGTCACCAGATATTTCTGGAACCAGAAGGACTGACGACCCACGAATTTTATCCTAATGGTATTTCTACCAGTCTGCCGTTTGATATCCAGTTACAACTTGTGCATTCCATGCCCGGCTTACAACATGCCCATATCTTGCGTCCCGGTTATGCGATTGAGTACGATTATTTTGATCCACGTAATCTTAAAGCCAGTCTGGAAACCAAAACAATTGCCGGTCTATTTTTTGCCGGGCAGATAAACGGCACAACTGGCTATGAAGAGGCTGCTGCCCAAGGTTTACTCGCTGGAGCCAATGCCGTTCTTTATATTCGTGAAGCTGAGCCACTAGTATTGCAACGTGATCAGGCTTATTTGGGGGTGTTGGTTGATGATCTGATCACCAAAGGTGTAACTGAGCCTTATCGTATGTTTACCAGCAGAGCTGAATATCGATTGCAATTGCGTGAAGACAATGCAGATATGCGTCTGACCGAATTGGGCCGGCGTTTAGGTTTGATTGGTGATGAACAGTGGCGCATGTTTCAGCACAAACAGGAATCAGTACAGCGTGAACTACAACGCCTGAGACAGACTTGGTATACGCCATTAAATTTGCCATTAAGTGAGCAGGAACGGGTACTGGGACAGCCACTCAGTAAAGAATCCAGCTTGCTGGATATGTTGCGCCGACCAAATGTCAGCTATACCCAATTAATGACCTTACCGAATGCACAGCAACAAGTGTTGGAAGCAGATGCAGCAGAGCAGGTAGAAATACAGGCTAAATATCAGGGGTATATTGAGCGACAAAACGAAGAAATTAATCATCGGCAGAATCTGGAAAAATTGAAATTGCCGGCTAATATAGATTATGCACAGGTAAAAGGACTTTCTGCTGAAGTTCAGCAAAAACTGAATCAGTTCCGACCTGAAACAGTAGGACAGGCCTCTCGTATATCGGGGATTACACCGGCAGCAGTGGCTTTACTCATGGTGCATCTAAAACGGGGATTTGAGGGAGCAAAATAGTATGAATGACATGAAAACCTTGCTGCAACAAAGTTTGCAGCAAATGAATGTTGATCTGACTGTACCACAGCAACTACAACTGCTGGCCTTTGTGGATTTGTTGAAAAAATGGAACAGTACCTATAACCTGACTGCTCTGCGCAATGATCAGGATGTAATCAGTCATCATATTCTTGATAGCCTGACTTTACTACCCTATGTAAAAAATGCCCGTGGTCTAATTGATGTGGGTAGTGGTGGCGGTATGCCCGGAATTCCGGTTGCAATCGCTCGTCCTGATTTACCCGTTGCTTTACTTGATGCAAACAGTAAAAAAACCTCTTTCTTACAGCAGGCTGTTATTGAGTTGGGTTTAAATAATGTTCAGGTAATCACTGCACGGGTAGAGGCCATGGTAGGTGAACAGTTTGATGTTATTACTAGTCGTGCTTTTGCGGAATTGAATGATTTTGTTGCTATTACCAAACAGCTAATGGCAAAAGGTGGCTATTGGGCAGCTATGAAAGGCGTGTATCCGTATGAGGAAATTGAACGCTTGCCGGATCAGGTAGAATTAATTCAGGTAGATAAACTCAGCGTACCTCATTTAAATGCAGAACGGCATATGGTACTGGTGCGTAAGAAAGAAAGTACATGAGTGCGCATATAATTGCAGTGGCTAATCAGAAGGGCGGTGTAGGTAAAACTACTACTGTGGTTAATCTTGCGGCTTCATTAGTCGAGAGAAAATATAAAGTTCTGATAGTTGATCTTGATCCGCAAGGTAATGCTACAACTGGTAGTGGTATCAATAAAGGCAACGTCAATACAGGCATTTATGCAGTATTATTGGGTAATACTGAAATTCACAATGCCATTCTGCCAGCACAGTACGGTGGCTTTGATGTTTTGCCGGCTAATCGGGCTTTAGCCGGAGCGGAAGTTGAATTAGTACAGGAACTGGCACGTGAATTGCGCCTGAAAAATGCTTTGGCACAATTAATTGAGCAATATGATTACATTATTATTGATTGTCCGCCAACCTTGACCTTATTAACCATTAACGGGTTGGTTGCTGCGCAGTACATCATTGTGCCGATGATTTGTGAATATTATGCATTGGAAGGAATATCGGATTTAATTGCTACCATGCGGAAAATTCGTCAGGCCATCAATCCACAACTCGATATACTGGGTATAGTGCGTACATTGTATGATCCGCGTAGTCTTTTGGCTCAGCAGGTAGATGATCAGCTGAATACTCATTTTCCAGAGAAAATGTTTGCCACTACCATTCCACGTAATATCCGTCTGGCTGAGGCGCCCAGTCATGGCATGCCAGCTTTGCAGTATGATGCCAAAGCAACTGGTACCAAAGCTTATCTGGCACTTGCTGACGAAGTGTTGTTACGTGTAGAGACTAAATAAACAAAATATTCCTGATCTCATTACTACTGTATTTACACAGCAATAATGTAAATCATTAGATTCAAAAAGAGTGAAACATGGCAAAAGCAAAAGGTTTAGGTGCAGGCTTAGATGCCTTACTGGGTTCAGGTAGTGATATAGCCGGCGGTGATCGGTTAAGCAAAGTAGCAATTTCCGACATAATACCGGGGCGGTATCAGCCACGAACGCAGATAGATGATGAGGCTTTACAGGAATTGGCTGAATCTATTCGTGCTCAAGGGGTTATTCAGCCTATTATCGTTCGCGAAATGGGTTTACAGCAATTTGAATTGATCGCCGGGGAACGTCGCTGGCGCGCTGCACAGTTAGCTGGCCTCAATGATATTCCGGTGGTCATCAAAAGCATATCTGATGAAACTGCATTAGCCATGGGATTGATTGAAAATATTCAGCGACAAAACCTCAACCCAATTGAAGAAGCACAGGGATTGAAACGTTTAGTTGATGAATTTGGTCTAACTCATGAAACAGTTGCTAAAGCTGTTGGTCGCAGTCGTAGCAGCATTTCAAATAGCTTACGTTTACTTAATTTGCCAGATTCTGTACAAGACTTGATTTATAGCCGTCAACTAGAGATGGGTCATGCGCGAGCATTACTAACCCTGCCTGTTATTCAGCAAATTGATCTGGCAAAAAAAGCAGCCCACAATGGCTGGTCAGTACGTGAAGTAGAACGTCGCAGTCAGCAGGCATTATCAAAACCTGAAACACCACAACGACCAGATCAGGAGAAAAGTGCCGAAGTTCGCGATATTGAGGCTGCACTAGAGCAACGATTTGCTGTAGCAGTACAACTACAAAGTAAAAACCAGCAAAGTGGGCGCATTATTCTACATTTTGATAGCCCTGAAACACTGGATCACCTATTGCATCAACTAGGGTTAGATCCGCTTCGTACAGAATAAGCGTGGGTTGTCAAACGCCTGTATAAAAGAAACTGATTTAAAGCAAAGGAATAGCATATACAAAAAAATATAATCAAACCCTAATCACAACAAGACATAACACTACTTGACGTTATTAATTATGTTGATTATATTAACCCAGTTAACTAGTAGTATTCCCAGAGTGATAGAATGAAGTGGATCATGACTTGGCAGGCAGTCATGCTGTTTGTCGCAATATGTGTGTCCACATTACTGTGGAACACTTCTGCTATCTGGTCAACTGTATTAGGTGGAATTTGTTACCTGATACCTACTTTATTAGCGCTATTAACTCTATCTGCCGTAAAAAAAATATCGGCGCTATTACCAGCAACGTTTATAATAGTTGAAATCAGTAAAATCTTAATTATTTTTCTAATAATGTTGCTGGTCTATGTATGTTATTCTGCTGTTAATTGGTTTGCTTTCCTAATAGGGCTGATACTAGTCAGTCAAGCTGGATTATTTACACTTAGAAAAAGATTGTTATTATGAGCGGAACAGAGATGACTCCGGGCGAATATATTAGCCATCACTTGATTAATTTAACTCAGAAATCACCTGAAGTACAAAGTGGGATAATTGATTTCTCATTCATTAATATTGATACACTCTTTTTTTCTATCTTAACGGGCATTATTGCTTTTTCTATTTTATTTATTGTCGCACGAAAAATGCAAGCAGGCGTACCTGGGCGTTTACAGGCGGCTATCGAATTATTAGTAGAGTTTGTTGACAATAGTTGCAAAGAGTTAATTAACAACGAAAAATCTCGCAAAGTGATAGCTCCATTGGGGTTAACAATTTTTGTGTGGATTATTTTTATGAATACAATGGACTTGCTGCCAGTTGATTTGTTACCAAAACTCTGGCAAAGCTTGTCCGGCGATCATCATGCCTATTTGCGCGTGGTACCTACTGCTGATTTAAATACACCGATGGCAATAGCAATTTCAGTTTTATTTCTTTGCATTGTCTACAATTTAAAAATCAAGGGTTTGGGAGGTTGGATGCATGAGTTGTTCAGTGCACCTTTTGGTAATAATATTTTCCTGTTTATCCCTAATTTTTTGATGAATATTATAGAATTTCTATCCAAAACCCTTTCTCACGGTATGCGGCTATTCGGTAATATGTATGCTGGTGAAATTGTGTTTTTTGTTATTGCTTTATTAGGTGGGACTTGGGGAGTTGCCGGTGCTGTCGGCATAAGTGATGTTATGCTGGTTATATTGCAACTATTTGTTGGATTGGCTTGGGCATTATTTCATATTCTGGTAATTGTTCTACAGGCATATTTATTTATGGTATTGACCTTTGTATATTTAGGTCAGGCGCATGATTCCCATTAAGGGTAAATTGTTAGTTGTAATATTCTTTTCTTATATTCAAGGAGTGAAGTAAATGGGTGGTTTAATCGCTATCGCTTGTGGTTTGATGGTCGGCATTTCTGCTTTGGGCAGTGCTATTGGCGTTGGTTTGTTAGGCGCTAAATATATGGAATCATCTGCTCGTCAGCCTGAATTATCGGGATCACTGTTAGTTAAATTTTTCATTATGGTTGGTTTGATTGACGCTCTATTCTTTATTTCTGTGGGCGTTTCATTCCTGTACTACCTGAAAATGTAATATATTTTGGATTTGTTGGTTGTTAACAGCTTAATTAATAAGCACAAATTCTAAAGGTTTAATAGTGAATATTAATGCAACCTTAATTGCACAGGTACTTGTCTTCATCATGTTTGTGCTATTTACGATGAAATTCGTATGGCCACCCATTGTTAAAGTACTTGATGAACGTGCAGATAAAATTGCCGAAGGTTTGGCTGCTGCTGAACGAGGTAAGAATGATTACGCACAGGCAGAAAAACGCGTTGCTGATATCTTGGCCGAGGGACGTAGTCAGGTTTCCGATATGGTGACCAATGCAGAAAAACGTGCAGCACAGATAGTTGAAGAAGCCAAAAATCGGGCTTCAATCGAAGCTGCACGCATTCTGGCTCAGGCAAAAGCTGATGTTGAGCAGGAAGCTAACCGAGCACGTGAGGCACTGCGTCAGCAAGTTGCAGATTTAGCAATAAAAGGGGCTGAATCTATTCTGCGGAGTGAAGTTGATGCTTCACGTCACGCTCAATTGCTGGCGAACCTGAAACAGGAGCTGTAATCCTATGGCCGAGTTCGCAACCATAGCCAGACCTTATGCCAAGGCATTATTTGGTCTGGCGCAAGAACAAAATCAGATTAAATCTTGGTTGAACGAACTAAAAACATTGGCTGAAATTGTACTTCAACCAAAAGTACAACTATTGATTGACGAACCTGAATGCGAATATAGCAAAAAGGCTGATGAGATAGTTTCTTTATTGGATCATCAGCCTGATGTTGAAATAAAAAATTTCATCTGTCTATTGGCACAAAACAAACGTTTGTCAATTTTGCCAAGTATTTATACGTTATTCCAAGATTATACTTTGTCACTGAATGATATCAGAGAAGCAACCGTCTATACGGCGTATGCAATTGATGAGGCGCAATTTGCGCACATAGTGGCCGAACTGGAAACACATTTCAACAGTAAATTGAAAGTGCATCAAGTGGTTACGCCGGAATTAATTGGTGGCGTAAAAGTAGAAGTAGGTGACCAAGTACTGGATTTGTCCGTGCAAGGCCGATTAAATAGCCTGCATGTGGCATTGATGAATTAGGAGAGTTTTCATGCAGCTTAATCCTGCTGAAATTAGCGATTTGATTAAAGCCAAAATCGCAAATCTGAACGTAGACACAGAACTACGTACCAGAGGTACCGTAATGTCTGTTACCGACGGTATTGTGCGTGTTCACGGTTTATCAGATGTAATGCAAGGGGAAATGCTTGAATTTCCAGGTAATACATTTGGTTTAGCAATGAATCTGGAGCGCGATTCCGTAGGTGCCGTGATTCTGGGCGAATCCGAACATATTAAAGAAGGCGATGAAGTTACCTGTACTGGCCGTATTCTTGAGGTACCAGTAGGACGTGAACTGATAGGTCGCGTAGTAGATGCGCTGGGCCGACCAATTGATGGTAAAGGTCCGATTAATGCTGCGCATACTGCATCAGTAGAAAAAATTGCTCCGGGTGTAATTACTCGTCAGTCCGTAGATCAGCCAATGCAAACCGGTTTGAAAGCCATTGATTCAATGGTGCCAATTGGTCGCGGTCAGCGTGAGTTAATTATTGGTGACCGTCAGACTGGTAAAACCGCTGTAGCACTTGATGCTATTGTGAATCAGAAAGATACTGGTGTCATTTGTATCTATGTTGCTATTGGTCAGAAAGCATCTTCCATTGCCAGCGTCGTACGCAAATTGGAAGAGCAGGGAGCAATGGATCACACCATTATCGTTGCTGCTACTGCTTCAGAAGCAGCTGCTCTACAATATATTGCTCCCTATGCTGGTTGTAGCATGGGTGAATATTTCCGTGATAACGGTGAAGACGCCCTGATAGTGTATGACGATTTGTCTAAGCAGGCTGTTGCTTATCGTCAGATTTCCCTGTTATTACGCCGACCACCCGGTCGTGAAGCCTATCCTGGTGATGTATTCTATCTGCATTCTCGTTTGCTGGAACGCGCTTCCCGTATTAATGCACATGAAGTAGAAGAATTAACCAAAGGCGCAGTAAAAGGCAAAACCGGTTCTTTAACCGCTTTACCAATTATTGAAACCCAGGCTGGTGACGTATCTGCTTTCGTACCCACCAACGTAATTTCTATTACAGACGGTCAGATATTTCTGGAAACAGACTTGTTTAACTCAGGTATTCGTCCTGCTATTAATGCTGGTATTTCAGTATCGCGTGTGGGTGGGGCAGCACAGACAAAAGTAATTAAAAAACTGGGTGGTGGCATTCGTTTGGCATTAGCGCAATATCGTGAATTGGCTGCGTTTTCACAGTTTGCTTCAGATTTGGACGAAGCAACCCGCAAACAATTACGTCATGGTGAAGTTGTAACTGAATTGATGAAGCAAAAACAATTCAGTACCCTAAGTACAGGGGCAATGGCCTTAACATTATGGGCTATTAATAATGGTTCATATGACGATGTGCCAGTAGCAAAAGCATTGACTTTCGAAGCTGACTTTTTAGGTTATGTGCGCACCCAATGTCCGCAAGTATTGCAGGATATTGATGCTACCGGAACCCTGAGTGATGAGAATGCTCAGGCATTGGAAAATGCCATGAAGTCCTTTAAATCATCTTACAACTTTTAGGCGTAAGCGTGTTATTGAAAGGAGTCTGAAATGGCAGTAGGAAGAGAGATACTTACCAGAATTCGCAGTGTTCAGAATACCCAAAAGATCACCAAAGCGATGCAGATGGTGTCAACCTCTAAAATGCGTAAGACTCAGGAGCGGATGCGTCAAGCGCGTCCGTATGCCGATAAGATTCGCCTGGTGATGAACCATTTGGCGCAAACCCATAGCGATCATAATATTCCCATGTTGCGGAGTAATAATGACAGTAAGCGCGTAGGCTTTATTGTTATTACCAGTGATAAAGGTTTGTGTGGCGGACTAAATGCCAATATTCTGAAAGCATTCTTTAATAAAGTACAGGAATGTAATCAGCAAGGGTTGGAAAGCGAAATTGTCTGTCTGGGAAGCAAAGGACTGGCTGCCTGTAATCGTGTGGGTTTAAATGTGATTGCCAGTGCGGTTGGAATGGGTGATACACCAAAATTGGCTGCTTTGTTGGGTCCATTAACTGAAATCTTTCAGCGCTATGCCAAAGGGCAGCTGGATGCTATCTATCTGGTATATGCCGGCTTTATCAATACTATGCGACAAGAACCTCGTCTGGAAACATTGCTACCAATTGGGCAGAATGTGCTGGATGAAGTATCAGAAAGCAAGGAGTATGGCTGGGAATATATATATGAACCTTCTCCGCAGCAAGTGTTGGAGTTTTTAATCCGTCGTTATTTAGAATCTGTGGTGTATCAGGCTTTATCGGAAAATATGGCTGCCGAACAAGCTGCGCGTATGGTGGCTATGAAAGCTGCTACTGACAATGCCAGCAATGCCATCAAAGAACTGCGTCTGGTATATAACAAATCGCGTCAGGCTGCGATTACCACAGAATTATCAGAAATTGTGGCTGGTGCTGCTGCTGTTTAAGTGGTACTGGTCAAATAAACTTAGGATGCGATAATGAGCCAAGGCAAAATCGTACAAATCATTGGTGCGGTGGTGGACGTTGAATTTCCACATGATGCTATTCCAAATGTGTATGACGCCCTGAAACTAGTCGACACTGATCTGACGTTGGAAGTCGAACAGTTATTAGGTGATGGAATTGTGCGAACTATTCCAATGGGTACGTCTGATGGTCTGAAACGTGGTATGGCGGTAGTGAATACCGGTGCTCCGATTACTGTACCAGTAGGTACAGCTACTCTGGGGCGTATTATGGACGTTTTGGGACATCCTGTAGATGAGGCTGGTGAAATCAAAACCGAAACCAGTCGTTCAATTCATCAGTTAGCACCAAAATTTGATGAGCTTTCCAGTTCAACCGAATTATTGGAAACGGGTATTAAAGTAATTGACTTACTATGTCCGTTTGCCAAAGGTGGTAAAGTTGGTTTGTTTGGCGGTGCCGGCGTAGGTAAAACCGTCAACATGATGGAGCTAATTAACAATATTGCTAAAGCCCACAGTGGATTGTCTGTGTTTGCAGGTGTGGGTGAACGCACTCGTGAAGGTAACGACTTCTATCACGAAATGAAGGAATCCAACGTACTGGACAAAGTAGCGATGGTGTATGGTCAGATGAATGAACCACCCGGTAACCGTCTACGTGTAGCATTAACGGGGCTGACCATGGCGGAATATTTCCGTGATGAAAAAGACGAAAACGGTAAAGGTCGTGATGTATTGCTGTTTATTGACAATATTTACCGTTATACACTGGCCGGTACTGAAGTATCTGCTCTGCTTGGTCGTATGCCATCTGCTGTGGGTTATCAGCCGACATTGGCTGAAGAAATGGGACGTCTGCAAGAGCGTATTGCTTCCACCAGAACAGGTTCTATTACTTCTATTCAAGCCGTTTATGTACCTGCGGATGACTTAACTGACCCGTCTCCAGCGACAACATTTGCCCATTTGGATGCAACAGTTGTACTGAGTCGTGATATTGCTTCATTGGGTATTTATCCTGCGGTGGATCCGCTGGACTCAACCTCACGACAGCTGGATCCTGCGGTAATTGGTCAGGATCACTATGATGTTGCTCGTGGTGTACAGACAACTTTGCAAAAATATAAAGAGCTGAACGACATCATTGCGATTTTGGGTATGGATGAATTGTCTGATGAAGATAAGCTAACCGTGAATCGTGCGCGCAAAATTCAGCGTTTCCTATCACAGCCTTTCCATGTGGCAGAAGTATTTACCGGATCTCCGGGTAAATACGTATCCTTGCGCGATACTATTGCTGGCTTTAAAGCAATTCTGAATGGCGATTATGATCACCTACCAGAACAAGCTTTTTACATGATAGGCAATATTGAAGAAGCTGCCGAAAAAGCGAAAACCCTAAGCTAAGGAGCGCTTGATGAGTACCATGCATGTGGAAGTGGTGAGTAACGAAGAAAATATCTATTCTGGAGAAGCCAGCTTTGTTGTTGTGCCAACTCTGGAAGGAGAACTCGGTATTTATCCTCGCCATGAACCCATTATGAGTTTGGTGCGTCCCGGTGTCCTTCGTTTAACAGTACCTGACCACAAAGAAGAAATTCTGGTAGCTGTATCAGGTGGCGTACTGGAAGTTCAGCCTGATAAATTAACGCTTTTGGCGGATGTGGCTGTACGGAGCGAAGAAATGGATCGGCAACGTGCTGAAGAAGCTAAAAAAGCAGCCGAAACAGGTATTAGTGACGCTCAGGATGATGTTGCTTTGGCTAAAGCACATGTTGCATTAGCTGCGGCTATTGCCCAACTGAAAACATTAGATTATCTGCGAAACCGTAAATAACCAATTTTAGTGGCAATAAACTTGACTGTTTAAAATTCGGTAATGATTAAAAGCCCAAGCATTGTGCTTGGGCTTAATTAATTTTAGCCATGATAAATAAAAATTACTCATAATCGGCGCTGAGTAAAGTCTAATCGGTAATTAATTACTGTCATTAACCTAAACATCAGCACTATGATTTGACAGCAATATCCTTAGGCACTTTCTTGCATTAATAATTGCATTAAATATGCTTAAAAGTATTCAATTGAGTAAATATTCAGATAACAGCATATAGAGTTGCCATTATCTGAATTATTCAGAATATTAAGCCTGTTTAGTCGGATAAATAGTCATTTCACTGATATTGGTGTCTTCCGGTTGTTCAATTGCAAAGTTAACGACCCGCGCAATAGCTTCTGGGCTGATCCCCACCTTCTGATAAAGTTTAGTCATACTTTGTAGAACGGATTCATCGGTAATACTGTGCAATAGTTCAGTATTAATAGCAGCAGGATTTAACGTAGTGGTGCGAATATTAGTCTGTTCTCGGACACTTTCCTGACGGATAACCTCCATTAAATTATGCACTGCAAATTTGGTAGCACCATAGACACCACAATTTATATAATTTCTGATACCGGCAATAGAACAGGTGGTAATAATGTGACCGGATTTTTGACGGGTAAAAATGGGCATAACAGCAGCAATACCATTAAGTACGCCTTTTAAGTTGATATCAATCATATCATCCCAGTCTTTAGTTTTCAGTGCACTGATGGGAGAGGTAGGCATAATACCAGCATTATTAAAGATGACATCGATACCATTAAACTTTTGTTGGGCCAATTGAACTAATGTCTGTAGATGCTCCGCTTGACGCACATCGGTTACCTGATAAATAGCCTGGCCTCCTGACTGGGTAATTTCCTGTTGTAATTGCTGCAATTGTTGTTCACGTCGGGCTGCTAAAACGACTTTGGCGCCATTTTTTGCTAGTAAACGAGCTGTTGCTGCGCCAATACCTGAAGATGCGCCGGTAATAATAACTACTTTGTCTTGAACACTCATGTTTTATTCCCTTTAAGAATTTGTTTGCTTCGATGGTTGATTATGTTTAAATCCAGAATACAGCAGTTTTCAACAAGCCTATCTTGTTTGTGATCTTACCAAAATTGTTACATTCAAGTTAAATCTTAGTTAATAAAACAGGAGAAGTAATAAAAAAGCCGTCCAGATACCAAAATGAAAAAAAATTTTATAAGTGGATAACACAATTCGATATATAAAGATATTTCAGTAAATGATAAGATCGCATAATGCGGGCTAAAGTGATTCTATTAAAACCGCCCTCTAAAACCAATTTATTTAAAGGATAAAGTGATAATTTGAATCTCAGGTTATCAACAAATACAATGGGTGGATTATCTCCTGATTCGAAAGATGTAAATTCAAGTTATTTATAAAATGTCATTGAATTTTGTATATCTCTAATATCAGGATAAATAAGATTAAATTTTATTCATTCAATATTGGCTTTTTTTATTTAGTTTAAAATTGATTACATCAATGATCAATAGTTTTTATTTTTAATAAATAGATTCTCTAAGCTTCAATTTAGAGCTGCTATTAATAGCAGCTCTATATGGGTCTGGTAATGCATAGTAAAAATTTATAATATAGCCATTTTTGGCTAATAAAGAAAATTACAGGCAAACCAAAAATTTAATAAAAGGCGTTTAATTAATTCAGATTATACTTCCTTACTTTAGTAAACTTCTTTTGCCAAATTAAATGCTGACCATGCTTTTGGCCAGCCGACATAAAACGCTAAGTGAGTAATGATTTCAACAATTTGCTCCTGACTAATACCGTTTTGTTTGCCTATATTTAAATGTGCTTTTAACTGCTCAAAATTACCACCACTAATCAATGCTGCAATCGTGATCATACTACGTTGGTGCGCTGGTAATTGCTGTTCTCGTGACCATACTTTACCAAAAAGAACATCATCATTCAGATGAGCAAATTGCGGCGCAAAATCACCTAATAATTCATGACCTGCTGTTTGTTTTTTCATTATTATTCTCCTGTAGATAAAGTAATCACAGTTTATCATAAACTTGGTCGGATACAGGTCCAAGCCATTCGCTATGCCCTTTGGTGATAGCGATATGGCTAAACCAGCTATCTTTGGTGGCGCCATGCCAGTGTTTGACATCAGCATGTATGATTACTGTGTCGCCCGGATTAAGTAGACGTGCCGGTTGACCTGCTTCCTGATACCAGCCTTGGCCGGCTGTGACCAGTAAAATTTGATAACCATGCAAATGTCTGTGCCAGTGATTATGACAACCAGGTTCAAAAGTAACATTGCTTACATCAATATCTATTTGCTCATCTGTAGCAACTAAATTATTCAGATAGCTTTGTCCAATGAAATACTGTGCATAATTCACATTAGTTTTGCCCTGAGCAAAAATCTGTTTGAATGTTGATGACATGGCTTACTCATATTGTTAAAGGTATTTAAGTATAAAACTTAAAGTTAACTTTAACTCAAGGGTTTTTTTTAGTTTTGCTATCTATTGTTCGATAAAGATAATTTTCAATAGTATAGAATATTAATCTTTGTCAATATATTTTTAACAATGAATAAAATTTCCACAACAACCAAACATTACAGTATTCGTGCTTTTGGCGATTTATTTGGTCTGGCACCAGCAACCTTGCGTTATTATGAAAGTTTAGGGCTGTTAAAGCCTCAACGAGCTGTAAATCAACGTCGCTACTATACAAAAATGATGTTGACTGGATGCGTTTTCTGCTGCATCTTAAAAATACTGGTATGAGTATGGTACAGTTGCAGCAATATGTGTTACTGCGTAGTCAAGGTGATAACACTATTGCAGAACGGTTGGAATTATTAATGCAAACGCGAGAAAATTTTTTGCAGCAGCAAGCAAGGCTTCAACATCATTTGCAAATTCTAAATAATAAAATTGACTGGTATCAGCAACGTCAACAAGGTCTGCTCTCAGAACAGGTAAGTTTTGCTGAATATTTGCAACAATTAGGTCACAATCTATAAAATTTAACACCGTTATTTTGCAGAAAACCAAAGAATTTTAAGTCCATTTGTAGCAAAATGTATTATATTATTTTTTATCTTAACTGCAATAAACAATACTTATTTTTTAAGTTTGATTTTGCCTTCCGAAAGCAGTACGCCTGAAAGGGTTAATAATGTGCCAATGGCCGCGATCCATGTAAATGGTTCTTTGAGAATAAGCACTGCGGCGACAATAGTCAGAATTGGGATGAAATAGATATAAATGCTGATTTTTACTGCACCAAGTAGTTTTAATGCGTAATTCCAAGAAACAAAGCAAATGGCAGAGGCGCCTACGCCCAGAAACAACATATTCAGGCTATTAGCAGGTTTGCTGAATCTGGATAAATCCCAGTCAAAATCAAATAAAAATAGCGCCGGAATCATTAATATCAGGCCGTAAAAGAAAAATCGTCTTGTCAGTAAGATGGTATGGTAACCGTGGTTACTGCTGATTTTGGTAAGGATGGAATAACCTGCCCAAAATAAACATGCGCCGACGGCAAGCATATCACCTAGTGGATTAAGGGACAGAACAAATTTGCCATTAAAGCTAATGATGGCAACGCCGACGATGGCACATAAACAGCCAATATAAAAGCGCAGGGCGGGTTTCTCTGCTTTTAAAAAATATATGGCGAGGAGGGCAGTTAAGACGGGGCATAAGCTGACTATTACGCCTACATTTGAGGCTGTGGTATAGGTGAGAGCGGTATTTTCACACAAGAAATAACAAGTGATACCACAAAATCCGGCACCGATAAAGGTTAGTTCCTGTTTGATACCTTGCCAAGCAAATGGACGGGGCAATAATAACCAAAGGGTAAGGTAACCCAGGACAAATCGATAAAAGAGAATTTCAATGGGTTTAAAATCTGCCAGTAATAGTTTGGTAGAAACAAAGGTTGTTGCCCAAATTGCTACGGTAATTAGTGCAATCAGGTGTCCCTGAATTTGTTTGGAAAATATCATGAAATTACTAGACCTGCTAAGAGATAAAAGAGCTGTAATGGCTGTTTATTAGTTAGGAATTATTTTGTTGTTAATGATAGTCTATTGCCTATTCTTATGTAAATGAATACAGCAAGATATGTTGCCTGTTTGGGCAGGGCTGTAGCAGGTTTGCAGAATTATTTTAGTAAGATGTGTCAAAAACCTGATAACTTTCTGATTTAATTCAATCAGCAGGCAAGGTAAAGGTAGGAATATAAATCAAAGTAATAATGAAACGAAAAGGAATTCATAATCAAGTTTATGTGGCAGGCAATGGTATTAGTGAAGAAAATGCAAGACATTCAAATAAAATTACGGAATAATTAGAGATGGATAGAATTCAAATCAATGATTGAAAAGAAGAGATGATGCTGCTAAATCTTTCAAAGGGAATGATGATAATGAAGAAGATTTTACTATTTATATTAATTTTTATGAGTAACAATGTTTTTAGTTATGTTAGTCCAATAGAGAGGATGTTCATTGATATGGATAATACTATAAAACATAATTC
>CAMLPN010000029.1 GCA_946481965.1 uncultured Neisseriaceae bacterium | reverse complement strand
TTACTTTGCCCCGTTCAGCCATCTTGTAAGCCAGCTGCAGCCCTTCTCCGCCAGCAGTACTGCCTCCGGCTTCAAATTTATCAATAGCAGCCAGAATTTTGGCTTTATTACTACCAGAGGTGGGTTCCAGTGCCACTCCAGCACTTCCGGCATAAGCAACAATAGAAACTTTATCTTGCGGCCGCAGTTTATTTACCAGTAATTTTAATGATTCTTTGAGCAAATCCAGTCTGTCTTCACCATACATCGAACCAGATGTATCTATCAGAAAAACAAGATTCGACGGCGGTAATTCATTAAAATTGACATCATCTGCCTTAATATTAACTCTTAATAGAACCTTATCGGTGTTCCATGGACTGGGTGCAAGCTCATAACTAGCAGAAAAAGGAGAACCAGTTAGTGACGTTAATTTCTCATTCGAAGCACTTGGAAAATAATTAATGAACTCTTCTACTCTTACCGCATCAGGATGTGGCATCCGACCTTGGGTGATAAAACGTCGGCTATTTGCATAACTGGCTGTATCCATATCCAGACTGAATGTACTGACGGGTTCAGCAACTACCTGTTTTATCGGGTTATCAGAATAATTTTTATATTGCCCAGTATCCGAATAGCCTACCACCATAGATTCTATTCTGGAATAGTACCCTGTGCTACTAGTTGTATTACAAGCACTCAGTATGCTGGTTAATAACACCATGATCAAACTATAAGAAGCTTTACGACCTATTGATTTTATTTTTAACATAAAAATTCTTTATTTATCAGATAAAATTATATTATTAACATATTGGTTGAATTAATACCAGTGATTTTAATTATTGCTTATCAGCCTTAGAAAACATTTGAATCAGTAGAATAAGGTATTAATTAGTTAAAATTTAACGGCTCTATCCGATGCTACAATTAATATTGGTTTTATCCATTACACTTTTAACCCATAATTGAGCTAATATTGAATATAAGATTTTTTAGAAACTAATATTGTTTGAATTTATTTAATTCAAACAATACTACTAATTAAATTAATTATTTTTATAAAAACATAGGAAAGTTGTATGAAGGTATATTTTCTTGGTGGTGGTAATATGACTTCAGCTATCGTAGCCGGTATGACTAAGCATGGTGGCTATGAGATTGAAGTAATTGATCGTAATCAAGATAAACGACACTATCTGAGCAGCTGTTATCAGGTACGTACCAGTGACAAATTAACTGAACTGGCAGCCACAGATATACTGGTACTGGCAGTTAAACCACAAGATATGCAGCGGGCTACAGCCGGTATCCGGCTTAACGGTGCACTTGTATTAAGCATAGCCGCCGGATTAACAATCAATACCTTAAGTCAGTTTCTGGGTAATCATCAGCGTATTATCCGAATTATGCCTAATACTCCCTGTCAGATAGGACTAGGAATTTCCGGTATATTTGCACCGTCAGGCGTAAGTGCAGCAGACAAAACCGTTGCAGAAAATATCATGCGCACAACAGGCGAAGTAGTATGGCTGGAAGATGAAAACGGCATTAATCGTATCGCCGGTATCAGTGGCAGTGGTCCGGCCTATGTCTTCTATTTTCTGAATGCCCTGCAACAGGCTGCCATACAGCAGGGGTTCAATCCTGAAGAAGCTTACCGTTTAACTCTTGGTACTTTCAAAGGCGCTGTAAATCTGGCAGAACAATCCGGCTTGGAATTTAGTCAATTACAAAAAAATGTCACCTCTAAAGGTGGTACTACATTTGCAGCCACCTCAGTATTCGATCAGCATCACTTAACGCAAGTAGTAATAGATGGTGTGGCCGCCAGTGTTGTCCGTGCAGAAGAAATGCAACAACAACTTACTCCTTAAGGTGTGCTGTGTTAAGTAAATTAATATATTTGTGTGCAGACGCACTGGCAATTTTATGTTGGGGCAGACTTTTACTACAATGGGCTAAACTGCCGTTTTTACACCCTTTAGCCCAGTTCTGTATCAAAGGATCCAACTGGCTGGTGCGACCATTACGTAAAATTTTACCACCACTGGGACGCTGGGATAGTGCATGTATCATGGCAGTGGTGATTATTTATTATCTGGCCACATTATTAAATATATTTGGCGAGCTCGCTCGCCAGAATATTGATATACGGATTATCGTCGCCAATCTGCTGATCAGTCTGTTATTAGCCATGAAAGCATTATGCTACACCCTGTTTCTGGGACTATTTGTACGTATGTTTTTAAGCTTTAGTAAACCTTACTCCATTTTATTACTCACTTTGCAGCGTATCTATATTCCCCTAACACGTCCATTCAATTTTTTACGAATCGGTAACTTTGACTTTTCAGCCACAATTCTATTAATCGTTTTGTATTTATGTCTGGAATGGTGCTTTCCTTATTTACTCAACCAAATTTCTTTCTGGCTAGTAACAAGTTGATCTTATCCAATATAAATTTACTAATCAGAATAAAAAAACATGCTATTATGCCCGAACTTTTTTAATAGCCTAACAGCAACCGCTGATTAGAGATTAATGAACATTGCTGTCATTTGGCTAACTGCTTAATAAAGCTACGTAAAAGGAATACCATACAATGGCAAAACTCACTGAAAAAGACATTCTGGCCTGGAATGGCCCTGAAGAAGAGTACATGAATGAAGATCATCAGGCTTTCTTTCGTGACTTGCTGTTGAAACTTCAGGATGAACTGATTCACAACGCTAGTAATACTGCTGATCATCTGCAGGAACAAGCAACAACACCTGATCCTGCCGATCGGGCAACACTGGAAGAAGAGTATGCACTAGAACTGCGTACCCGTGATCGTGAGCGTAAATTACTAAGTAAAATACAGGCTTCACTGCGTCAGATCGATGAAGGTGATTATGGCTTTTGCAAAGATACTGGCGAACCTATTGGCTTAAAACGTTTACTGGCCCGTCCAACTGCAACCTTATCAGTTGAAGCCCAGGAACGCAGAGAGCGAATTAAGAAACAATACATTGATTAAAAACTAATGCTCGGATATTACATTGAGTATTTGAATTAACGAAAATGTATTGAATCGGGCGCATATAATTCATCAAGAGCGGAAATTTATTTCGAATTCAATCCTATTGACACCAGTCAATAGGATTGGTTAATTATGATTATCGTCAATCTAAATCAGAAAAAAACATTTATTAACTTCTGTTCTGATCATAATTACCTACAGCTACATGCAGGTACTTTCTTTAATAAACAGGATATTACCATTATTTATAAAACATCAATTTAATCAATTTGTTTTATGAGCAAACTGATAATATCGTGCGAAAATGACCATTTTGGTTGTCTGCTAGCCTTGAGAAAATTTGAACAAGCTAATTGATAATTAAATATTCGTATCAACACATAAATTTCTTATCTATTTTTTAATAAATATTACCAATCCAAATTCATCCCTACCGGGAAAAGATTGCTGTCTCTGCAGATATTATTTTTACTAATTACCTACAGTTTTCATACATTCTATTAAAACTGTTTCTGCTATCTAGGATAAATTTTGAGGATTAACCATAGTTGGTTAATCCTCGATTTTAATCAGTAAAAATTTTTCGTCTCACCAATAATTCATCTGAACTAGCACATTAAAGGCTTACAAAACTAGTTATTTATTTGAATATTCTTTTTTAGCCATTGCTGCATAAATTTAATTTCCGGTTGCTGTGCTTTAATTATGTTTCGTGCTAAAGCCTTTAATGCCGGGTCCTTACCATATTTTAATTCAATTTTAGCCATATCAATGGCCCCCTGATGATGAGCAATCATTCCTTTAACAAAAGAAACATCAGCATCTTTTATCATTGCTGCATCCATCATTGGTTGATGCATTTTATTCATAGCCTCCATGTACTCACGATTCATATTATTTTTTTCCTGAGCTGCTGCATTTAAAGCGAATAACAAACCTAAAGAGGCTGTACAAGCCAGAATTATTTTTTTCATATTAGTTTCCCATGAAAGAGTGGTTATAAAGCAAAATTTAATATTGCAAATATTAATTAAGCATTTATATTAATTACTTTTGTTTTATATGTTATTAAATATATATAAATTTAAATTCTTTTTAAGAAAATAAATATTGCCCAAATTAATAATTAATTAACTATTGACCAAATAAGGTAAAAATTTATTTAATTTTTGTAGGTAAGGAAAGATTTAACACGATCATCTATGTCTATTTTTTATTTCATTTTGAATTGTATATTTAAATATAAAGTCACCATGCCTTCAAATAGTACGCAAAAATTATCGATATATTGAATTGTAGCAGTTTTAAAAGAAGTTGAAGCTGACATTATGGTCAAAGAACTTTGCCAGGAATATGGAAGTGTCTCCCATTTATAAATTGGCGGTATAAAATCATCGGATGTTATGTGGTTAAAACACCTAAAGCTGAAAATAGTAAACTCAAACAAATGTACACTGGGTTAAGCTTAACATCTTTGTTTCTGCAAGAAATAATAAAAGGTACAGTGCCGGCATTAGTCTGACTTGTGTACTAATGAGATATTTACCGTGCTTGTGCCTAATTTTTTTACGAATAAACGTCAGCATTACAGATTTTTAATAACTGCTCGCTAATGTGTGTAAACTGAATGTGTAATGATTAATAAGCAAAAATTCAATCTGCTGCATAACTTCAAACAAATAGTTTACCCTGCATTAGTAAAGCTTTAACTGGGGCAAAATCCTGTCTGTGCTCTGGAAGTACGCCAAATTGCTGTAATGCCGCCAGATGAGCAGCCGTTCCATAACCTTTGTGTTTATCAAAACCATATTGTGGGTAACGTTTTGCTAACGCATACATTTCTGCATCGCGAGCAGTCTTGGCCAGTATCGAAGCAGCAGAAATGGCTGCAACTTTCAAATCTCCTTTAATTACCGCTTCAGCCGGTATCGTTAAACCGGTAGGCACGCGATTGCCATCAATCCAGATTTTAGATGGCTGAATAGTTAAATTCGCCACGGCTCTGACCATCGCACGCATGGTAGCATGTAAAATATTATATTGTTTAATTTCCTCAATATTCGCAAAGGATACTGCCCACGCTTTCGCCTGCTCTTTAATCATAATCGCTAGGTCATCACGTTTTTTTTCCGATAGTTTTTTTGAGTCTGTTAATCCGGGCAAGTGATAATCTTCAGGAAGGATAACCGCAGCAGCATATACACTTCCTACTAAAGGTCCGCGACCAGCTTCATCAACACCGGCATGACTAGGTAATACGAGTAATGACTGATTCATTTTATTTTATGGCGTGCTCGAGAACTGCTTGTGCAGCCAGTTCATCTGTTTTCATGGTTAATTGCTGATGCAAACGTTCAAAATCATTCTGTACAGCGCGAACTTCTGCTGGTGACTCATACCATTGCAGTACCGCTTGAGCTAATTTTTGTGGTGTGGCGTTATGCTGTAATAATTCCGGTACGACATTTTTGCCCAGTAATATATTAGGTAAACCAACATAAGGAACTTTAATTTTATGTTTTACGTAGGCATAGGTAAGTGATGAGATTTTATAACTGATTACCATTGGACATTGACATAAAGCTACTTCCAGCGTAGCCGTTCCACTGGTAACTAGAGCCACATCTGCCGCCTGACAAGCCATATCTGCATGAGCATTCATGATTCGAATAGGTAATTTTTGCCAGACCGGCTGTGCCAGAATTTCCAGCATCCGTTTTCGTGTTGCCACAGTAGCAAGGGGCAACAAGAATTGGGCTTGTGGATAGCGTTGTAAAATGATTTCGGCGGCCTGTAAAAACAAAGGCGCCATAAAATTTATTTCACTGACTCTACTGCCCGGCATCAATACAAAAACAGGATCCTGTGCGGATAATCGCAGCTGAATTCTTCTGGCAGCTTTATCAATATGTACTGGCAAAATTTGTGCCAGTGGATGACCAATAAAACGAGCCTGGCCACCAGCTTGTTGATACAACTCGGGCTCCATGGGAAATAAACATAGTACTTCATCAACTTGTTTGACGATTTTTTTTACGCGCTTGCGCCGCCATGCCCAAACTGACGGACTAACGTAGTGTACAGTAGCAATGCCGGCTCGTTTCAGCTCCATAGCCACGCCAAGGTTAAAGTCTGGCGCATCAATACCCACAAATACCTGTGGTCGTATCTGTTTGAGAGCTTTAATTAAGCCACGACGAATAGATAATATTTCTGGTAATTTTCTGACTACCTCAACAAAGCCCCTCACAGCCAGCTTTTCCTGATCATACAAGCTATTGATGCCCGCAGCCAGCATACGCGGACCACCGATCCCGATAAAATTTACCTGCGGGTATTGTTTACGGATGGCATTCATGAGATGAGCGCCCAGTAAATCACCGGATGCTTCCCCAGCGCATAAAGCTATGGTCAATGGATGAGATTCAGTTGCAGATCTATTCATAGCAATAAAGCAATTATTAAGCAACTAGCAGAGAATAACTGAAAATAGTCGAGCTGACGATAATTTTGTCACTTGATATCAAGTAAAATTAAAGCCCAAGCAAACTGCTTGGGCTTTCCATTGTGGGGTGGCTGATGGGGCTCGAACCCACGACAACTGGAATCACAATCCAGGGCTCTACCAACTGAGCTACAGCCACCATAAAACTTCTCAAACTTTGGTGCGCCCGACAGGAATCGAACCTGTAACCCCCGGCTTAGAAGGCCGGTGCTCTATCCGGTTGAGCTACGGGCGCGTACTCTCAAATCTATCCGGACAAGGATTCGGTCGATATGGTCGGGGTGGTGGGATTCGAACTCACGACCCTCTGCTCCCAAAGCAGATGCGCTAACCAGGCTGCGCTACACCCCGACGAGAGAAGCGAACTATACAGGGCAAAAAATATGTCGTCAAGGGGTTAAGATCGACTTTTTGGCAAATTTTTGAATTTTATAATTTATTTTATTTACCATCGGGTATCGTACTGGCCTCTGTCAGAATTGAATAATTTATTGTGTATAGGGTTATTATTAAAAATCGCTATTATGATAAATGCCATACAACAATGGTAATTTTTCAATCTTAAGATAAATAAATTAAAGGCTATGCGCTGCGCAAATGAAAAGAATACAGTTTGATTCTTTGCTGCTAGCCCTACTTCCAAATTCCTATTGTTGGTTTTACTTGCTATTTGTTTATGCTTTAAAGAAAAGTCATCATTGAGCAATTGATAATTTGATATCGTATTTGAAATAAGTGTTGCTCTGAGTATAGAAGGTTAATCAATTATTCTGGGAAACAAGCCAATTCTGATTAGTTATGATTAATATCAGCCAGCATTTTAGGTTGTTTAATTGCCACTGTTTAAATAAGCTTACGTTTATATGATATCAATAGAAATGATAATATTAGCAAAAATCAATAGTTTTAAATTTAAATTATATTACGTCTAATTTGATATTTTATTGCTATGTATTTCTTTGCATAATACTGATTTATTTTTTATTTTTTCTGGAATCGTTAATGACAGCTCAACTTATTGATGGTAAAAAAATTTCACAACAAATTCTGCAGGATATAGCCGAACGTGTACAACAACGTATCAATAATCAATTACGCCGCCCTTGTTTGGCGGTGGTATTGGTTGGTGAGGATCCGGCCAGTGCAGTCTATGTACGCAATAAAAAACGTGCCTGTGAAACAACAGGTTTCGAATCCCGCAGCTATGAATTACCAGCACAGACCAGTGAAGAGGAATTACTGGCGCTGATTGATGAGATGAATGCGGACAGAGATATAGATGGTATTCTGATACAACTGCCTTTACCAAAACATATTAACAGCCAACTGGTTTTGGAAAGAATTGTCCCACATAAGGATGTAGACGGCTTTCATCCTTATAATATTGGTCGCTTGGTGGTTAAAATGCCATTAATGCGTCCTTGTACGCCTAAAGGGGTAATGACATTGCTGGATGCCTATGGAATCAACGTTATTGGTAAAAAAGCGGTGATTGTAGGTGCGTCAAATATTGTCGGTCGACCACAGGCACTTGAACTGTTATTGGCTCGTGCAACTGTAACCATTTGCCACAGTGCAACACAAAATCTTGCCGAGGAGGTTGCTGCAGCAGATATTGTGGTAGTCGGTGTAGGTAAACCAAATTTTGTCAGAGGTGATTGGATTAAACCCGGAGCAGTAGTAATTGATGTTGGCATTAATCGTCTTGAGAATGGGCAATTATGTGGTGATGTTGAGTTTGCTGTAGCCTGTGAACGAGCCGCAATGATTACACCGGTACCCGGTGGGGTTGGCCCAATGACCATTGCAACATTAATGGAAAATACATTGCAGGCAACAGAAATTCACGACAATGACAATAATCATTAATTGCCTCTAGACGACTACTGCTTTTTGTATGGTCATCTAGCTGATTAATCCGTATTTTCTATTAATTAGAACCAACATTCGAATGTTCTGCTCATCAGTAATGCTACTTTAAAGTTAATTGTAAATGGGCTAGGTTGGCTTAAGTCCTGTATGAAATTGTGGCACTCATACAGGACATTTTACTGTTATTGTGGTGTCATTAATTAATGATTTCGATCGGAATAGCTAGCGGTTGTTTGCTCTTAGCTAAGCGTTAATGATGACTGCTCTGTGTAATTAATTGTGGCAATATTAATTAAACGCATCCCCTCGTGGATATCGAGATTAAGTATTGAAAATTAAAAAATTTTTTATATTATATTGGTTTTTTTAATAAACTGCGTGGTATGAACACAAACTTTAATCAAGAAATATCTTCAATAAAATTTTTGTCAGCTGATAGATTGTCTAAAATATAAGCAGATTTAAAAGCAACCAATTAATCATCTTAGAAATAACCAGTCTTAAAAATGATACATTTATATTAAAAATGCAATTATTGCTGATAAAATTTAAGACTATTATCTTTATATTGATAACTATATAAATGTAATATTAATTTATTTCTAATTCTTCAAATTACTAAAAAATCAAAGCTAATATATCAAATACACGAGATATTAAATATTTGAAGTTAATGGTAATTTATCGACCTAAACTAGCTTGTACGGTAAAAGCACTGAAACAATTACCACGAAGATGAAATAAACTAAAATAATAAAAGGAAATCAGATACAAAAAAACTACAACAAAATGTCATGAATTAAAATCAAGAGAGGCTGAATACACAGATAAAGTACCACATGCATATTTAACATAAATCAGTTTTGATTTATCGGTTTCATTTATTGATAACCTTCGCTCAATTAAAACAATATTAACTCATTAAAATTGACTAATAACAGAAAAATCAAAAATGATTTGTATCTTTATAATAAAATATAGGATAAATTAGATTAATATTTGAAATATTATGTTAAATATGTTAGAAGACATCTATTCTATTTCAATAGAAATTTTGTGGGGAAATATGTTGCGCTATTCTTACTTACTATTTTTTTTATTTTTATCTTTATCCTTTTTATCAAAAGCAGATGATATTAAAAATTCGAATGTATCTGCCGATCAACCATTTACTGAAAAAGCGACTCGTTGCATGGGAGTTTATTTAATTGATTTACCCAAGGAATTTACAGTATATCCATATCCAGGCACTGAATTTCATTTTGATAACATTATCGATATTAACACTCAAAAACAAGATCTTCCTTCTTTTAAACAGATGATAGCTAATCGAAAGCAAAAATTAAAAGATACCAAACCTATTGACAAGATAGATGGTAATTTTTTAAAAGCAATCTATCCATTGTCTGGTTCAAATGTTGATAAAAAGCAAGGTATCATTTTTGAAAGGATGGAGAGTGAAGGAATTGATGATGTTGCACGAATTTTAGAAGGTTATCGCTGGCAAGATGGAGTGACCTTCAAAATTGAAATGAAAGCCACAAATGGTTCTGCTAGTCGGTATGATGAGGATAGAGAAAGATATCCAGATGTCTATGAAAATGATGTATCAGACAAATTAGCACATATGAATAAATTATTTGACCGTATTCACGCCCGCGATGATTTTACTGTCCCGACTGATGTAGGTTTTTGTTTCCCTAATGGATTTATGCATGGTGGTATAGAGGAATATAAAGATAAAGAGATATCTACTCTATATAGAGATAAAAATTATAATAGAGATAAAAATTATAAAAATTTAGTTATCACAATACATTCTCATGATTATTCAGATGAAATTCCGTTGTTAAAAGAACCAAGAGAACTAGGGGGACATACTGTTTATAAAGGTAAGCGTAAAAACAATAATATGGTTATGGAGGAATGGATACAAAAAGGCATATATTTTGATCGGGATGGTAACCTAGATTATGATCTTCCTAGAGATAAAGGGTATCTTTTCAGACTTGGTATTAATGCATTTGATGCGGACTATAAAAAACCTCAGTTGCGGGTTGAAATGTATTATATACCACCCAGATATGATGACGTACCATCCTATAGCAAAAAGCAGTTAATGACTATTTGGCGTGACATAACCAATAGCATCAGAATCAGGGAAAGTTCGTTTACCCATTAATAAAAAAATACTTTGTGAAAGATTTTAAGTTTGTTGTAGCATTGTAAATGGGTCGCAATGATTACACCGTTATCCGGTAGAGTGGGATTGATCCGATGATTATTGCAACATTAGTTGAAAATAGTTTGTAGGTGACAAAAATTCATCACATTGACAATAATCTTTTAATTGCCTCTGTACTAATATAGTATGTATAGTCATTCAGACGACATATATTCATGAAAAAATGTGGGGGGAAATATGTTCCGTTATTTTTTCTTATTATCTTTCTTATTTTTATCCTTTTTATCAAAAGCAGATGATATTAAAAATCCGAATGTATCTGTCGATCAACTATTTGCTGTTAAAGCTACTCGCTGCTTGGGTAACTATTTAATTGATTTACCAAAACAATTTAAAGCAACAAAAGATAATTCGTTTCAATATGATTACAATCAAAACATTGATATTTCAACATCTCAGCAAGATTTCACTGCCTTTAAACAAATGCTCGCCCGCCGTGAACAAGAGTTAAAAAATACTCAACCGATAGATCCAATTGATGGTAATTTTTTAAAAGCAATCTATCCATTATCAGTTTCAAATAGTGCTGAAATGCAAGGAGTTATTTTTGAAAGGATGGCGAGTGAAGGAATTCCTGATAGTGTTCGAATTTTAGAAGGTTATCGCTGGCTAAATGAAGTTACTTTTAAGATTGAGATGGCAGCTACCAATGGCTCTGCTAGTCGATATGATGAGGAGAGAAAAAAACATCCAGACATCAACAATAACAATGTACCTGAGAAAATAGCGCAAATGCGAACATTATTTGAACGTATGCGTGTTCGTGATGATTATACTATTCCAGATGAACCTGGTTTTTGTTTTATAAATGGCTTTATGCAAGGTGATGATGACAGACCAAAATACATCCAATTTACTTATCGCTATGAAGATAGGGAAGATTTTTATTTTCGTATCACATTTACTAATTATGCCGGAAGCGAATCATTGTTTGATATTCCAGACAATTTTATTATTCAGGGTGAAGGGCAAAAAATTTATAAGGGAACACGAGAAATTAATAATCTTCATTTAGAGGAAGTTATTGTTAAAAATAACGACTTTTTGGATAGTAACGACAATGGATTAAAAAAAGAGATATATATTTTTAATTTAGGCATTAACATGGAAGAGCCTGATAATAAACATCCCAAATTAGAGATTGAAATGTACTATATTATCCCACGTGATAGCAGTAAAGCTTACAGTAAAAAGCAGTTAATGACTATTTGGCGTGAAATAACCAATAGCATCAGGATCAGGGAAAGTTCGTTTACAAATAAGTAAAAAGTACTGCAGTTGCACAATTTATCTTAGCACTAAAAGTAACTTATCATAATTCAATTTATCTTCATAACATATTTCAATTAGACGAAAGGTATAATAACTATTTTCTTTTCAGAGAAGAACGTAAAAAGTTGTTTAAATTACAGGATTAATATTTAAAATTAATTTTGATGAATTATTCAATAATAATACGGTAAGAAATGAAAATGAAACAGTAATAACTAAATCTTTAGCATTGAACTATAACTATTAATAATTCAAATGGGTATTTTTGTCCTAATATCACAGAAACAAGGAGAGTTTTAAGAAAAGGATAATGAATATTTAATAATAACTACATATGATTCAATCTTAGAATTAACAAGCCTAGAAAAAATGTTTCAGCTAGTTTTTGTGGTGATGCACAAAAACTAGCTTAAAACTTAATTTGTCAAAATATGCATTTCTCCTGATTAGACAAAAGCATTCATAATATCTATTTCAATATAAAATAAATTATTTCTAAAACAGCATTTTGAAAAATGCAAAGATATTTACAACATTCAAAAACCTTATCAAGGAGAGCATTTTATGTACCAACCCAAAACGTTTAATGGATATTATGTCTGAGCACACTATTTAGTTTATATAATATGTCCTTAATCATATCTTATTGAATATGGTAAATGAATAATATATATATCCAAAAATTACTGAGAATGAAACATTAAATTGGATTGAGTTTTTAAATGGTGAAGCAGCTTTAGTTATAGATGAGATTTCTAAAATTTATTTGTTATATGATAGCCATATCACCACCATGCGAGAAAATCTCTTTAATTGTTATCAATAATTTATGTACCAAATAAGGGAGATGGTTCGATCAGTTTACATAAATTCTGCAAAAAAATGGAGTGGCCAGATAATAGATTGGCTCAATATAAAGATTAAAAAAATAGAAGATTGCTGAAAATTTATAATAAAATATCCTGATTACCAATCGTTTTATCCATAACAATTTGAGTAAGATCTATAGAAATGGATGAAATATTTAGCAAGCTCAAGTAATACGATATAAAATAACCATTTAGCCATATCTAATAGAATTGGTAAACAGGTTTTATTTAATTACGTAAATACAATCAGGTTAATAAAACTTCCATTACTCTACATAGCAGCCATATAATCAGGTGCGACATATCGCTACTTTTGAATGTTTTGTGTAATGAATCATTTTAGGTGTTAATTAAATGTACCAATTTTTAGTTGATGCGTGGACTGCATTAAGGCTTAAGTTTTATCCAATCACGCATTATCGTTATCCACTAAGTATTACGATACTGGTATTATTCACGCTTGGTTTAATCAATACAGCCTCAACATCTTCACTTTTGATCGGGTCTCAGGTCGGATTAATTAGCTTTTTTTTTGCTTTAACCGTTGTCCGCTGGCTAATATTATGTCTGGTAATGAAAATTTTTCTGAGCCCAGCAAACAGCTCTCCAATGCAATGGTGTGGTTATGTGCTGGTCACTGAAGCATTAATGATGCCATTACTTGCTTTAATTTATTGGCCTGAAATAATGGTTATGCCAAGCTTTTTGTGGCTATCATGGATTATGTTGGTTCAGTTTGTCGGTTTTATCCAAATAAGTAAACACAAGCCTGGCAAAATTATTCTTGCTTATATTGTTTATTTTTTAGTTGCTGCCATAGCCGGAGCGATATTATTAAGTATCTTTTTTAGTATGAACTGGCTTGATATGGAAGCTTCCTTGAAAGCGATGCAACAGTATTTGAACATTCCAGATGCTAATATCAGCCCTCTGTTGTAATCAGGATGTGGAAAAAAGTCATATAGGCTATAATGTTTAACGGTATTGAATATTTAAAAATACCCTACTATAAACCAGCCATCAGTTTGCCAGAATGTATTTCCCCGGCTCTGTCTGACATAAAAAGGAATAATCATGACGTTAAAAGTTGCCATTAACGGTTACGGCCGCATTGGTCGCCAAGTGTTACGAGCAATTTACGACTATAACCTGCGTGATCAGTTTGAAATCGTAGCAGTAAATGCCAGCGGTTCGTTAGAAACCAGCGCTCATTTGACCAAATTTGATACTGTTCATGGTCGTTTTGCAGCTGAAGTGAGCTTTGATGACAATGGATTGGTAGTTAATAACGACCATATCCGCTTTTTTTCTACTCGCAATCCGGCTGAATTGCCTTGGGGAGAGCTTGGAGTAGATTTAGTACTGGAATGTACTGGCGCATTCAACAGTAAAGAAAAAGCCAGTGTGCATATAAACAATGGTGCTAAAAAGGTATTAATTTCAGCTCCCGGTGGCACGGATGTTGATGCTACAGTAGTTTACGGGGTAAACCATCATATTCTGACGCCAGACATGACCGTTATTTCTAATGGATCCTGCACTACCAACTGTCTGGCTCCCGTTGCCAAAGCTGTTAATGATGGTTTAGGCATTGTTAAAGGTCTAATGACTACGATTCATGCTTTTACTAATGACCAAGTACTGACTGATGTGCGCCATAAAGATTTACGCCGTGCCCGCAGTGCCGTTGAAAATATTATTCCAACCAAAACTGGCGCCGCTAAAGCACTCGGACTAGTAATACCGGAGTTGCAAGGTAAATTTGATGGTTTTGCAGTTCGGGTTCCAACCATCAATGTCTCTTTAGTGGATTTAACTTTTGAAGCAGCACGTGACACCACTGTGGATGAAGTTAATGCACTGGTTAAAGCCGCTAGTGAAGGCAGTATGCGTCATATTCTTGGTTACAATACACTTCCTCTGGTTTCTACTGATTTTAATCATACTCCTCAGGCATCCATTTTTGACAGTACTTTAACCAAAGTTACCAATGGTAATATGGTTAAAATATTGGCTTGGTATGATAATGAATGGGGCTTTAGCTGCCAGATGTTGAATACTGCTCGAGCAATGTTTGGTATTGAAGTTACACCTTTAGTCTAAATTTGCAGTTATTCTGGCAGGCTGTCTGAATGCAATTTTATGGTTCAGGCAGCCTGAAATTATTGTTACTATAAAAATTATCTAACCTGATACTATTGAAAACAAGTAGTATTATTTAACCTCAGCTAGCTGCTTTTATTTGCAATCTATCTACGAAGTGTTTTACTTCTACTTTATTTAGATCAAAACCATGCTTTACTATCATGTCCATCCCTACTCTCTGACCAAACATCTGTGGCAGATCAGTCTGCATTTTACGCAGGTAGACAATAAAGATTTTAGTTTAAGTTTGCCAAACTGGTTACCGGGCAGTTATATGATTCGTGATTTTGCCCGTCATATTGTTTCACTATCTGCATGCTGCAATGGTAGACCAGCTTCAATTGTGCAAACGAATAAAAATACTTGGGTTTGTGCAGGACAAACCGGGGATTGGCAAATAGATTATCAAGTATATGCTTTTGATGCATCAGTGAGGGGTTCATTTCTGAGCACAGAACGTGCTTTCTTTGATGGTGCCTGTCTATTTTTACGCCACAATCAGCGTTCGCAGGAAACCTGTCAGTTACAAATAAGTGATTTACCATCACACTGGGATATTGCCACCACGATGCCATTGACTGAACAGGCACAGGTTTATCAGGCTACAGATTATCGTGCCCTGATTGACCACCCGGTCGAAATGGGAAAATTATTACGACTACCCTTCACAGCAGATGGCATTGAGCATGAAATTATCATTAGCGGTCAATTTGCGGAATTTGATCAGCAGCGGCTAGTCGATGATGTGCAGAAAATTTGTACCACACAGATAGCCATGTTTGCTGCACCGGATCCATTTACGCACTATCAATTTTTATTGCATGTTGGCAAAGGTATTTACGGTGGTCTGGAACACCGATCATCAACGGCATTGCAGGCTGATCGTCATGATTTACCACAAGCAGATGCTGGTAATGATGATGCTTATATTACTTTGCTGGGTTTGTTCAGTCATGAATATTTCCATGCCTGGAATGTTAAATCTATTATTCCTGCCGTTTTTGCTGATAGTGATCTCAATACCGAAGCTTATACCCGTTTGTTGTGGGCATTTGAAGGTATTACATCATACTATGATGATTTATTTTTAGTACGTAGTGGTGTAATTACGCCTGCTCAGTATCTGCAATTATTGGCTAAAACTATTACACGGGTACAACAAGGCAGTGGCCGACAGATACAAAGTTTGGCTGACTCAAGTTTGACTGCCTGGACTAAATATTATAAACAAAACGAAAATAGCCCTAATGCAATTGTCAGCTATTATCAGAAAGGTGCACTGGCAGCCTTATGTCTGGATCATTATATTCGTATCCACACACAACAGCAGCAATCTCTGGATGATGTGATGCGTGCTCTGTTTCAGGATTGGTGTCAACGAGGCTGTGGCCTAGCTGAAGATGAATGGTTAAATATAGCAGAAAAGGTCACTGGGCTGGATTTACAGCAGGTTTATCAACAATACATTAATACCACCAATGATCTGCCACTGACGGAAGTTCTGGCTGAGGCCGGTGTACAACTTCAGTGGCAACCCCTACCCAGACAACATGGTGGTGCTTATGTAGAACAGCAATCACCAAAGATAAGCGCTGCAGCAGATCTTGGCGGACGTTTTCAAGCTAGCACGCTGGGTATTGTTTTACAGCAAGTTTTCAGTGATGGCAGTGCCGAAAATGCCGGTTTGTGTGCTGGCGACCAGCTTATCGCGTTGAACAACGAAATCATTGCCGACTTCACTACTCAATGGTCTCGCTTTCATCCTGATGAACATTTGAACGTGCATTTTATCCGTGATGGTTTATTGCTACAGACTGACATGGTCATTCAGGCAGCCAGAGCGGATACCGCACTATTAAGTATTCAAAACCTACAACAAGTTAACAATTGGCTATTGGGTTAATATTCCCTTCTGCTCATATCGGTTTTTTTATTAGTTTTGTCAGTAAAGTTAGGAATTCATGCCGGCAAATTTACATCTGACTTTGGTTCTGCCCGGGTTATTATGGCCTCATCATGACACTACCCTGCCGGACATAAATTTGCCGGCACTCAATAAGCTGCGCCAGTGGGGTAGATTCCGGTCACAGACAAGTAGCAGAGAGGATTTTTACCGCCAGTATCTTTGGCAAAATTCATGGTTAGAACAGGCCAAAAATCAACTTAGAATTGATGAGCAGTGTCATTGTTTGATCGCGATACCAACCCATCAGCAAGCTGGTTTACATCAGATACAATGTCTTAGTGGCGATATTTTAGCTTTAACACCGGTTGAAGCAGAAAATTTTTGTCAGGTATTAAATCATTGGTTTGCTGAGGAGGGCTGGGAATTACGGGTATGCCGACCCGATTTATGGATCATGATTACGCCCAAAGAACTGAAATTTAGCTCTCCTTCTTTGTTGGATCTAGATGGCTATCTGAATGGCACAACTAAACCAATTGGCCGTGATGCGCAACAGATACTGAAATTTCAGACAGAGCTTCAGATGCTGCTTCATGAACATCCCCTTAATCAGCAACGAGCACAACAAGGAGAATTGCCTATTAATGCTCTCTGGCTACAAACAGATAGTATAGGCTCTGCTGATACAGGCTTACCATTGTTTACCAATTGCTCATGGGCTTTAGCAGCACAACCGCTTCCTACAAATTATGAAACTTTTGTAGCACAAATACATGATGATACACATATCATACTGTTCCAAAATGAGTTTTTATCTCCTTGTATACAGAATGATTTTTCGGTTTATGAACTCATGCTAAGGCAATGGGAACAGCAATGGGGACAACCTTTATTATCGGCATTACGATCCGGAGAAGTTCGTCAACTGGATATTGTCACTGATGGCATTAGAGGTGGATTGCTACGCATACGTAAACCGCGGATTGCCCCTTTCTGGCGCAAAATACTTCCCTTTAACGGATCAATGCTATGAAACCAGCCCGGATTCTGACTCGTCCAGTGGATGAAAACGCCAATCGAACTTTGTTGGCACAAGGCGTCGATCCACTTTTAGCCAGATTGTATGCTACGCGTTTTGTGCAACATAAAGAGGAGACGGAACACAATCTGAGCGCATTATTGCCTTTTCACGATCTGAAAAATATTCAGGCTGCCAGTGAACGGCTGGCACAGGCAATTCGTAAACAGGAAAAAATTTTGATCGTCGCCGATTATGATGCCGATGGCGCTACTGCCTGCGCAGTTGGCATTCGTGGCTTGCAAGCCATGGGAGCCAGTATTGAATTTCTAGTTCCGAATCGTTTTGAACATGGTTACGGATTGACGCTAGAAATTGCTGAAATGGCTGCGAATGCCGGTACAAAATTACTGCTAACAGTGGATAACGGTATTGCCAGCTTAGCTGGGGTGGCGCACGCACAACGGCTTGGTATGGATGTACTTATTACGGATCATCATCTACCCGGTGAAAAATTACCTGATTGCATTATTGTTAATCCAAACCAACCCGGCGATACTTTTGCCAGCAAATCCTTGGCTGGGGTCGGCGTAATGTTTTATGTACTGATGGCACTGCGTCAGCATTTACGCCAAACTGCATGGTTTAATAGTCAGCGACCCGAACCCAATCTGGCACAATGGCTGGATCTGGTGGCTTTAGGTACTATTGCCGATGTGGTACCTCTTGATCACAACAATCGTATTTTAGTGACTCAGGGACTCAGACGCATTCGCGCTGGAAAAATGCAGACTGGTATCAGTGCATTATTTACGATCGCCAAACGTAAACCAGAACAGGCACAAACCATGGATCTGGGATTTTGCATTGCTCCTCGTCTGAACGCTGCGGGTCGACTAGATGACATGAGTCTGGGTATTGCTTGTTTGCTCTGTGATGATGACGAGCAAGCCAGAGATCTGGCAGAACAACTGGATGAACTGAATCATGAACGTCGCCAGATTCAACGGGATATGCAAAATGAAGCTGCTATGCAACTGACAGACATCAACCCTGCTAATCACCATAGTATTGTTGTCTATCATGATAACTGGCATCAGGGTGTAGTTGGTATTGTTGCCGGGAGATTACGGGAAAAATACCACCGTCCCAGTATAGTGTTTGCACCAGCCGAAGATAATACCCTGCGCGGTTCAGGTCGTTCCATTCCTGGCCTACATCTACGCGATGCACTAGATTTGGTTAGCAAACAGCATCCCGAGCTAATTCAGAAATTTGGTGGTCATGCTATGGCTGCCGGATTAAGTTTGCTGGCAACTAATTTATCAGCTTTCCAGCAGGCATTTGAAAAGGTATGCAGACAACTCATTAGCAGTGAAGATCTGCATCATATTTTTCAGACAGATGGAATACTCGACAGTCAGTATTTGAATTTAACTACTGCACAGTTACTAAACACATTGGTATGGGGACAAAATTTTCCAGAACCAAGTTTCTGTAACGAATTTATTGTTGTCAGTCAGCAACCTGTTGGTACTGGTCATACCAAAGCATTATTACGTTATGATAATCAAGAGTGCGAGGCTATGTTTTTCCGCTGCACGACCACTCTACCTGAGCATATTCGCGCGGTATATCGGCTAATAGCTAATGAATGGCGTCAAAGATGGGAATTGCAATTACATGTTGATTATTGGGAAATGTGCACTTATAACAATTTATAAGCTGTATAAATACACAAATTAACTTATAATTAGCTAAAATGCACATAAATATGCTACAAATGCAATATTTTAACAAGTTTATTTGCAGCATAGTGTAAACCATAAACTGAACTGGACCTTTAAAGCAATTACATTTAATTTAAACTTTTAATTGCAAATATCAGTTCACAAAACATTAACATGGAATTTAGTTTGTATGAGTTTGGGATTAATTCGGGTTTTATACAAGCATCAGCTTATTGATGCTGAACAAGCAGAAAAACTACGTACAGAGTTGGAGCAGAAGCGTCCGGTTATTCCAGCATTGCTGCAATTAGGTTATATTAATGCCGATAAACTGGTCCTTTTTTTATCAAGTGTATTCGGCATTCCCTATCTTGATTTGGAACAATATAATCCAAATTTGGTACCAGCTGATCTGATTGAGACCAAAACTATGCAGCTTAATCTGTGTGTACCACTCATGAAGCGTGGTAACCGATTGTTTTTGGCTGTTTCTGATCCAACACCTATTCAGCATTATCAAAAAATTTCCTCTGAAGTAGGTTGTATACTTAACCTTATTATTGTTCGCGATGATCAGCTGCGACAATTATTGGACAATATTACATCAGAATCTATTGATCTATTAGATGGCATAGACGGTACTTTTGACAATATCGAAGAGGTTGGTTCTACCGCCATGTCGGCCGAGGATGATGATAGTGAAAACGGTCCAGTCGCAAAATTCATATTTAATGTTTTGGGAGACGCCCTCAATTCTGGTGCTTCAGATATCCATTTTGAATTTTATGAAGAAATGGCGCGTGTGCGCTTTCGTATTGACGGTCAATTACGCGAAGTAGTACGCATGCCACTGAATATCCGTAATCTGGTTTCTTCACGCATTAAAGTTATGTCTAAATTAGACATTTCTGAAAAACGCATTCCGCAAGACGGACGCATTCAGATTCAGTTTCGCAAGGGCGCCAAACCTATTGATTTTCGTGTCAGCACGCTGCCAACCCTGTTTGGTGAAAAAATTGTAATGCGTATTCTGAATTCAGATGCAGCCACACTAAATATTGATCAGCTTGGTTTTGAAGAATTTCAAAAAAAGCTATTACTCGAAGCCATTCATCGTCCTTATGGTATGGTGCTGGTTACCGGTCCTACCGGTTCCGGTAAAACCGTCTCTTTATACACCTGTCTGAATATTCTCAATACAGAAAGTGCCAATATATCCACAGCAGAAGATCCTGCGGAAATTAATTTACCGGGTATTAATCAGGTTAACGTAAATGATAAACAAGGCCTTACTTTTGCAGCTGCATTAAAATCTTTCCTGCGTCAGGACCCAGACATCATCATGGTAGGGGAAATTCGTGATCTGGAGACCGCAGATATTGCCATTAAAGCAGCACAGACTGGGCATATGGTATTTTCTACTTTGCATACCAACAATGCTCCAGCGACATTATCGCGTATGTTGAATATGGGTGTAGCCCCATTCAATATTGCCAGTTCAGTGAATCTGATTATGGCACAACGCTTGGTACGGCGTTTGTGTTCTTGCAAAGCACCAGCTGACCGACCTCCTGAGCCAGCTTTGAAAAAAGCTGGTTTCAGCGATGAAGATCTGGCGCGCGAATGGGTCTTTTACCGGCCAGTGGGCTGTGATCGCTGTAAAGGTAAAGGATATAAAGGACGTGCTGGCATCTACGAAGTGATGCCAATTAGCGAAGAAATGCAACGCATCATTATGAATAATGGTAATGAAGTAGACATCAATCGTCAGGCTTTAAAAGAAGGACTGGTTGATTTACGTCACGCTGGTCTACTGAAAGTAATGGCAGGTATTACCTCGCTAGATGAAATTCTAGCATCTACGAATGATTAAAAGAGATATCCTATATCAAAATAAATTAGTTAGTATTTGCGGAAAAGCATTATGAATAAACCAGTAGCAGTTAAAAGCAAAATCTCCGGTATTAGCTTTAGTTTCGAAGGCAAAAATATTAGAACCGAACAGTTGGTTCGCGGGGAAATTGTTGCCAAAAATGAAACCGAGGCACGTGCTAAACTGACACGCCGTCAGATCAGAGTCGTAAACATTAGGAAGGTCAAGAAAAGTCGCCAAAAGAAAATATCAGCGACAGATATCACTGTCTTTACGCGTCAGCTTTCAACCATGATGAAAGCGGGCTTACCAATGATGCAGGCTTTCGATATTGCCGCTAAAGGGCATGCCAACCCGAGCATGACAGCAATGCTGTTAAACATCCGGAGCGACGTTGAACAAGGTCACACACTAGCTGACTCGTTTGCCAAATATCCTAAATATTTCGACCGTTTTTATTGTAATCTCGTTCGGGCAGGTGAAACCGGTGGTGTACTGGAGTCCATTCTCGACAAATTGTCACTTTACAAAGAAAAAACCCAAAGCATTAAGAAAAAAGTCAGAGGAGCATTAACCTATCCCATAGCGGTAATCGTCGTCGCTATTGCGTTGATTTTTGTCATGATGATGTATGTATTGCCTGCATTTGCTAAAGTTTATCAAGAAATGGGTGTTTCTTTGCCAGGTCTAACACAAGTGATGATGAATATTTCTGATTTCTTTGTCGCCTATGGCATATATATGCTTATCATACTCATTGGTGGAGCTGTCGGTTTTATTAAATCGATGCAAAAATCGCAAGAACTACAAAAACGTGTCGATTACATGTTATTAAAAATGCCGATTTTTGGCCCGATTGTCCGTAAAGCAGCAATTGCCCGTTGGGCCCGTACTACAGCAACCTTGTTTGCTGCTGGTGTACCCATGGTTGAAGTGTTGGATTCAGTAGCGGGCGCTACAGGCAATATTCGTTATGAAGAAGCAACACAGGATATTCGTGCTAAAGTGAATCAGGGGATTTCACTTACTTCATCCATGGAGGCAACAGAAGTCTTTCCCAATATGGTAATTCAGATGACCCTGATTGGTGAAGAATCTGGTTCTCTGGATGATATGCTGAATAAAGCTGCGGAATTTTATGAGGAAGATGTTGATACGGCAGTATCACAATTATCCTCCCTGATGGAGCCGATTATTATGGTAGTACTTGGTCTGATTGTCGGGGTAATACTGGTGGCCATGTATCTACCACTATTCAACATCGGTAATGCCGTAGGTTAAATAAGATATGTTAATTGAAATCTGGTTCCCTGTACTGGCTGCCTTATTATTTGGTCTTTTGATCGGAAGTTTTTTGAATGTTGTTATTTATCGTCTTCCTATCATGATGGAACGCAACTGGTTGGCAGAAGCACGTCAGGCTTTACAGATGCCCCCTGAAGCATCTACCCGTTTCAACCTGTGTTTTCCACCTTCAGCTTGCCCACATTGTCATCACAAAATCCGCGTATGGCAAAATATTCCTCTGGTCAGCTATCTATTATTACGAGGCCGGTGCGCGCATTGTTCAACCACAATCAGTCCTCGTTATTTTTGTGTTGAACTACTAACAGGAATTGCCTTTGCCGCAGTTATATGGCGTTATGGCGTTACACCGGTAGCATTGGGTGGATTAATCTTAACAACCGTGTTAATTGCTTTGTGTTTTATTGATGCAGATACCCAACTACTGCCCGATCAACTGACCCTACCATTAATATGGTTAGGGCTACTTTTTAATTTATACAATGAATTTGTTAGTCTGCCTGCTGCAATCTGGGGGGCCGTACTCGGATATATGAGTTTATGGTCATTATACTGGCTTTTTAAACTGCTTACCGGTAAAGAAGGCATGGGCTATGGTGATTTCAAATTACTGGCAGCATTGGGCGCCTGGATGGGAGCATCGGCATTACCGATCATCGTGTTTATGGCAGCACTGGTTGGTATTATTGCCTCAATAATTCTCAAAGTTGCCCGTGGTCAGCCAATGGCTTTTGGTCCAGCCTTGGTGATTGCCGGCTGGATCGTATGGATGGCTAATAGCCAAATAAATCAGCTAATCCAGTGGTGGTTACAACTATCTGGATTACAGTCATGACTTATTGGATAGGTTTGTCCGGCAGTATTGGTAGTGGTAAATCAACTGTAGCCACTTGTTTTGCTAATTTAGGCGTACCTACCTTAAGTGCGGATGAAATTTCCCATATTTTAACGGCCCCGGGGGGAGAGGCCTTGCCACAGATCAGAGCACATTGTGGTCAGGAGCTATTTTCAGCCGATGGAAGTCTTGATCGGGAGCTTTTACGTAATTGGGTCTTTGCCGATAGCAAAAACCGGACAATTCTAGAGACTATTTTACATCCATTAATCTGGCAAGAACTTCACCAAGCCAAACAAAAGATCGATAATACGGTACCCTATGGCATCATAGAAATTCCGCTTCTGGCTGAAAAACCTGAATTCCAAAAATTGGTACAACGGATACTAATTGTTGAGGCGCCACTTACCTGCCGCCTTAAACGTGTTCAGCAACGAAGTGGTCTGACAGAAAAGTTAACTCGTGCAATCATGGCACAACAGGCTGATGACATTAACAGAAAATCTATAGCGGATGATATCATTAACAATGATGGTAACTGGGAACATCTTCATCAGCAAGTTATGCACCTGCACAGTATTTATAACGCGCTAACACCGGCTAAGTCATGACAAAACTTATTCATTTCGAACACCCTTTATCTGAGCGTGTACGCAATTTTTTGCGTATTGCTCATTTATTCAGGCATTTTCATGAAGTCAGCATCCGTACTGAAGCATGGGCTCATCATTGTGCATTATTTTCACTGTTCGAAATTATGGAAGCTGCGGCACGTGCTGAATTGAAACTGGATATATTGCAGGAACTTGAGCGACAAAAAGGTCTGGCACGACAACAGAATGAAGAAGGACAGTTTTTATTAGATAGCATTCAGACAGCAATGACCAATCTGCAAAATGTACAACAAAAATTTGGTCAGCATTTGCGAGAGAATGAATGGCTGATGGCGATTAAACAACGAATGTTTGTTCCCGGTGGCACCAGCCCTTATGATTTACCATCATACTATTACTGGCAACAAAAAAAACCCGCTGAGCGCGAACAACAATTACAAGAATGGATTCAAAGCTTATTGCCAACCTACGAAGCAATCAGCCTACTATTAAAAATATTACATCAAAATAGTTTATCAGTTGATTGTATTGCAACAGCTGGAAGCTATAAACATAATAGTCTTGGTCAAAATATTCATCTGTTAAGTATTGATGTGGCAGAGGATACTGAAGCCTTACCAGAAGTTTCAGCCAATAAATATTTTACCCACATTCGCTTTTTACAAGCTTCACAAGAACAGGCTCGAGGCTTAGTATTAACTAAAGATATTCCGTTTACCCTGATTATGTACAGCTTTGATCCGGTAATTAAGTAATGAATGAAAAAAAACGAACTGTTCTGTGCCCCAACTGCGGTAAAAGTGTGCTTTGGTCTACAACTAACCCCTTTCGCCCGTTCTGCTCAGAGCGTTGTAAGATGATCGATTTAGGTGCTTGGGCCAGTGAAGATTACAATCTACCCGCCGAAGAAGATTAGCTTTTAATTTGCTTTATTAATAACGTTTAATATCATTGGCACTGATTACAATCAATTTGACTGATATTTAGAACGATTAAAACTCATCGTTCAATTTGCGACGGAGTTTAATCTGTCAAAAGAGACAAAACATATCGCGCTAGTTGCTTCATAAGTTAGCAATCCCCACTACAGAAAGTAGCAAACGTTCATAATATAGCGAATACGATCATTCTTTTGGCGTCCGATATAGCGGATCATAGTACGATGCAAAATATTGTCGTAGATGGTGGTGCTACATCAGGCGTTTAAAGATAGAAATAATGATTATTTAGTTATCAAAAATCAGGATTCGGCTACTGATAAAGCATAGAACTTCAGTAGCAACCTGATCTGACCGCTTCTGAGTTAATATTGTTATCACGCCGACAACCGGATTTTTCCAGCACTGTTTATATGCTGCTTTAACCTTACTTTGCTGCTGGTTGCGCTGCTGTCATATCACAAAAAATTGTTGTGCTATAGAGTGGCAGTAATTATGCATTGCTATAAGTTAAAAGCAAATATAGAGATTTATTTTATTAATTTACTATTAATATGATTATCATTTTGGATAGAAGTGTGAGTAAAGTTTCGCCATGACAGACGATTTCTCATGGCTTTTTGGTAGTTTCCCGGGGTTACCCCGAAATTTCGTCGGAAAATAGCAATAAACCCGCTTATATTGTCATAACCTAAATATAAAGATATTTGTGTGATTGGTTTTCCGGCAGCAAGCAATTCTAACGCTTTTAACATGCGCAGTTTCTGACGCCATTCTGTGAAATTAAACCCGGTTTCATTGGTAAATCGACGTGTTAATGAGCGTCGGGAAATGCCAGCCCAAATACCCCAGTCGTTAATTTTTCTATCATCACCAGGATTATCACACAAAGCTAAAGCGATTTTTAACAAACGCATATCTTTTGGCATTGGAAGTGCTAGCTCAACTTGGGGCATTGTTCTAATCTCGTCCAGGATTACGGCAATTAATCGCTGCTGTTCCGGTTCCAGTTCTGAATTATGCCATGACATGGTTCGTGTTATCGCTTCACGCAATAAGTCAGATAATTCTAAAACGCATGGTTTGACAGGTAGTTTTGTACATGCGTTTTTTTGTATATAGATGCTCCATCCTTCGAATGGTCCATGTGATCCAAGAAGACTATGTTGTACATGCGGAGGTATCCAGACACCATGAGTTGCGGGCACTACCCATTGACAATTTTCTGCTTCAATTGAAATTAAACCCTGTAATGTTCCGAGTAATTGCCCTCTCGAATGACCATGACGTTGTGTCACTCTTTGTGAAGAGTGGCCGACTGTCGACACGATCATCGGTTCGCTATCAGAAGAAGCAATCTGTGAAGAAATGAGTGGAGTATTCATTTATATGGCCCCGATGGGATATTTTGTGGCTTAAATTGGTTAGTAAAACGCTATTCTACTGACTATCATGAAGTCTCCTTAATGGTATTGAAGATAGCAAGTTAGCAATAAATAGATAAGTTGTAGATGAGCAAAATAATAGTTTTTTATACAAATTTATTGGTTATTTTCAAATTTATTAATCGTTTAGAGAGAGTTTGACATGGCACAATCAATTGAGCTGACGGCCGCGGAAAGAAAGCTAGTGTTCGCTATGACGCTATCTAGTATATTGCCATTACTAGATAGCAGCATTGTTAATGTTATTTTATCTTCAATTTCCAATGACATTAATGCCTCTTATGCTTATATACAATGGGCTGTTACAGTATATATGCTGGCTTGTGCTACGGGGATATTATTATCCCCTTATATACATGAAAATTTTGGGCTCAAGAAAGCATGGATAAACTCAATTTTCGTTTTTCTTGTAGGCTCTGTATTGGTTGGCTTTTCATATGATCTGCTTTCTTTGCTCTTATTCAGAGGTTTACAAGGTCTTGGTGCAGGAATATTAATTCCTATTACTCAATCCACAATAGCAACTTATTTTGATAAAGAGAGACTAAAACCAATTATGGCATTAATTGCAATTCCGTCAGTCTTTGCTCCTGCACTAGGACCAGTTTTTGGAGCAGTCATATCAGAACAGTTAAATTGGAGAATAGCTT
>CAMLPN010000028.1 GCA_946481965.1 uncultured Neisseriaceae bacterium | reverse complement strand
TAAAGTTAAAAAAAGAAGAAACTCAAAACGAATTTTTAATAACTATCAAATTAATCTCATATAAAAATAATAAAAAAGTGGATTCAATAATATGTTATGAATATATGAATGATCCAAATGATAGTTTGGCCGTAGAAAAACTGTACTATCTGGAAGATTATAATTTATGGACGTTAGATTTTACTTATGATTTAAAATCCACAACAACTGACAGTTGGATTAAATATAAAATCAATCCCGAAACAGGAAAATTTGAGTTAACTAATATGACAATCAGTACACCAGTTTTGGCGCATGATTTCGACTGGACACAAATCGCTCATACGGAAGATGGATATGTATTATACGCAGATAATAATTTTACTGAGGATCAGGATTTTACCTGGGTGATCGTTAAAGAACCTAAATCATTTAACACGCCTGAAAATAGCAATGCTGACGCTACCATGATGAAAGTTTTTCTAAATTGTGATAAAAATCTTATCAGATTGACTAATATAGCTTATCTTAAAAATGATCAAATCATTGAAAATGACGAAGAGGCGGAGCAAAAAGCTTATAAAAAAATTCAGACTGGAACATTTTATGAAATGATCGCTAGTTGGTTTTGTTCTCGTGGATGATTTTGTTATTTGAATTGATTGTAATCATGCTTTTAATCTTTTTAAATTAATGTTGTGTTATCAATTAATAGGGATATATTGATTAGATGAATATATCTGCACTGTTTATCGTTGGTAGATAATAAATAGATAATAAATCTTATATTGCTGTTAGCGTTTATTTTATTATCTGAACATCAAGTTATTTTAACAAAATATTTTGTTAGTAAGAATAAATAGCCACAAAGAAAGTTGTGGCTATTTTTTGTGATAATACAGCGACGTGTTGATACTGGTGGTTAAGTTAATACTGACCACCAGAATACTCGCCCGATAATATTGATTTCTTCCATATTTGCTTCTTCATCGGCATATTCCAAAGAATTAAAACTTTGTATCAGAATTTTATTTCCGGGTCTCTTTTTGAGAATTTTAATGCGCAATAAACCATCGTGATTAAACGCATATATTTTGCCATCTCTGATCTGCGTATCGTTAGTATTGATACCGATAGTTGTACCGTCTGGAATAACCGGACTCATGCTATCACCATCAGCAGTGACACACACTACATAGGAGGGATTAATGCTATGTTTTTTTAAGGTCGAGCGGGCAAAGCGTAGCCTGTAACCGTTGTAGTCTTCAATATTATCAGCAAATCCAGTCCCGGCTGATAAACATATTTCTTTATAAAACGGAACTTCCACTTCATCGGCACCAATAGGGGTGGAGCTATCCCAGACTTCCATAGTGCCCAGATAAACGGCATTAGACTCTGTTGATCTTGCGTGTTCCTGATCCATCCATCCAGCCGGTTTATGCATTGCTTTTTCCAGTTTCGCCGCCATGATCGTGCCAATATTTTTGGCTTTACCATTCTGTACTGGGGTGCGATTTATGATCTGATAAAGATAGCTTGGCTGTTTATAACCGGCCTTTTTGGATAATTCTGTCACACCGCCAGCTTCAGTCACTAAAAGTTTCAGATTTTCAAGTCGGATTTCAGCAGTGGGTTTCATAAGAATACTCAATTTGTCGATTAGGTAATACTCTACCGTAAAAAAAATATAAAAACAATTGCCAATAGATAATAAATTAGATAAAATAAACTTATCTAAAATAAAATATAGCACATAAAAGGTAATAAAATGTATTGTCAATCTTTTCAGAAAGCTGTTCGCAGAAGAGAAACGGGAAGGAAAACAAAGCTAATTTGTATTTATTTTTTGCGCTCCCAATCATGTTTTATTGGTAATAATGTCTTAAAACGATTAGCTGTTTTTTATCAATTTAGAAAAGCAAAGCTAACAATAAAGTAGACAAAAGGTGATCTGTTTATCAGTAATTTTGTTATGTAAATACTTTTTAAAGTTAGCCACCGGTGTTTCGTTTAGATGCAGCGATGAGCCTTTAACAAATATATATTTGTTGTCAGCATAGAAAATAATGTTCTGCTAACAGTAATCATCGGTTTGCCATTGAATAGATAGTTTTTGTTGACTGATTCAGAAGTAAATGGCACAGGTAAATAGAGGATAAATATTGTGCTTTATGTCCGCTGATAATTGGTTTGCTAACAATCAGGTAAATAATATTGGTAGTAATTAACTGCTGAAAAACAGAGTATTTAACAATTTCAGAGAATATTTATTTTAAAAATTGCGCTAAGACAATTTATCAACACGGATGCAGTTTTTAAATAAAATTTAGATAGGTGAAAAAAATGGGTGAAGAAAATTTGGCAGAGGTTGTTGAGTTAATGGGATCAATGGAGTCTGCACAAGAGGATGCCTGTAAAAATTTATGGGTGATGGTGATTATTCAAGCCTTGCAAGATGCTAACGAAGCAATTTTACGTGCTGAGAATAAGCAACAAGCGATTAACCGAGAAATGAAATACTTTCGAAGCCGGGATTTTTTGCTTATTTGTGCTTTGGCTGATATTTATATTAATTTGGCTTTAATTGAGGATAGATTTCGTTTATTAATAAACCAGAATAAATTATGATAAATGTATTATTTGGAAATTGGCTATTATTTGAACGAGCTCTGTTTATTTTTATCTTATCAGTAATTAAGGCATTTCTGTAGTAGATCAAATTAATGCTAAGTTATGATTTATATAGGAATTAGATAAAATAATGGCAAAATAAGACAGAAAAAATCAAATGATGTTGAGAATAAAGATTAACCAGATGATTTTGACAATCAATAATTTAATATTTGGTTGCAGTAATTTTATGATAATTGAGTGAAAATAACCAAATTTTCTTTTTATCTGTTGAATGCTAATTTTAGGAAAGCTGATACTAATGTATTAGATGTAAATAATTATCTAGGTCAATAAATTATAGGATTTGTCATAATTTACAGAAGCTGTTGATGATGATTTGAACAAAAAGTATTTATCAATCAGAATAAATCATCAAGCAGGATAGTTTGTTTAAATCAGAGCAATTAAAGGCTGATCATGCTGACAGCAAATAATAATGTTAAAACGGAAAGAAATGGTGAATAATATGAACCCGATTAACGCCTGCAACGATATTGATACTGCAGAAGATGTATTGAAAACATATGAACGGGCAATGCGTGACCGAAAAAGACAGGGACATTGTTTAAGTGCTGAGTGGCGTTATAAAGCAAATAATAAAGTCACGCCTTCAACATTTGTATTGCGCTACAGACCAGAAGTGTTGGATATGGTAAAAGAGGTTTTAGGTATTTTGGCCGCAAATGAACGAGAGATATTTGCTATTTTGCGCGTTGAATATGCTTACACCAGTCCTTATTTTAAAAAATCTGCTCGTGCTATTACCCAGAGAAATCAACGAGTCCGTAGAAATAGTTTACGATGGTATCAAGAGGTAGAACATGCATTACAAATTTTCTGGAGCTATATGCAAAAGCATCAGAATTTTGAAAAATATTTTAAATATAGTGCTTGACAGTATGATTTTATGTTTTAAACTAATATTAACAGTACAGGTATGCTTCCCTTGTAAAAGCACTTTATATTTTGCCTTTCTTTAGATGGCAGCTTTTTTGCATCCGCAAGAAAGGCAATAATTATCTCAAATAAGCTAGGTCAATAAATTATCATCTGACCTACAATATAGGTAATAATTTATGAACTAAACACTATGAATATAAAGTATTTAACCTAACTGATGTTTTTTTACTCAATAGATAGGCCGAAAGCAGGGTAGTTTTGCACAGTAAAATGGCATCTATACCTGACATGTTCTTGCAACCTAATGTGATATTGTCTGACCAGAGAGCTTTAAATGATTAAACAGATTAAAAATCAAAGTTTAGCGGTTGATCAATTATTATTTTGCTAGTGATATTATTTGTTTTGAAAGCGTCTGGTTAAAGCAATCTTGTATTTGAAACCATATGCGCTATAGCTGTTATGAATTAATTTGATTATTATTAGATACAATTACCGTTAATACTTGTAATAGTTTGATTTTATGGTTGTTTAAGTCATTAAACCCAGTTAATAAAAATAACTTTACTACTAACGGTTATGAAAAATAAGCAGGCATTTTAAATTGCTTACTTATTAATATGAGGGAAATTTAATGATAATCATAAAATTAATGAAATATGGTTTGGTTTTAATATTAGCTTATTTCATCCTTTGTAATATTGTTATTTATATTTTTGCACAGCAAAAACCATTAAAAAATGCAGATACTTTGGTAGTACTGGGATCGCAAGTGATTGGAAAGCCAGCTGTTGCACCACCAACCTTAGCCAATCGTCTGACGGTAGCAGCTAATTATTTACATGATAATCCTCGCACCAAGGTTGTAGTTTGTGGAGGACAAGGCGATGATGAAACAGCTTCTGAAGCCAGTGTCATGGCTGGTTACTTGATTAAGAAAGGTATTAATCCGAGTAGAATTTATTTAGAAGATAAATCAAGGCGTACTGCCCAGCAATTTGTTTATGCTAATAAGGTGTTACCATTAGGTAAAACAGTGGTGGTGAGCAGCGATTTTCATTTACTCCGCTCTGTCATGCTTGCGAAGCGTTCAGGCATTACCAATATTTCAATTTTACCAGCACCACTTTGCTTTAAAAATTTTGATAAATATATCGCTCTAATAAGAGAACCATTAGCAATAATTAATTCATGGCTGTTTGACCATCCATTGAGTTATGTTGATACTAATCAAGATAAATAAATCAATTTTGATTTTAGTTGTTGTCAATAAAATTTATAAGATAAGTATGTCGTTGATCAATACTGTCAATAGGCAAATAAGTAAATAAATTGTTTATTGGCAGTGTGTATTATGTTGTGTGTCATATCTATGACAATATCCTAAGTATTGAAATTTTTATGTACTAATCAAAAGGTAGGGTTGGGTGCTATTAGTTCATAAAAAATTTTTACGGAATCATTTACTTTTGATGCCATGCAGATTGCCGTGCTTATAAAAAGATTAATAAATTTATTTTGACTGATTAATACTGATCGCGATAAAAATTCTGCTGCTTACTATAGTCGGGCAGCTATATTTATATTATTTAAAAATGAATACTGCCCTTAGGGCTATTTTTTGGAGCTTTGATTATGTCTACTAAGAACGTTACTATAGTTTGCAAATTACCACATGGCATAATAATGCAGGTTGGTGAAAAAACACTGCAAATTAATGGCTGTAATGGGGCGGAGGATAATAATAACCTAGGTTTGACCACTGAAGTTGCAGCCGATTTCTGGCAGGCATGGTTAGTTAATAATAAAGATCATGATATTGTTAAAAACGGGCTGATATATGCGGATACTCAAACTGTGTTAACAAAATCAAGAAGAAGAAAAAAAATCAATTCTGATAATTAATTATTATTTTGGCATGACAAGGCTCTAGTAAATATTTAAATTAACGTTTAAAGGCTGACAGTAAGATTATAGGGTAAACATCAAATTTTAATAAAACGTTGTCATTATATACTTGTGATTATTTTGCATGAAAATTATTTAATTAGCATTAAAATAAGTGACATATAAAAACAGTGTAAATAAATCAATTAAGTTTATGTTAAATGGTTTAATTTAAGCCGGAACAGTGAGGAAAGGAGGAAATGTAATCATATGCACAACCATGCAAATGGTCTGAAAAGTTTATACAGAGGTGTGTATTGAGGATAATGCCGAAAAATATTAATTATAACCATCACTCAAATTTATTTAAAAAGACAAAGCCATACAGAATTAATAAATGTTTTATGAATAAGATAGCGGATAAATATTTAGCTAAATATGCAGGCAATAATATAGATAGAAATGTATTTACCATTTTCAATGCTAGTAAAAATCAACAAGACTGGTTTCAGCAGCAAATGACCTTGGTTAATTGTTATCTGACTGGGCTGATTTTTTTTTACTTTTTGCAGGATCTCAGTAGTGATCATGTTATCTGTTTCGCTGATAAAGTTCTGAAATATGTTAAAAGAATAATAAAGCCATGTTGCCGGATGATAATTTTACAACGGGAGGTGATGATATGACGACGATAACACATGCGGATATTTTTGCAGAAGTCCGGGCATATTTGCTCGGACTTTTTTCTTGTCCGTCACTAACCATCATACAGAACTATCGACAGGGTATGGCTTTATCCGATCAGGCTATTGTGATGTCGATTTTGTCTGAACAGGCATTAGATGTGGCAGCAAATTACTATCAGCCAGCTACCAATAAAGCCTATGTACAGCAATCGGTAGAAATAAAGATGCTAATTGATTTTTATGGCGAAGCAGCAGCGGATCGGGCGCTTAAATTATGCAATCTATGGCAGAACGTTTACAGCACTGAGCGTTTACGTTATTGCCAGCCGCTGTATTGTTTGAATCCAAAGTTTGTTGCAGACACAAAACAATCGGAAATCACGGGGCAATACTGGCAAGTTGAACTGACGTTGCAATATAACCCTGAATTTGAATTGGATCAGACTTATCTGGGAATGCCAGAAATTACTTTAACAAAACCATAGGAAATATTATGTTACCTTCTATTCCAGTCAATCATGTTGTTCGTGTTAATCCGGCCGTAATCAGTAGCGGAGGAGATGCACTTGATTTAAATACGGTTGTATTGACAGACGACAGTGTTTATCCCATTAATCTATATCCAAGTGCCACAGATGTTGGTCAGGTGTTCGGTTTTAACAGTGACCAATATAAATTTGCCCAGTGTTACTTTGAAGGCTATGTTGGTTCAACCATTAAGCCAGCAGCGCTTTTTATCGCTCGCTACAATATGTCTGATATCAGTGCCAAGCTGATCGGAGCCAGTGTCAAAAGTCTAGATCTGAATGATTTGAAAAAAATAAGCGGTGATTTAACTGTAACCATAGATGGTGCAGCAGTCAGTGGTTCAGTTAATTTGGCTGATGCAACGAGCTTTAGTGAGGCAGCTGTCAAAATTGCCAGCGCTCTTTCAGCAGCGGTTTCTTTTGATACTCAGTTGCAGGCTTTTATTATCAGCTCTACTAAGGTTGGTGCCAATTCTGCAATTTCATTCGCTTCAGGAGCCGCTGCGGAGGCGTTGAAACTGACAAAAATCAGTGGCGCAGTTGTGGATAACGCCACGCAGGCTGACAATCCAGACACGGTGATGGAACGTGTGGCTGATTATACGCTTAATTTCGCGGTGCTGACTACAGTTGGAACTGGATTTGGGCTTGAGGTGCAAAAGGCGTTAGCGAAATGGAACAGCAAACAAAATAATCGTTACTGGTTTATCTATTACGGTCAAGAGCCCACTGCTTTAATTAGCAATAATAATAATTGTTTTGCTGCATGGCTACAGGAAAACGCTATTTCAGGTACGACTGCGCTCTATGGCACGCTTGAGCAGGCGGGTTTAGCTTGTGGCTATGCTGCGTCGATTAATTTTAGTGAGACGAATGGTCGTGCAACAATGGAATTTAAGCGCCAGAGCGGTATTGCTGCTTCGGTAACAGCATTGAAAGATGCTACTGCTTTGGAAAGTAATGGCTATGCCTATTATGGCGCTTGGGCAACTGCAAATGAGCGCTTTGTTTTCTTCCGAAATACTCACGTAAGTGGTGATTTTGCTTGGGTGGATAGTTACCTAAATCAGGTTTACTTTAATGCTCAGTTACAACTGGCATTTATGAATATGTTAATCAGCTATAAAGCGATCCCTTATAACGCTGATGGTATTGCTATTCACCGGGCAGCAGCGGAAGACCCGATCAGGGAAATGATCAATTTTGGCGGTATTCAGAGTGGTGTTAATTTGTCTGAAGCGCAAAAATCACAAATTAATTATGAAGCTGGTTTTGATGCGGCGCGTCAAATTGAATCAACAGGCTATTGTTTGTTAATCCAGCAGGCTACCGCTCAGGTACGTGGTCAACGTGGTTCTTTACCTTTAAAACTTTGGTATACCGATGGCGGCAGTATTCATAGTGTGAATTTGGCTTCCATTAATGTGCAGTAACTTATTTTTTAACCCTATGTAAAACCCACCAACTTGCGTGGGTTTAATTTTATAAAGGATTTAATTATGCCGATGGGACATAACCCAAGAACCATTACTTCTGCTAATGCTGTTTTAATGCTGCGCTGCAAAGGTGTTTACGATAACTATATCAAGCTACAAGGTTTTCAGGCTGATAATGCTTGGAGTTTCGGTGATGCAAATCTGAGTGAATCTCGTGTTGGGGTGGATGGTAAACAATCAATTGGTTATACACCTCATCAGGTGGAATGGTCGTTGTTTTTGGAGGCCAATAGCCCTTCAATTGATATTATGGAAAATATCCGTAAGGACTTTAATGCCAATATGGAATCACGATTAATTGATATTGTTGTGGAAGTACCGTCTATCAAAAAGCGCTTTCAGGCTTCAGGCGCCCTGATCAAACAAACTGGCGGCACTTCTGGTCAAAAGTTATTAGCAGGTAGCCAATACACATTTAATTTAATGCTCAATGGCGCAGAGGAAATTAATTAATGGCACGCAAAACGAAAACGCTTACGATTGAATCAGGTCGTGATGCCGGCAAAACATTTCTGATTACCGAAATGCCATTACTACAGGCGGACAGATGGGCACAACAGGCATTATTTGCTCTGGCAAAAAGTGGGATTGAGACTCAGGATTTTGCCATAGATGAAGGTATGCTTGGCATGGCCAAACTGACATTGAATGCTATAGGTAATATTGATCCTATAGTGGGTAATGAATTGATGGATGAATTACTCGGTTGTGTACAAATCATTCCCAGTGGAGGTGTAGCGCGAGGAGTGATTTTTTATGACGATGCAAGTGATATCGAAGATGTTAAAACTCTTTTTATGCTGCGTAAGGAAGCACTACTGATTCATCTGGATTTTTTAACCGAAGGCAGTTCCCCAGATACGAACAATTAGAGGCGGGGCTGCCATTTAAAGATGGCGTATTAGCCAAAAATGTAAACGTATCTTCTCTAGCCAGTCAGGTCATTTTGACAGGACTGGCTTCTTATCAGGAGCTTGATACGGTTTTAAGTCTTGAGGATGCATTAAATATTCTGGAAGTACATCAGGTAGCCGAATATAACAAACAATTGGTACAGAAATATGGCAACGACTAAAGTTGAACGAATCATGGTTGAACTTGGACTGGATTCATCCAAGTTTTCTGCTGATGTGGATAAAGTAATCCAAAAATATAGAGAATTGGATAAAGCTTTAAGCACCACTGAAAAAACGGCACAACAAGCAGCCAAAATACAATCTGAACTGGTGAAAAAATACCAATATTCTACTGAAGAATTAGCCAGTTTTTTACAGGACATGACTAGATTAAAGGAGCAACTCTCTCAGTTGTTAAATGTTATTGCTGATACAATCAGTTTAGATAACCTAGCTGGGGATGCTACGAAGTTGCTGGATCAATTAGGGAAGAGTAGCGAAATTATTACTAATTGGCAAAAAGCTTTTAGTTCTTTTGGCACAAGTACCCAAGGTCTTACTACTGCATTAAATAATATTAAAGAAGCTATGAATGGTCTAGTGGAATTTGGTCAGGCTAATATGTCGCCATATTTGCTTTCTTTTGTTAACGAGATGAATGACAGTAAATTGTCTGTTGATTCACTCAATACAGCCTTTATTCATCTTGCTAAAACTGTAAAAAATGATGTATTGCCTGAATTGTTTAATTATTCTAATGTCATAGATAAATTAAAGCTATATAATCAATCTGTAAAATTAGAAAATAATCAACAGATTATTAAAAACCGTTCAACTGCAGAAAATCATATTCCTGCAGGTTCCATTAAAAGCCAATCACCAACTAGGAGCAAAACACGAGTTGCAAGCAAAACTTCAGCTCAGAATAAAACACCACCCATAAGCAAAGAGCCAACTCGGAATAAAACACCAGCCCAGCAAAAAATACCAGTTGAAAGCAAAACATCAACTCAAAATAAAACATCAATCCAGAATACAGCGCCAACTCTGGGTAAAACACCAACTAGTAATAAGGTAGCTTCAGCAAAGATTACTCCCAATAACAATAACATTAAAGGTAGTGAAAATATTGCTGATAAAGCTCGTAAAGCAGCGGATTACGCAACAAAACATGCATTGCCTAGAAGTAACAAAGACTGTGCCAAATATGTAAACAGATCTTTTAGGGCGCAAGGAATTAACGTGTGGGGACATGGTGAAGATGTGGCGAAGAATTTGATTGCTACTGGTAAGTTCCAAAGTATTGCCTATAATGATAAGTACATTGCCCAGAAAGGAGACGTTATGTCTATACCAAGCATAGCAGGGCATCCGCATGGGCACGCTGCAATATTTAATGGTGAATATTGGGTTTCAGATTACATTCAGACTAAAAAAAGAGGGAACACTGCTGCTCCTGGAGATGATTATTTTGCTGCGATCAAAGCAGGTAAAATTACGCCGGTTATCGCGCGTATGAAGGCGACAAGAGAATCATCTGAAGTAGTGTCCAAGGGTCGGATGACCGCAGCAGCTGCGCCTGTTCAGAATACAGGTCAGCAAAACTTCAGAAACAAAAATTTCACAAAAGAAAAAGCTGAATCAATCGCCCGTGTTGCTAAAAATATTGGCGTTGATCCAAACGATTTGGCGGCTGTTATTTCTTTTGAGACCGGTGGGACGTTTAATCCAAACATTCGCAATCCTAACTCTTCAGCGACTGGTTTAATTCAATTCATGGCAGGAAGCGGAGGCAAGAAAGGGCTTTACTATGGAATGACCCGTGACCAATTTGGCAGACTTTCATTTGATGAGCAAATGAAATATGTTGAGAGGTATTTCAAAGAGCGAGGATTTGATGGCAAAAGAAAGCGTGATGTTGCAGATACGTATACCGCGGTTACAGGCTATGGCTACAGAAAAGGATCTAAAGCGTATGAATTAAATAGCGTTTGGGACTCTAAATAATGATGGATATATTGACAAAGGGGAGATGGTTCGAAATGATAAATTTAAGGCTCACCAACGTCAGTATTATACCAATATCTTCAAGAATGCCCAAAAAGCTGCTGAAATGATTTCGCAAAATCAGCAAATGTAAGCAAGCAGTAATGTTATCAAAAACGACAACAGAAAACATGTTAATGTTAATATACAAAATATTAACGTTAAGACTTCCGCAAATACTGTTAGTGGTAATGCTGTGGCTGCACTAAAAGAAGCACATAATTATTTATTTAATCAGTTGGGTACCTCCGTGACATAAAAAAATCATTTGCATTAATTCTGCTTTATTATTTCTATTTCTTACAGCGTTGTTGGTAATAATTTTTCGCTAGTGTAATAAATAATGGCAATGAGTAGTCGGGGGATTTAATAATATATATGATATATTCATATATATTATTATTATAGTAAATTGTATTAGCTTTTTTCAATTAAGACAGCAAATGTCAATCTAGGAGCAAATGGTAATGATTATAGAAAAAATGAGGTCAATTGAAATAGCCAATAATAGCTTTAAAAATTTCATTAATGGTAGAACAAAAAATGAGGTAACTGTATTTGATGAAAATTAATATGAAGATTGTTTATGTCGATTAGGTAATTTCATCTATAATTTATTTGATAAAATAATGTATAATTTTATTTGGGTTTATTAAAAACAAAAATGTAGTATCGATGCAGGAATACAGAATATCTTTTTTATTATTATGCAATGGTATTTATATGACAAAGAAATTGATTGCAATTGTTTTACTTTACACTTTTTCTGTATTTAGTTTTGCGTCTAATCATTTGATTTTTTCTTGTTTGACCAATGATGGCAAAGAAATAGAGGTAAAAAAGGTCGGTCAATATATACAATATAGTTATGGTTTTCCGGGTAATCCTGAATTGGTTTTTGAAAATCTCAAAAAGGAAGTTGTAAAACAAACGCAAGAAATTCCGCTCTATGGTCCCCATTTGCAGTGGATTGTGTTGAAAAATGGAGAATATATGTTTATGCCTTCGATATATATTGGCCATTATAACAACAATGATGAAACTGATATTACAGCAGATGTTTCTATTTATAGAGGTATTCAAAATGTATCAAATATTTTTTGTGATAAAAAGAAAAAAGATTTTTATGTAAATTTTGATGAAATTTATTCGCTAATTAAATAGTATTTAGTTGATTAGACTGGTGTAATAAAGTTATGAAAAAAAATATTCTAATTTCTTTTATGACTTTGATAGTTAGTGCAACTGCTTTTGCAGAAAGTGGCTACATAAAAAACTCAGCTCAAATGGTACTACACTATAACGTTCCAGTTACTTTAATTGGAACAGTAGATATGGTTCGTAGTCGCCATCCCAATCCTTATTTTAGGGGCGAGAAACAGCCTGCAATACTGCTGGATACTCCTATTACGGTAAAAAGGGACATCGAAGATGAGACCACTGTAACTGAACGCAATGTGAGATTGATTCAGACAATGACAGGCGGTAATCCCAAACTACACGATTTGTTACTAAGGAATATAGGCCGAAAAATTAAAATTAATTGCACAGATTTATTTCACGAAATGACTGGGCATCATTCGACCAAAGTTTTATGTTTAATTAAAAGTATTAGCTTTGAAAAATAAGCTATTTACTTAATTAGAATTTTATGAAATAGTTGTATTTGTTTGTCTTTTGCCATTTTTAGTAATGAACGGCAATTTTAACTCCTTCTAATAAGCAAAAGAATTATATTACGATGATGCCATACTTTATGGGTATTTTTTCAAAAAATAGAATGGTTGTAGCGATGTATAATTAAGATGGATTCTGTTGTGATTATTTATCATCACTTTACAGGTAAATAAGATAAATAATAATACTGTTGGATTAATAGAATGAATAAAGAAGCTTTCCACGTATTGATGTCATGAAATTTCTCTCTACGAAACCTCAGAATGGGAAATTTCGATTAAATATTGCGATACTAAATTGATTATTCAAGTATTATTTGAATTGAAAAGGCCAGCGTTGTGCTGGTTTTTTTATTGCAGCTTTTAAGCTGCTTTTTTATTGGAGTGAATTATGCTGCCATTAGATGGAATGCCTAATGTTCCTGTTTTAAAAGATTTAATACAGCTAGACACCAAAACATTAATCAGATTTGGAGGTGGGGCATTATTGAAAGCAGTATTTGGTAATTACTGGGGAATATTTAATGAATATGGCATCCCGATATTACTGGTCGATAATGTTATTTCTCTTAAATACACTAATTCTGCCCACATTAGTCAAGCACCCATTGAAAGTGGTTCTTTCGTCAGTTATAACAAGGTGGCAGAACCCTATAAAGCGACGGTGCAATTATCTAAAGGAAGCGGCGGGACTTTAATGCGTGGTGCTTTTCTGGCACAAATTGAGGCACTGGCAAAAAGTACATTGAAATTTCATATTATCACACCGGATTATGTATACGCTAATGCCTGTATTACTGGTTACGACACGTTACGAGAAGCACATGACGGAGCACAATTAATTAAGGTAAACCTGCATTTGGAAGAGGTAAGGGAAGTGATTGTTCAGTATGAAACAGAAGAAGTAAAAAATCCAGATGATGCCAAACCTAAGGATGGCGGTGAAAAGCAACCTCAAGATGCCAGTAATCTGGTGATAACTTAATAATGTATTTTTAAATTAACAGGTGGCATAAATGAAATATATGACTATTCCATTAGATCAATATCCTCATCAAAGTGTTTCATTTGTCATTAAAAAAAGGCGGTGGTTTATTACTCTTATTTCTCGTCTGGGAAAACTATATGCCAGTGTGGAAAATAATCAGGATGGAGTAATTATTCATAATCGGCTTTGTCTTAATAAAACACCGATTACCAAACATTTGATGTTCATTGATTTAAATGGTAATGATGATCCAATCTATACCGGCTTAAATAGCCGTTTTTTTTTGGTGTACAGCGATGAAACGTAAGCAAATTAAGATAACGATAACTTTAATAGGCAAAGATGATCAAGGAGAACAAATTGTTTTTTTGGGTGATGCCAATCAGATAAGTGCTACCGGTTTTAGAGTGATGTGCAATATAGTGTACGGATTGGGTAATTTTATGCCTACTGCGCAAATCAGTATTTACGGTCTGGCGTTGGAAAAAATGACTAAGTTGTTACAGTCGCGCTGGAATACGTTGGAAACGATTAAAAACCGCGTAAAAATTGAAGCTGGTAATGAAGGTGAAAAATTAATCACCGAATTTGAGGGCAATATTACTTTTGTAGAGCCGGATTTTTCAAGTATCCCTGATGTTTGCCTGAAGATTGAGGCACAGGCAGCAGCATTTGTTAGTAAAAAACCTACTCAAGCCTATCAGTTTAAAGGCGATATTGATATAGCAGATATTTTTCAGGTTATCTGTGATGATATGGGATTTTTTTTTGAAAACAATGGGGTTTCAATTAAGACCAGAGATGTGACGTTAAATGGAAGCCATCTGGATAAGTTAAAAAATTTAGCATTTGCCTATTCTTTAGACATGTATATTGAAAATAATCTGATCGCAATAACTCCTGAAGGTGGTTCAAGAAATATTAAAGTACCGGTTATTACACCTAGTTCTGGATTAATTGGTTATCCGAGACGTGATAGTCGTGGCGTAAGTTTCAAATGTTTATACGATCCGTTTATCCGTTTTGGTGGAATCTGCAAAATTAAAGATAGCATTATCGATATATGTAATGGTGAATGGCGTATCAGTGGCATAACTAAATCTCTGCACGCCAATCAAGCAAATGGTGACTGGTTCTGTGAAATAGCAGCAACATGGAGGAATGATCAGAATGACGACAAGCAACAGTCATGACAATGTGACTAATCTGAATATCAATCATTCTCAGGGTGGCGCGGCGGAGTTTAATGCGGTGATGAATAATTTGCTATCCAAAATACAGACGGTAACATTGGTAAAAGTCATTACGGTCGCGGCAACTGGGGTCAGTCCTGTTGGAACAGTTGATGTACAGCCACTAGTACAAATGATTGATGGCGCCGGAAATATCTTTGATGCTGGGCAAATATTCAGTGTACCTTATTTTCGCTTACAGGGCGGGGCAAATGCGGTTATTTGTGATCCACAAGTTGGTGACATAGGTTTATGCGCGTTTGCTTCGCGTGATATTTCTTCGGTTAAACGCAATAAAGCTCAGTCCGCTCCGGCCAGTCGCCGTCAGTATGACTGGAATGATGGGTTATATATCGGCGGATTTTTAAATGGTACACCACAACAATTTATTCATTTCAGCAATAGTGGTGTGGTGATTCACTCGCCGCAAGCCATCACTCTGGAAGCACCGTCTATTCATTTAAATGCCACATCTGTTGTCACTAAAACCGGTAGTTTTGCTGTTAATGCCAGTACGACTGCCCAGTTTACCGGGGGAGGCGGTATTAGTGCAGATGGTGACGTTAAAGCCGGTGCAGTCAGCCTGCAAAATCACACCCACAAAGGGGTGGCTACTGGTGGCGGTAATACAGGGAGCCCTAATTCATGAGAACCTTATTTTTAAGACCGGATAGCTGGGATTTAGTACTTGATACCGATGGCAATATTGCCGTAGCGAATAGTACTTATCAGCAGGCGCAGGATATTGCCAGTGCCTGTCGCACAATTAAGCAGGATATGTATTTTAACCAGCAAGATGGCATACCTTATCTAACTGATATTTTGGGAAAAGGAAAATATCCACTGGCTTTATATCGCAAATATTTACAGGATGCTGCCTTGAGTGTGCCCGGCGTTGTTTCGGTACAAGTTGAATTACAACTAACTCATGAACGGATTGTGTATGGGCAAATTAAATTTACTAATGATAAGAATATGACAGGAGTGATTGGTTTATGAATATACCGACATTACAGATTACGGATAAAGGTATTATCGCTCCGACCACAGATGAAGTTATAAGTAGCCTGTGGGAAATGTTCAAGTCGGTATTCGGTAAAGAATTAAATACGGCTTTGAATACTCCGCAAGGGCAGTTGGTGACTTCATTGGCAGCCATAATTACAGATGAACGTAACCAGATGATCAATTTGTTAAATCAATTTGATCCTCGTTATGCGCAGGGAATCTGGCAGGATGCGCTGGGGCATATTTATTTTATGACTCGTAAGCAAGGTACACATGCTAATGTACAGTTGCTTCTGACTGGTTTAGCCGGGACTGTTATCAAAGTCGGCACGTCTTTTTCAGATGATAACGGACGTATCTGGCAGCTCACTCATGATGCGATAATAGATGCCAGTGGTCATATTATTGCCCCTGCGTTATGTACTGAAGCTGGATTAATCAGTGCTGCGCCGGATACGATTACCGGAATTCCGAAAGCCATATCAGGATTAGATCGCGTTACTAATCCATATGCTGCTATTGCTGGTGTCAACGAAGAAAGCCGCATTGATTTTGAAAAACGCCGCTATGCTTCTGTTGCCGTTAATAGCAAGAATACCAATGCCTCGACTTATGGTGCAGTTGCAGATTTGGCAGATGTAAAAGATGTTTTTGTTATCGATAACCCGACTGATGAGACTATACGGGTTGGTGCTACTAATTATCCGGTTATCCGCAATAGTATTCTGGTTTCCGTAATGGGCGGGGATGATGAAACCATTGCCCGTACCATTTTAACTAAAGCCGGTTCCGGTTGTTCTTTTAATGGCAATACAGAATGTGTGATAGCTGATACGGAAAATTTTCCGATCAGACCGCCTACCTATAAAGTTAAATTTTTACGACCGGCTTTAGTGCCGGTTTTTTTTCAGGTCACAGTTGCAGATAGGGATTTATTGTCTTATCAGGATAGTGAGGCGGTTAAGGATGCAATTATTAAAGCGTTTAGCAGTGGTACTGCCAAAGCAACGATTGGTCAGCCTGTTATTGCTTCTAAATTTATCTGCCCAGTGGCAGCAGCAATACCGCATTTGAGTATTGTCTCGTTAAAGATCAGCAAAGAACAGGAAAACTGGCTGGATATGCTCAATATCGGTGTTGATGAGTTTCCAACAACGACAACCTATCAGATCAAAATAGCATGAAGAATATTCAAGATACTTTAATGTCGCAATATGCCAATAGTCCAATTATTTGCCAGTTAATTGAAAGTATGAATGAGTGCATAGACCCGGCTCATTCAATTACAGATTATTATCAATTGGCTTTTAATGTGAAAACGGCTCAGGGCTTTGGACTAGATATCTGGGGGCGGATCGTAGGCGTCAATCGAAATATCAGTATTCCACCTGATGATAGGGAGACGTTTGGATTTAAAACCACGCCACAAGCTTTTACGCCGTTTAATAACCAGCCATTTAGCGCTTCAGGAGCACGATTTGCCGCTTACCGATTATCGGATGAACGATTTCGGACTTTAATCATGATTAAAGCCGCTGCTAACATTATTCATGCTACAGCGCCAAATATTAATAAATATCTGCGCATGATTTTCCCAAATAAGCGCGTGTATTTTTTAATTACCGGCCATATGCAAGGTCGGTATTTTTTTGAATTTATCCCCAATAAATTTGAACGGCATATTGTTTATAACCTGCAATTGTTACCGCGACCATCCGGTGTATTAATTGATTACCGAGAATCCCCTCCAAAGGGGATTTTTGGTTTTTCTGGAACGGGATTCCAACCATTTAATCAAGGAAGTTTTGCATGAGTAAAAATCCAATATTAATTCCGCAGCCATTTGCCAATAATGGCAGTAAAAATAGTATTCAAAATACGCACCAGAAAGGGCAAGACCCTGAAGATGCGACCTGGAGTGATGGCTTTCCAAATGTAACCATGCAGCCGATAGAATCGGGCGGATTACCACCTAAAGGCATGGATTTTAATGGCATTCTGCACGCTTTATCCGCTTCGATAGTACATCAGCAAAAAGGCGGTTTTTTCTATTATGATACCAATTACGCCAAGAATATTGGTGGTTACCATGCCGGCGCTATTCTTATTGCGGATGATAATAGTAAATTATTTATTTCTACGATTGATAATAATACTAATAACCCAAACCAGAATATCAATGGCTGGGTAATTCTGGCAGGTGCTGGGGTTAATGCTGATACGGCTACGAAATTACAGACTTCGTGCAAAATAGATGGTATAGATTTTGATGGATCACGGGATATTAAAATAATACCTCCAGGTGCAATTTTACCATTTGCTATGCCAATTCCGCCTACTGGATGGCTAGTAGCTGATGGGTCAGCCGTTTCGCGTGATAAATACGCAGATCTCTTTTCAGCTATAGGCACGACTTTCGGTGTTGGCGATGGCAAAACAACTTTTAATATTCCTGATAACCGTGGAGAATTTATTAGAGGCTGGGACGCAGGGCGTAATGTTGACAAAAATCGTGCTTTGGGAAGTTGGCAGATTGGTACCCCAATCTGTCATGACGATACGAGTACTATGGATCTATACACACCTGTTGGTATGTGTATAGAGGTACAAAATTTTGGCGATGAATGGATAGGCCATTATCCAGAGGGTTATTGGAGTGTTCCATACGGTGACATTACTCCAACTAGCTGGAATGGGTTTTATACAATGACTCGCCCTCGTAATATAGCATACCTTATTTGCATTAAATACTAATTAATTTGAGGAAAAAAATGACACAACATGCACCTTTTATTTTTGTTTGTCAGTTAAACGAAAATAAAATCTTTACTGGTATGACTAGAGCTTTTCTAGATCCGCTTGCCAACGGAAATAAAAATTATTTATATCCAAAAAATAGTATCGATGCTCTCGAACCGCAAATTAAGGATGGTTATGCCATAAGATGGACTGGTAAAGAGTGGAAATACGAAGAAGATCATCGGAATGATATTGTATTTTCTAAAAAAACTGGTGAAAAACAAATTATTACAGAATTAGGGTCATTGCCAAATGATGTCACTCCAATACCTCCCATTGCTTATGGCGTATGGTCTGAATCAAAAAATAAATGGGTGGAAAAACCCAATGCTGAAGAGTTGCGTTTAAAGGACAGACGAATTAATGCCGGATATCTGACCCGTAATCAACTATTAACCGTACTGGAAATAAATCGTGGAGACAATAAAGAAAAACTGGTAGAAATAGCTACAAGTAATCTGACAGGAGTGTCATTAATAAAAGTTCGTAATGCACTCTTAGAAGCACAAGCGTTTACTTTAACTAATGATGATATGTGGCAGTTCTTCACCGAAATCTTAGCTATCGATATACAGCTGTTATTTGAAATGTGGGAAGAAGCACAAAATAATTACTAATTAATACCCGCTGTAAAGCGGGTTTTTTAGTGGAGAAAACTCATCATGAAAAGCGCTTTCAGATGTTTACACTGGCTACTGGATTTAAGATTTCTGCCTGATAAATTCCAAAACTGGTTATTTGATACAGGTACAAGAGCGATAGAAGTGTTTTCGGGACTGGCCATGCTTGGTTTTGCATTTACATTTTTTGTTGCTGGAGATGAAATATATACCTATGACTTATATGAAAAATTTCAGCATTTGCATAAACCAACACTGCTCACAATCCTGTTAACCGTAGCCATCTTACAAATAGGGTTTTCGGTTGTTAAATCCTACCGATTAAAACTGGTCAGTAGCTTTTTATTAATGTTGTCGGGGTTAGTTTGGGCAGTTATTACCGGTAGGTTTATCGCCGGTTATCCGCCGGTCTCAACCGGCATGACAACATATGCTGTTCTGACCATTATCTGTAGTTTTGCCGGTTTGTATCAGAATCGACATGTGAAACGTTTGCAAGACCAAAAGCAGGGTAAAGGGCTATGAAATGGAGTTATTCAAAGACGCTTTTAATATTGCTATTGTCTTTGCTATAGGGGGAAGCTTGCTGGGTTCGTTAATTGCTACAGACAGTAAACGCTATGGAATAGCATTGTCAGGTTTAATGGTTTTGGCCGGAATTATCTTATCTGTCAGTGTGGCAGATTATTTTTTTTCGCCAACACATCCATGGTTATATGGTGGAGTTGGCGTCTTCTGTGGCATTGTTTCACCAGCGTTACTGGATGCACTAAAAGGGATGGCGCCAAAAGCGATCCAACGATTGATTAATGCATTGTGTAACCGGGCCGAAAAAATCATTCAGGACAAAAAAGACAATTAGTGATCAGAAAAAGTATGCAAGATAGCTTTAAATCTTAGGGCAGGCGATTATTAAAAATAATACTAATGTAAAAATGTAAAGCAGCTTTTTAGGCTGCTTTTTTTGTCTGAGGCTATCGGCCTGAATAAGATTAAAACAGATAATTAAGGAAAAAAGATGAATGAATTAATATGGATTGCTGAGGGTCGTAAACATATTGGGCTGCGAGAAATTAAAGGAGCAAAACATAATCCCACACTTTTAAAATGGCTCAATGATATGGGTCAGTACAGCAATGAAAGTAAAGCATGGTGGCATGATGATGAAACGCCATGGTGCGGTTTGTTTGTAGGTCATTGCTTAGGTGTTACACAAAGATATGTGGTTAAAAATTGGTTTCGAGCCAGTGCATGGGCAGATTCACAGTTAATGACCAAACTAGATAAACCTGCCTATGGTTGCATTGTCACCTTTACCCGTCAGGGTGGGGGGCATGTTGGTTTTATCGTTGGTAGGGATACACGTGGCAATCTGATGGTACTGGGTGGAAATCAGGGTGATGCGGTCAGTGTGGCTGCTTTCTTACCCAGTCGGGCAACGGGTTTTTATTGGCCAAGTAAATGGACAGGAAAATTAATTAAATCGACACCTTTATCGAATCGCTTTGCTTTGCCGGTTCTTAATGCTAACGGTAAGTTAAGCTGTAATGAAGCCTGAGTGTCAGCTCTACTATAATATGAATATCTAACAGACATAATTCAGCCAGCTAATTTAGCTGGCTTATAAATATCTGTTATCGATAAAATAAGGGCGGGGAGGCAGTACCTACCCAGACAATAAATAAGCGATATTTTTAAATCAAATTTATCAAATATCAAATAATCTTATTTTTTTACCTTTCCTCTTGGCTCTTTCCTTATTGGTGGTGGTTTTATATCAATTATTCAAATTGTTATACTATTTTATGCAGCTAATCCATACAAAATATAACAACTACTAATTTTAAACATATATTAATAATCTAGCATAAATAGATAAATTATGTTAATATATGATATATTAATGTAATATATTGTGTGTTGTTGCCTTAACCAGTACCTACCATACCACTTCTTCTACAATCCAGAATTAGGTAGCATTTTTCATCTTTAAAAACAGCATACTGGCAAACAACAACATAAAGCTCAGATTTTAAAATCGCATTGGTTTAAGGGGATATTAAAATGGGAGAGGCATATTGGGCCGCTCGTAAGGGAGATGTACTCTTACATACCTCACTGCTGGCCGATGTTGTTGGCGCTGCCGTAGAAATAGGCTGTTATGCGATTATAGGGGCTGCATGTATGGCCGTAACTGCAGCGGCAATAGCTCTAGTATCGGGTACTAGTGTCGCAGCTGCAGTAACAGCGGCGTTAACAGGCGGCGCCACTGCAGCCGTATGCTGGATAGGGACCATCCTCTCTGCTGCCGCTACATTCGAATTACATAGTTATGTCTCACAAACTGCTGATTGGGTCAGTAGCTTATTTCCACCATCCGAAGATGGTAATATTAAAACCGGTTCCAAGAATACTCACACCAATAGCTTACCTTCTGCCCGTGCTGCTGGCATAGTAAACGAAGCAGCAACACCACTACAACAGCCTGAAGTTTTTATCGATATAGGCAGCAACATATTGCAGGGTTTAATGTTGGCAAGCAGTGAGTTTATCAGACCTACCATTGCCTCCCCAGATCCGAATAAAGTCGAACCTAGAAAAGACGATAAAATCATTTGTAAAAAACACCCGTCTTCTTTTTCCGATATTGGCATGCCAAAATCAGTTATTGACTTGGGACTTAGCGTCGTCAGTGCCATAGTAGGAACCGCCACTGGTGCGACGGAATATATGGCTGAGGGTTCTAAAAAAGTCTATATTAACAGCCAACCGGCAGTACGCAGCAATGACCGCAGCACCTGCGAAGCCAAAGTCACCGATGACTGCGAAGGCAGCGTTAAAGTTTCCAACAACGTGCGCATCGGCGGTGAATCTGTTGTTGTCCGTGAAATTAAAAGCGGCAAACACCCCATTGCCCTGATAGCCACTATTGCGACACTAGTGTTATCCCCTGGAAAATTAGGTCGAAAAATATCGCAATTTATAGATTGTTTTATTCAGGCAACTGCCATTAACATTGGCGTTTCAAAAGCTATAGAACCCTTCAGAGGTAATCCGGTTCATCTGCCAACCGGTGCCAAACTCCTGTTCGGCCCCGAAGAGCTTGACTTCTCCCTGCCGGCTCACCTGCCCTTCGAATGGCAGCGTTTCTACAGCAGCGTCGACACCCGCACCCACAACATGTTCGGTGCCGGCTGGAGTGTTGACTATGAAATCGAAATGGAAATCGACCCGCAGCCCGACGGTTCCTGCGCCGCCGTCTATACCGACGAAGAAGGGCGGCGTATCGGAATCGAACCCATCCAGCCGGGTAAAGGCATACGCGGTCTTAACGAGAATTTATCCGTCCGCCGCGGCGAACAGGACCGCTGGGTAATTGAAGACGACAACGGCTTCTACCGCCTGTTCGAACCTGATCCCAACAACCCCAGACGTCTGCTGCTAAGCATGCTGCAGGACCGTAACGACAACCAGTTACTTATCTACCGCGATTCCCGTAGCCGCATCGTCGAAATTGCCGATAACGACAACGCCGCCCGCATCAGCCTGCACTATCAGGATCAGCGCCATCCGCAGCGCGTGACCGAAATCCGCCAGGAACTGAGCGACGGCAGCAGCCGCTTACTGAACCGTTACCAGTACACCGGACAGGGTGACCTGCAACAGGTCTTTGATGCCGAGAACCGCCAGACCCGCGAATTTGCCTACAACAGCGACCGGCGCATGACCTACCACCGCCTGCCTGCCGGCTTGCAGTGTTATTATCAGTGGAGCTACTTCAGCACAGCAGATGCAGAGACCGCATGGCGGGTAACCCGGCACTGGAGCGAAGCCGACGGTCAGCGACTGGAAGACTATCGTTTCCATTATGATTTAGATAAACGCCTGACCACAGTAGAAGACAGCCTCGGCCGCATCAGCAAATATTACTGCAACGAATACTATCAGGTTACCCGCTACACCGATGCCCTCGGACAAAGCTGCGAATTAGAGTGGGATGATTACCAGAGGCTGGCCTGCATAACCGATCCGCAGGGCGGACAATGGCACTACAGCTACGACGCACAGGGCAGGCGAACCGAAGAAACCGACCCGCTGGGCAGAACCACCCAGACCCAGTGGCTGCCGCACTGGGCGCTGCCGACCATCAGCGTCGACCCCGACGGCAGCAGCTGGCGCTATTACTACGACGAGCGCGGCAACCTGCTCACCGTCACCGACCCGTTACAGCAGCATACCCGCTACCAGTACGACCGGCACGGCCAGATTGTCTGCATCACCGATGTACGTGGCGGCAACAAACATCTGCGCTGGAACGAAAACGGCCAGCTTATCCAGCATGTAGACTGTTCCGGCTCCATCACCCATTTCTATTACAATACCGCTGGTAACCTCACCAGCATCACCAATGCCATCGGTAACAGCAGCAAATACCAGTACAACGCAGCCGGCCAGCTCATTGGCGCCACCCTACCGGACGGACGGCAGGAACACTACAACGTCAATGCCGCCGGCCAGCTGCAAAGCTATACCGATCCGGCCGGCCACACCACCCGCTACCGCCGCGACCAGCGCGGACTGGTGCATACCCGCATCGACGCCGCCGGCCGTCAGCTCGGCTTCAGCTACGATGCCTACGGACGCCTCACCGCCCTGACCAACGAAAACGGCGAACAGTACCGGTTTCAGTATGATGCCGGCGACCGCCTGACCGAGCAGACCAATCTGGACGGACGCAGACAGCAACTGAGCTACGACCTGCTCGATAACGTCAGCAGCGTGCGCTTTGCAGCCGGCAGCCCGCATCAGATCGAACACCGTTTCAAACGCGATGCCATTGGGCGCTTAATTGGCAAATACACCCCCGACGGCACCACCGCCTACCAGTATGACAAAGCCGGCAACCTGCTCAAAGTCGGCTTTAAAGCCGCCGGTTTACCGCCGGAAGCCGAACCGGAACTGATCAGCTTCAGCTACGACATAATGGGCAACCTGCTGAGCGAAACCACTGCACAGGGTGTTCTGCAACATCAATACGACCAGCTAAGTAACCGCATCGCCACCACCCTGCCAGACGGGCGTACCATCAACCACCTCTACTATGGTTCTGGTCACCTGCACCAGATCAACCTAGATGGAGACATCATCAGCGACATCGAACGCGATTGTTTGCATCGTGAAGTGCTGCGCACACAAGGGCAACTGAATACCGAGTTTAAATACGATAGTAACCAGCGTCTGCTACAAAAAAATACCTGTCGCCAGCAACAAGATATACTGTCTAATCCACTGATCGAACGTAGATATCAATACAACAGCCTTGATCATCTGGTAAGCAAATACCACAGCAGACAGGGACAAAGTGACTATCGCTACGACGCCACTGGTCGCATCGAAGGCTGCCGCAACGAAGCCTACTGGGACACACTGCAATACGATGCTGCGGCTAACCTGCTGGATCTGCAACCAAAAGAACAACCCACCAATCAAAACCTGATTCGCTGCAACCAATTACTAAGCTTCAGAGGCCATAAATACCAGTATGATGCTCATGGTCGCATCAGCAGCAAACAAACCGCCAGTGGCACCCAGTACTATCAGTACGATGCCGAACACCGTCTCACCGAAGTACGTATAGAAGAACTGGATCGTACCCATCGTTATGGCTATGTCTACGATGCCTTAGGGCGACGCCTTGAGAAACACCGGCTGGACAAAGACGATCAACCCTATAACCGTACCCGCTTTATGTGGGATGGTTTAAGAATGATAGAGGAAACCAGCCCGACCCGACAGCAAAGCCTGTACCTATATACCGACACCAACAGCTATGAACCACTGGCACGAATAGACCGAAACAGTAATCAGGAACAACACATCTACTACTTCCATACCGATGTAAACGGTATACCGGAAGAACTGACGGATGAAGCAGGAGAAATCGTCTGGGAATGCTCATATCAGCTATGGGGCAAACCGATACAGGAGATTGCTCATACAGAGATACAACAGAACCTGAGGTATCAGGGACAGTATTTAGACAGAGAAACGGGACTGCACTACAATACATTCAGATACTATGATCCAGATATAGGCCGCTTTACCCAGCCGGATCCGATTGGGTTGCTGGGTGGTATTAATCTTTATCAGTATGCGCCTAATGGATTGACGTGGATTGATCCATGGGGCTTATGTCGTCGAGGTAATAAGGCGACTAAAGACCATATGGATGAAGTTAGGAATAAGTTTACAAAGGATAATCCTAATGCAAACCATACTGATGGTGGTCGTCGTGCGTTAACTGGTGAAGAAATACCAGAACGTTATTTAAAACCACGTGATGGAGGGCGAAAAGGAGGATCCTATACAGATATGACTTTCGAAACTTCTGGGGGACAAACAGTTCATGTACAAACAGTAGATAAAGGAGGTAAATACGGTATGTCGCAAAGAGAGTGGAATAATGCGGAACGCATTACTAAGCAAGATCCTAAGGCAATTGTGATTACCGTTCCAAAGGGAAGTACACCTTCTGCGGGATCACTTGATATATCAACAATGAAACCCGGAACTATTAATAGAAGATAACATCACCCTTATTAGAAAGTGAAATAATATGACTGCTAAAATTAAACTGCCTGCTTTAGAAATCTTCATGACTGCAGTGGATGCAGTAGAGTTCTCCAAAGTTTTAAAAGATCAGATTGAATCGGTTAAATTTATTAAACAAGGTATTTGGCCCAATCGAAATGTACCATTTTTTGATGTATTAGATATAGAAACAGCCAAAAATATACATTTTAGTATCCTGAATACTAGTATTTTCAGCATTGAACGTTATAAAGAAGAATATGTGATGCCCCACCCAGCAGGATCAGGTTATATAGGTGGCTGGGAGGGAAAAGGTCTTGTCCGTTTTTCATGTTCCAGAATAGCCGATTATGATACTGAGTCTTTAAGAAATGGTCGATTAATTGCTTCTTATGATTTGGTAAAACGACCCGAAACCGATAAATTTGTAAAAGCGGTATGGAAAATATTTAAAAAGGGGGCGAAGAAGGTTTATTTGATTAATCGGGAAACGGGGCATATTGCAGAAAAACCTGAAACTCGTTTTTTTGCCTGGCCGGACGCAGCAAAGAAATATAATGGGGAAAATGGGCATTATTTAACTAACCATGCCTTTGCCTATTTTGTAGCCAAAGATGTGTAATAAAATCCAAATAAAATAGCCATTGCTGATTTTTTATTCTGATAATCTAAATAATTTTGATTTTATTTATAAAATGATAATTATATTAGATTGCGTGAAGTTAATTGGTTTGCCAATTGTATTCCAGATGAGCATGATATTTTTTGCAAAATAGCTATAGTTACAGTCCACGGTGTTTAGATAGAGAGCTGTGATTACATAATAACTACGATCCGGATATAGGTTGTTTTACCCAGCCGGATCCGATAGGGTTAGCCGGCGGATACAATCTTTATCAGTATGCGCCTAATGCGCTAATGTGGATTGATCCATGGGGCTGGGCATGTCATAAACATCATTCTGATCCGAAATTTATGGGAGAGGACAAAAAACAAAAATTAACTACATTAGATGAACAAACTCACAGAGATCTGCATAAAGATTTGAATGATTTTTTAGTGAAAAAAACTGGTAATGTTGATGGTAAAGATGTCTATATGCGGCCACAGCGTGGAAATAGTGGTAAAACTATTAGGAAGAATTTTTCTCTAGAAGAAAGATTGCAAGCTTTAGCGGAGTTCTATAAGGGACCGGGAGCTAAATATAAAGAATTGGCGAAAGATTTCTTTGATCAAAATGAGGATTTAAAATAATGAATAATTTAATAACTGTGGGATATACCTTATCTGCTATAGATAATCACGCATATTTTTTTGATGACGCACCAGATAATGTCTTTTGTGATCAATGTGGTTGCTGTATTGATGATGACTACTTACCTAAAGAACTTAAATTACCGAATAGAGCTGATATAAGTTATACCTATGATGACCGATGTATTGTGTCGCAAAGATTTAAAGAATTTATTGAAACGCTAGATTATAAAGTCGATTTTCTTCCTGTCAATCAGAATAAAACTTTATTTTTGATGAAGCCGGTACAAATAATTAAATACTCAGCTTATCAATTAGAAGAGTACTGTGAAAAATGCCATCAATATCTATATCAAGTAGCACCAAGTCCAGATTTCTATGATGAAACCGGAAAAGTATTACAAAATGGAATATTTTTTACATCAACAGCTTTTGGCGGTAAAAAAGAAAAATGGCCAATTATTGTACTAGGAACAGAAACAGCCAAGGTTATCGGTGAAGCGGTTAAAAAATTTAAATTTAGAGGGGCAGATATTACACCAATAGAAATAGGCGTGAAAATAAATAATTCCACCTGTAACTATCCCCTAAAATAGTACAGCAAGAAAGTAGAAAATTCTCTATGATAT
>CAMLPN010000027.1 GCA_946481965.1 uncultured Neisseriaceae bacterium | reverse complement strand
GCTTAAGTGCCCGATCATAAATTTTCCAAACCAATTCTGAACAATAAATATATTGATCATCCCAACCAAACCAAATATCGTAAGGTTTGTTTGCAAATGTTTTAGCCACTTGTTTTAATTTAGTAATCTCTTGCTGCGACAAAGTATGATATTTTAAACGTTTGATCACATATTTTTTGTTTTTTCCTCGATTTATCCAATTATCTAATGGTGTATAACTCACTTTTTTTGTGGCTTCAAAAACATAAGGTTTGCCATTTTTAGTAAAAATAATACCCATATGGCTATAAGGAGATCTAGTAGCCTGCTCAACGGCTTTACTTTGGTTTGATTGAGAAGATTGGAAAATAATATCGCCATCTTGTGGTTGATAATTTGCTAAAGCAGCGCAGCTAGCGAAAAGTAAACCAAAAATGAAAATAAAACGCATCATTTACTACCTATCAAATTTAATCAATTTAGATAATATTATAATTTAAACAATCACCATATGCCCACCCTTTTCTGATTTATTTGTCTTTTATATTCAATATATTATCAAATGCTTTAGTAAATCCACGACTACCACAGTTGAAAACACTATTTCCTAAACATCTAGAATTCATTTAATTAGTTCATAGTGCCACAATGGGTACATTAGTCTTAATTTATCTACCTTATATAGATAAAAGTTACTGTAAAACCTAATAGTTGATCGATTTAATAATTGTCAAAGTTATCAAATATAGCTGGTTATCTAATTAAATAAAATAGCAGCTATCTACATATATAAAAATGAAATCTGTCAGCACAAACGATGTATGGCAGATTTCATTGATGGAGCATTTGAGCAGCTAAACCATTATTGTTGTATTATTTGTAGACGGAAATTTTTACTCATAAAAGATTACCAATCATCACTTTAAAATGTAATTAATATGCTGATATGTCCAATACTTATATATAAATTCAGCTTTCTTAATTAAAAAGTCAATCTAAACAACAGGAAACCAATAAACCTTATTCAGGCACAAAATTTTCGACATATTTAATGATATTGGCCATTAATTTATTAGCTTTTTTTCATCTCACCAGTTTGTAAAACATAGTTCAATTTACCTTCCCAGTACTCTATCAAATAAACTTCATCTTCCGCCAGATTATGCTGATGTAATTGTTGTTTCAACCAGTCTACGTCTTTATCAATTTTTTTCAGATCCGGTACTCTGAATTCACCATTTTTAAATAAAATCAATGATGGATATTTTCCTTTTTCAGTTATTGCTGTCAGCGAACCGCTAGGCTCAACCTGCGCAAAACTGACTTCCTGAAAAGAAGTAATACCTTGTGAATGCAAAATAGAGGCAATATTGAGAATATCTATTTTATTCTTTTTATGCAGGATATTCTTCATGACAAATTCACCATCCATAATAATTGGAATAGCTTCACCAATGGCAAATGAACGAAAAAACCAGACATGTTTACAAATCCAGTTGAATAATGAAATCAAACAAACACCAATCAACAATACAATCACATATTGATGAAGAGGAATATCTTGATTATAAATAACACCGCCAATAATGCCACCAAGAACGAAATTACCGATAAAATCAACCGGAGACATTTGATTTAATTGTGTCTTACCGGAAAAGTTTAAATGTAGAATAACTATTAAAAAACCAAGCAGAAATTTGACCAGCACCATCATATAATATTCCATAAGGTTCACCATATAAGTTAAAGGTTAATTAATCATGTTACAAATTTAATAAAACATGATCCCCTTAGGTAACAATGTGTTCGTGCTTAAATTGATTTTCTTATTAAAGATAAATGTAAAATTTCAGGTTATATATCTGTTTGTGCAATGATTATACTCATTAAAATTTTTCATTAGCGTCAGTTTAGTTAAAATTTTATCGATATATCTGCATAATTTATTAAATAATTTTAAATAAACAAATGAAATAACGATATTTATTAAACTGGAGAAAAACTTGTTTAGAGCTTTTATTTAATGGAATAATGGAACAAAATGTTTCTAATGCTGAGTCAGCTAGACGTTTACTTACACATCCGCAAGAAGTTTAGCGACTAATAGATCTTAATCATATATCCAAAATTGATAAAATTAATTCCTCATTAAATCAATTTAGTAACCAACATTATATTACTTTCGTATAAATTAGTGATTGAAAAACGTGACAGGGTTCTATACATTCCTATTAACAAATACAGAAACACTGGTTACGGTGTAACTGTACTTTCTTTGTTTAGCTGCTTTTCATAGGGCGATACTCTCAAACAAGCTATTGAAAAGACTAAAAAAAAATCATACTTCACTTTGAAGGAATACTGGAAGATAGTACAGAACCAGAAATACACTAGTCAGCTCTTGCTACTCGAATTGCAGTCCCTGAATATGCAGAGGCGCAATGGTTTGACGTTGAAGCTAAAATTGACCAACTAATCCTTAAATCAGATTGATAAATGAAATCCAGAATAAATCTTCAAAATGCAATTCCTAGCGAGGTAGCAAGTCTTATTCTTGATGATGGATTAACACCAGCTATTGCATGGCGAGAATATTTACAGCTTACACAGGAAGAATGCGCCCAAAAAATTGGATTATCTCAGGCAGCTTACTCCCTATTAGAAAATTCCGATACCTCTCGTAAAACAACAAGAATTAAATTGGCCTCTGCTTTAGGAATTAATCCCGAACAATTGGATTGCTAAAATTAACAAAAAACCAGCCAAACGGCTGGTTATATTTTGATCAGATCAACATTACACATATTTATTCTTATCTCATCTCATCTCAATTCCTGGCTTTTCTATGTATTTGTAATGAAATTTGTCAATTATGATTTTAGTATAAAATAGTTTTTTATGCGGTTTTTTTACCCTCCACAATCCATTTATCTCGCAGCTGTTTTAAGTTTTATTCCTAATAAAAAGATATTTAGTCAAACATTACATTGTAATCAATTTATGTATGAATTCTGTCTAATACATAGTTTGTTAAGTCAACAATACCCAACATATCATAACTATATCATACATTTATAACTATACTTTAAAATATTACAATAGGATAATAAAAAAGCTATTGATAGTGCCAAAGCCAGTTGATGAGAGTTGGGTATTGTCACAATATGGTAACAATCAAAATGAGTTACACTATTGTAAATTTAAGTCGCAGTGCTTACTACTACCAACCTAGATTGGCAGATGACTCTATGATTATTTCGTTACTCAAGCCAGTCATAGACAAGCAATGTTTTCGTTATAGATTCACAGAAAATTTACCAAAAATAATCTTACGACGCGCCCCTAATGGACGAGATTTATTCTAAATAAATATAAGCGCAAAATGTCTATAACTCACTTAGAATATCTCTATAATAAAGCATAGGCTTAGCTATTAAAGGCACTCGAAACATACTGAAGAATTAGCGTAAGCCCAGTTTAAAGATCTTTGCGCCATGTCAGTAAGGGACAAATCACTAGTATCAGATGCAGAAGCAGCTCAGCAGCTATTTGGTCACGCTAGCGTAAATATAATGAAAAGAATATATCTCAGACTTAGTTCAAAGATCCCACCATATGAGCAAGGCCTAGTTAGTGGTCTAGATGATAAGGTAGACAATTGCGGAATAAATGCAGAAATTGCGATATAGACAATTTACAGTTTTTAATTTATATTAAATAAAACAATTCATTTAGTGTAGTTAATTATTTTATTTGTTTACTGATAAGTTATAATTTAGCTTTCTGTTTTAAATTTTAATACCAATGTCAAACCAGCATCTCATTATCGGTTTTCATGCAGTCAATGCTCGCCTGTGGCAAAATCCTTTCAGCATTATTGAATTATATGTTCTAGAAGGTAAACAAGACGCCAGAATGCGTAACGTACTTGATAAAGCACAGAAAGAAAACATTCGGATTATTTTTGCTGATTCAGCACGGTTAGACAGTTTAAGTAAACATGGTCGTCATCAAGGGGTAGTGGGATTTATTGATGCTTCCAAAAATCATGTCGATTTGGATGACGTATTAGAAAACTTAACTGAGCCACCATTTTTATTAATATTAGATGGAATAACCGATCCACATAATTTGGGTGCCTGTTTGCGTGTTGCTGATGCTATGGGTGTACACGCAGTCATTGCCCCTAAAGATAAAAGTGCCGGTTTGAATGCCACGGTCAGTAAAGTTGCCTGTGGTGCTGCTGAAACGGTACCTTATATCACGGTTACCAATCTAGCCCGTACTATCAGAGAATTGAAAGATCGCGGAATATGGATTGTAGGTACTGATATGAACACCAGTACTGATTTATATCATTTCTCTACTCCACCAGCAGTGGCATGGATTATGGGGGCTGAAGGTTGTGGCATGCGACGGCTGACCCGTGAATTATGTGATATCTTAGTTTCCATACCTATGTTCGGTACGGTAGAAAGTATGAACGTATCAGTTAGTGCCGGAATAGTCCTTAGTGAAACGCGCCGCCAGCGAACTCTAGCAGATAAGAAGTAAATTAAAATATTCTATAACAGTAAATAAGGAAAATAATATGGTTTGGTGCATAAGTGCTTTGTTACTTTTTTTACTGGAATTGTTCACCGGTACTTTTTATTTATTAGTGATTAGTGCAGCCATGTTAAGTAGTGGTTTATCAGAGTGGTTGTTTAATACCTCAACCATCACAAATATGATAATCGCTACCGCCTTTTCAGTAGTTGGTATTGTTATTGTACGGCTCTGGCAGCGCAAGCATCCTCGCCGAAATTTATCTAATCCCACTGATGATACTGATTATGGTCAGACAGTAATACTTATCGACCAGCTTAATGAAAATTTATGGCAAGTAAGATATCGTGGCACTATCTGGCAAGGAACCTTTGCCGACCCCATAACCCTGAAATCAGGTGATACCGCTCTGATAATCGGTCATAATGGTAATGTACTCAACTTAACATCTGCAGCTAATTTTGAAAAAGGGAACAATTTATGAGTTTTACAATTATTTTAACTATATTGATTGCTATCAGTGCATTCATCTCAATGGCACTGAAAGTTGTACCACAACAAGAAGTATATATTGTAGAACGATTTGGTAAATATCATGCTACTTTGACAGCGGGTTTAAATTTTATTATTCCGGTTTTTGATAAAGTAGCATATAAACATACTTTAAAAGAAATTCCATTAGATGTACCGAGTCAGGTATGTATTACGCGAGATAATACTCAGTTAACTGTAGATGGCATTATTTATTTTCAAGTAACCGATCCCAAACTAGCATCCTATGGTACCAGTAACTTTATCGTAGCTATTACGCAGTTAGCACAAACAACATTACGCTCAGTTATCGGGCGCATGGAATTGGACAAAACTTTTGAAGAACGCGATGATATTAATATCACCGTAGTTAATGCATTGGATGAAGCAGCTGTATCTTGGGGGGTTAAAGTATTACGTTACGAAATTAAAGACTTGGTACCACCACAGGAAATTTTGCGTTCAATGCAGGCACAAATTACTGCTGAACGTGAAAAACGTGCGCGTATTGCTCAGTCAGAAGGTGTTAAACAAGAACAAATCAACTTGGCCTCTGGTCAGCGCGAAGCAGAAATTCAGAAATCACAAGGTGAAGCACAAGCTGCCATCAATGAATCACAGGGTGCTAAAGTAGCACAAATTAATCGTGCTGAAGGTGAAGCTGAAGCTTTACGTCTGGTAGCGCAGGCGTCTGCCGATGCAATCCGTTTGGTAGCTGCAGCAATTAATGAACCCGGTGGCAATGAGGCAGTGAATTTGAAAGTTGCCGAGCAATATGTTGAAGCATTCGCCAAATTGGCTAAAACCAACAATACTTTGATTATGCCTGCAAATGTAGCTGATATTGGTAGCTTGGTTAGCGCTGGTATGAGTATCGTGAAAAGCCAGTCTAATTTGACCGCATCAGGTAAATAACACTAAATTATTAAACTAAATCATGGAACAGCTGCTTTTTACCAATCTTAAGCAGCTGTTTTTGTATTTGCTGCTTTTGTAGTAGGATGATTAATTGATATAAACAACACGACCACCACAAGCTTGATCAATGACATCGATATAACGATTAACTTTTATTCATAATTCAAACTACAACAAATTGAACTGAAACATATCCTAACTATAAAAATCACTAAGCAAAACATCGTAATATTAAAAATCGGATCAATTCCAGAGTGAGAAAAGATAATGAAAAATGAAATAGAAATTTTAGAAATTCAAGGTTATTTCATATACAAAAGCATGTTTAAAAATTTATAACACTGAAAAGTCACATGAGGCGTTAGATAACTTGACACCAATTAAATATAGAAACAAATGGTTCGATTTTTTTACTTCGCATCTGTGCTAATATTTTAAGGGTAATTAAAAAGGATAAATCTTAAATAATTCTTTTTATGCATCTGCGTATCTGCATGTTGATTAATAACGATTCCTCCAATTAATGGCTGATTTCTCAAAAACAGCATTATTATTGCCAACACAGACCTAGTCTTAGTCTGATAATGGCCACAACCATGCCCAAACATTTCGCCCTTCTCCCAGAAGTACGGAAAACGTACGACAGGCTGCGTCTGTACTCATGCACTCAATCCCTATACCATGTTGCACTAATTCTACATTTAATCGTGGATCAATAAATCTGGTTCTGCTACCAGAACCGATCAAAATAATTTCAGGATGATAAGAGATAGCCTCACAAAAATCTTCACTACTTAAATCATTTATTGAACTTTTAATTATTGGCTGCACTGCACAATTAGTAATACAGATAGGCTGTTGATAGCAATGGCCATTGATACAGATACCTTCCACTCCTACATCATCTATCCATACTCCCTGTATATTACGAGTTTCATTAATTTGCATAAGTATTTTTTCCAGACAATAAATTCTCTAAAACTAATAGTAGTCAAAAAATAATATTTCCGTTAGCATTGGCAGCTTAGCTAGAAAATTGACACTAATATACAAATTAAGATTGTCTGAATCAAGGAGTGAGTATGCAGCCTCTTCGTATTGGTTTGCTCGGTGTGGGCACAGTGGGTGGCGGAACAATAAAGTTATTACAAAATAACAGCAGTGAAATTACTCGTCGTCTTGGGCGTGATCTCATTATTACACATGCAGCTAACCGAAATCTCGATCGGGCGCGTCAGATCTGTGGTAATAGTATAAAAATCACTAATAATGTGTTTGATGTTGTTAATGCTGAAGATGTTGATGTTGTCGTGGAACTGATTGGTGGAACCACTATTGCTAAAGATGCCATTATTCAGGCAATAAAAAATGGTAAGCATATTGTTACTGCCAATAAGAAACTATTAGCAGAATATGGCAATGAAATTTTTCAGTTGGCTGCAAAACATAATGTTATGGTGATGTTTGAAGCTGCAGTTGCCGGTGGCATTCCCATCATTAAAGCATTACGGGAAGGACTTGCTGCTAATCATATTGAATCTATTGCAGGTATTATTAACGGCACCAGTAATTTTATTCTTAGCGAAATGCGTGCTAAAGGCAGCACATTTAAAGAGGTATTGGAACAGGCTCAGGCGCTCGGTTATGCTGAGGCTGATCCGACATTTGATATTGAAGGTCAGGATGCTGGGCATAAACTAAGCATTATTTCGGCATTGGCATTCGGTACACCGATTAATTTTCAGCATTGCTATCTGGAAGGTATCAGTCAGCTTAAAAGTATCGATATTGCCTATGCAGAAGAATTAGGCTACCGGATTAAACTACTGGGCATTACCCGCAAAACACCGAAAGGTATTGAGTTGCGTGTCCATCCGACCCTATTACCGGAAAGCAGACTTTTGGCCAAAGTTGAAGGTGTGATGAATGCTGTTTCTGTTCAGGCTGATATGATTGGTCAAACCGTGTATTATGGTGCTGGTGCTGGTGCTGATCCTACCGCCAGTGCCGTCGTAGCTGATATAATGGATGTCACTAGATTACAGAATGCCGAAGCAAGTTATCGTGTTCCCTACCTTGCTTTCCAGTCAGATTCACTGGAAGATATTTCCATACTGCCTATGGATGAAATAATCAGTAGTTATTATTTACGTGTATCGGTACAGGATGAACCAGGTGTACTGGGCGAAATTGCTAATATTCTGGCAGCAGAAAATATTTCTATTGAAGCGCTAATTCAAAAAGGGGTAATTGAGCAGACCTCTACCGAAATTGTTATTTTGACTCATTCCACACAGGAACGTTTTATCAAGCAATCTATCCGCCGTATTCAGGCTCTAGCTCGTGTCATGTCTCCGGTCACTATGATTCGCATGGAAAGTCTGCATAAACGTTAAAATTTTTTGCTACTATACCTGTTTGCCAGTTAAGTGTATCAAAGGCAAGGTTGTTTAAATTTAACATAGAGCAAATGAATTAGAAAATCATTTGCTCTTTTATCACCTTTTGCTAATATTCATTAATGAAATTAACACCCAGCATTTTCTTCAATTAAATATTTTCCAATAGTCTAAAATCAGATTGTTTAAATCTGCTCCATTTTGATTAACAGGATTACAAGACGTTCTTGTTATTAATAGCTGAATAAAACCATGTTCTAAATTAAATAATGAAAACTATTACGAATTAATTCCTCAAGTCCCTTTACATTTTAATCAATAAATTCAAATATATAATATATTATTTAATCAACTCGTATTATCAAGCTAACTTAAAATGAATTAATTTGTTAGTTGTTTCCCTATATTTTCGCTTTAATTATTTTATATAGTTTGTCGAAAAAAATTGTAGTTAATAAATTATCAGAGTCATTTAAGCGTTAATTACCTTTATATTATTGATTAATTGAATTGATTTATCATAGTTGTTTTAAATTTTATGGCCTAAAAAATACTTAAAATATTACTTAAATATTCGAATAATATTAAATTTTTTAAAAATGGATTCTCCGAGTGAGTATGAAAAAATTTTGTATTAGTAATGAGCTTATGAAAACATAATTTTCATAAACTGAATAATTTACTAAGCAAAAAAAAATATTGGCATATCTTATTATCGTTTATATAATACAATAATAAATGACTTTGTACTATGTTATTTCTATGTCTAAACTTAAAAAGCAACGAAATATTCATAGCGGATTTACGCTCATTCAAATACTTTTTAGTGTAATTGCTGTTAGTGTTTTGGCTGTCATAGCTATTCACTATATCGGTTACTACCAAAGATATACCCGTCTGCAACAAGCTCATATGGCATTGATGCAAAACAGTCTGCACATGGAGCAACATTATCAGCGACACCTGAGTTATAAGCTCAATTCAACCAGCTGGCCAAAGTTGTATATTTCCCAAAATAAGCATTTTTGTTTTAAACTAATGGGAGATCCAAAATTACATTCCGGCGATACATTTTCAATTAAAGCAGTGGCACTGGATAATAAAAAAGAACCACGTATATTAAAAATAAACCGTCATGGTACGGTAATCATGTGCCAGACGAGTGAAAACAACTGTGACGAAGACGATTCTTTTTTTAACGGCCACGTAAATATGGATAAAAATTGCACAATTTTTAATCGTTAAGCTCAGCATTCAGAAGCTGTAAACTGTTACAATACTACACTGTAAATTCTCCTATTCCCTATTAACATATTAGTTATGAGTATACTGTCTCTGGATAATGCCTGCTTTGCAGTAGGTCACCACCCTCTTTTAGATGATGCATCGTTACAACTGGATAGCGGTGAAAAAATTGGTTTTATTGGCCGCAATGGAGCCGGTAAATCCACATTATTGAAAATTCTGGCTAAAGTTCAAAAACTGGACGATGGTTTGCTAACTATTCAAAATGACCAGAAAGTCGTTTATGTGCCCCAAGAATCGCAATTTGAAGAGCAGATGACAGTTTTTGATACTATTGCGCTAGGATTAGGTGAATTACAAACACTTTTAGCTGAATACCATGAACTAAGTTTACATATTAACGACGAAAATAGTTTGCAACGGCTCAATGACTTGCAAAATGAATTGGAAAATCGCAACGGCTGGCAATTTGATGCATTGATACAGCAAACCATCAGTGAATTAAAGCTGCCGGAAAATGAATTAATAGCCAATCTGAGTGGCGGACAAAAAAAACGGGTTGCGCTTGCTCAGGCATGGGTACAGAAACCAGATATTTTGTTACTTGATGAACCAACTAATCATCTTGATATTGATGCGATTGAATGGATGGAGAATCTACTCAGTGGATTCTCCGGTAGTCTGATCGTTGTTACCCATGATCGCCGATTTCTTGACCACATAGCCACTCGCATTATTGAGCTGGACAGAGGTACACTGCGCAGCTATCCGGGTAGTTTTTCCGTTTATAGTGAGAAAAAAGCACATGAACTTGCGGTTGAGGCAGAACATAATCGACTATTTGATAAATTTCACGCCCAGGAAGAAGCATGGATACGTAAAGGTATTGAAGCTCGCCGTACCCGTAATCAAGGCCGGGTAAAGCGTCTAGAACAATTACGCCGTGAACGCGCAGCTCGTCGTGAAGTTCAGGGACAAATTAACTTCAATTTAAATTCCGGCGAAGCCAGTGGTAAAATCATAGCCGAACTGGAGCACGCTGGTTTTTCTTACGAGAAAAGATTAATTATGCAGGACTTTTCCGCCATTATTCAGCGCGGTGACAAAATAGGTCTGATAGGTCCCAATGGTATTGGTAAAACCACTTTTCTCAAACTGATTCTGGGTGAATTACAACCAACCTCAGGAAAAATTCGGCTGGGATCTCGTCAGGAAGTAGCTTATTTCGATCAATTTCGCAGTTCGCTTAATGATAATGATACTGTCTTTGATACTATTGGTCAGGGCAATGATTATGTAGAAATTGGTCAGCAACGTAAGCATGTTATCGGTTATCTGGAAGAATTTCTATTTTCACCAGCCCGAGCATACAGTCCGGTAAAATCTTTATCGGGTGGTGAAAGAAATCGTTTATTACTGGCTAAGCTGTTTACCCGTCCGGCTAATATTTTGGTACTCGATGAACCAACTAATGATCTGGATATAGATACACAGGAATTACTGGAAGAATTACTGCGAGATTATCAAGGTACTGTATTTTTAGTCAGTCATGATCGTACATTTTTGGATAATGTGGTGACACAATCTATTGTGTTTAAGGGTAATGGCGTTTTAAAAGAATATATTGGTGGTTATCAGGATTATATAGACGCCCAAAAACGCGAAGAGGCCTTACAACCATTGGCAAAAATCGAAGTTAAAAACAATCCTGTAAACGATAAAAACAAAACAAAAAATCGCCGTAACAATAAACTCTCATTCAATGAGCAACGTGAATTAAACACTCTTCCAGAGGAAATTGCAGCGCTGGAAAACGAACAAATTCAATTAACTGAAAAATTATCCGATCCGGAGATATTTAAAAATGATTATAAACAAGCTGCTGCATGGCAAACACGTATTAGTGAGATTGAAGAAATTTTACTGCAAAAATTAGAACGCTGGGAGGCTTTGGAAGCACGTCAATCCTCCTAAAACAGAGGTATTCGCACAGGATTGACATAGCTTAAATATATTTGTTAACGACGTCGCGTACCGGTACCGCTACGCATACAAATTTGATAGCGACGATTTACATTATTGGCATACCAGTTAGTATTGTAATCTTTGCTCAGTTTAGGTCCGGAAATGACAACCTGTGGCATAATGGCATAGGGAGCTATTTGGCCGAACTTTTGCTTATATAAAGCCAATATTTGCTGATAAGTAGTAGTTTGCTCAAATTCTGGTTGTTTTTCCTTAAGTAAATCCGCACGAACTGTTGTCGGCTTAATATTCACTCCGTGCCTAGCAAATAATTGATTAATAGCTGTTTCGGTCTGACTTACTTTATGTTGAGCTTTGCCGTCTTTGTCATACAGCAATAAATCACCATCTAAAGCCATTTTCATATTTAGGAGTTTATTAATATCCTGCTGGAATGCAGCATTGCGACTGGAATAAATACCAGAATTATAATCTGCAAAACGATACTGAGCTTGTTTATAAGCAGCAGGATATTTCAGCAAACGATGAATTCCGTAATATAAACCACCTTCACGGGTATACAGATAATCACGTAATTCATTTACTGAAACATTATCAGATTGATGATCAAGAGCATACTTAATTGAAACCTGCATTGATCCAATTGTAGTAATAGGATTGTTTCTTTCCCCCAGATCTTTACCCGTTAATTTAGCCGCTGCATTAGCTAACCCATCGGCATAAAATTGTTTAGAAACATAAGTATAGATTTGGCGGTAAATCAGATCCAGCTCCTGTTCTGTTTTGACTTTACTGATTTGCTTCAAAAAACTATTATCTTTAGTTGGCTCATTGGCAAGCACATATGCAAAATATCTTGATATTGCCGGACCCAGCGTAGGTCCAAATTGTTTCACAAATTTTTCCGGTACCTCTTTTTGAAAAGCATTAATTGCTTTGTTCCCCAATCCTGGGACTGCAGGATTAGCGACAAAATTGGATTCCTGATCAATTACCGCAATCACACTACAAATGTTTTCTTTGTTTTTAACAATTTTGAGATCATCCATAATGCGGTTTATATCTTGTGCCCATATAAGGCGGTCTTTTACTCTAGCAGGAATGAGGCGACTTATATTTGCCGCATTATTCCATATTGGCTGCTCATCGTTAATAACCGTATTATTATTTCGCTTAAATGAGCTTTGTTCATCACAGCCCGATAAAGCGGATATTATCAGTAAACACACTGCCAGTAATGTTGTGGCTTTACGGGGAAATTTGATGTTCATTATATTGAGTTCGATTATAAGTTCACCATTAGCTATACTAGATAACTATAAATAATGCTAACGATTGTTGCGAATCAGCCAATACCATACCCAAATTAATACTGTTGTAAAAAACAGTGCACTCCAGACAGGTATAGATACATACATTATTGTCTGCACTTCACCACAATTGCCAGTACCACGGATAATTGGTTCATACCAGTCAAATAATGGTGCATTCCTTAAACGGAATGTCCACGGTGCTCCACAGGAAGGCTGATCCATAAGAGGAAGATGTTGAATATAGATTTGGTAAAGAGCAACACCCAGTCCACCTAAAGGCACCAGACTGACTAAAATTGCACTAATCAGTCGCCAAATTTTGGAGTGATAAGGTAATAATATGCATATTAAAGCCACTATCGCTGTAAAAATAACGGCTACTCTCTGGGTAATGCAGAGCACACAGGGGTTTTTGCCAAGTACATACTGAGCAAAGAGCGCACCACCTACGCTCAGTAATGACAAAATAAAAACAGACCATAAAACTTTACGAAAATTCATTTCTCCAAACCTTATCCAATATTTCAAAATATTTTGACTGCACTGACTTCAATGTCTAAATCTTATGGACACAGAAGACAGATAAATGAGTCGATTGTTTATAAAACAAATAGTAAATCATCCAATAAAGCAACCCTGATGAAAATAATTTGCCATCCTACTTTTGATTAATAACAACAATTTATTTTTAAATTAGCGGTTGCTAAGGCAATATAATAATACAGTTTGTATTTATGACGACATGACCAAAATTTCTTCTGGTTTTGGTCATCATCATCTTTGTTAAAGCTAGTTTAACTTTCCAACGGACATATAACAAAATTAGTTAAATTCTATACTTGTATAAATAATATCTTCAATCACCACTAAGCAAATTAACTTACTGCCCTGCGACAGTCATATTATCAATCCAGACAGAGCCTATTTTATGAGTGCTGTATTTTAATGCATCATCTGCTGCACCCATCATCCCCGCATACATATCCTGTAAACGCGAGGCAATTGTAATTCCTTCCACTGGATAGCTAATCACACCATTCTCAACCCAAAAACCCGCCGCACCACGCGAATAATCTCCGGTAATAGTATTGACACCTTGTCCCAGTAGCTCGGTTATCAATAACCCATTCCCCATGGCTTGTAATAACTCTGCTTGAGTTGCATGAGTATAATTGAGAAATAAATTATGTACACCTCCGGCGTTCGCAGTTGTTTGCATACCCAGTTTGCGAGCACTGTAACTACTTAAAAAATAGCCACAAACATGACCTGACTCAATAACAGTACGCGGATGGGTTGCTACACCCTCTGCATCAAAATACGTACTGGCTAAAGCTTTTTTTACATGTGGATTTTCAGTTAATGTCACCCAGGGTGCTAGAATTTGCTTGCCCATGCTGTCTACTAAAAAACTGGTCTGACGGTACAAAGATCCCCCGCTTAAGGCTCCAACTAAATGACTGATTAGACTACCGGCTACAGTACGATCAAAAATCACCGGATATTTACCAGTAGCCAGAGTTCTTCCTGATAATCGCCGTACTGCACGCGTAGCTGCTAAGCTACCAATTTCTTCTGGTTTCTCCAAATCTAATGGATCACGTGCCAAAGCATACCAGTAATCGCGTTGCATCCCTTTTGCATCTTCAGCTACCACGCTACAGGAAATACTATGTCTACTGCCTTTTTGATAAGCGCAGAAATCATTGCTATTAGTATAAATATATTGATAATGATCATTCTGTACTCCAGCACCTTCAGAATTGCTTATCTGCTTATCCGTTTTTAGAGCCGCATTTTCAGTACGTTTACCAATTGCAATGGCTTCATCAGTACTTAATACCCACGGGAAGAATGCCTCAATATCGCCGAATTCAGTCGCCAGTAAAGCAGGATCCGCCAATCCGGCACAATCATCTTGGGCCGTAAAACGCGCAATATTTAAGGCAGCAGCAACAACATCATTTATTGCCTGATCACTGAAATCGGCAGTACTGGCGCGACCTTTAGCCTGTCCTAAATAAACTGTAATATCCAGTGATTTATCCTGTTGATATTCAATATGCTCAACTTCTTGCTGTCGAACCTGTACGTTTTGACCAACTGATTCACTGATATCAATTTCGGCCGCTGTAGCACCCTGTTTTTTCGCTTGTTCCAAAGCCTGACGGCCTAAATTTTGTAACTGTTCAGCATTGTGGTGAAACATATTTTTCTCTTTCGCAATTGAGAGCGTATTTTAGCATGCTGTATATAAACTAGCAGTGCCTATTGAAAGGACAAAATAATCCATCAGCTCATTAATGAATCTGTTAGCTGAAAAATTTTCGCAATTCAGAACTATGACAAATCCCTAATTAACCAATAAAATATTTGTTGAAGTGAGCCCCAATCTATAAAGGTAAAATCTGCCTATAAAACTAAATAATGACAACATAAGCCATCAATCAATTCAATTTTTTAAGAAATCATGATACGTATTTTGAATAGAATTTAGATATAAATCAGGTAGCTTACTAAAGCAATAGCCTCTTTTTGTGTTATTTAATTTATTAACAAATTGATTAATTTCTATTCAATGTATAAAAACAACACCATACTAAACATCAGGAAAATAAATACATTACAAAAATATTTGCTAAAATAGCTTAATCTGAATGAACATTTTGAGAAACATTATCTATGAAATACAATACTGACAGCCAATCAGACATGACAGAAGAATGGGTCAGTAAAACTCAGATGAAAAAGCAAATGAATGATTTGCAGGCTCTGGGTATGGAACTGACCCGGCTTTCATCTGATACTCTGAAAAAAATGGATTTACCAGAAGATTTGTTCGAGGCTGTTTTAACTTATCAGAAAATAACTTCCAATAGTGCACTTAAACGTCAAGCACAATATATTGGCAGGTTAATGCGTGAAATTGATACCGCGCCAATCAGTCGTTATCTTGCTCGCCTTAAAGGCGAAAATAATGCACATAATGCTTATTTGCAACGTCTCGAAAATTTGCGCTTAACGTTAATAGCGAATGATCATGCACTGACTGAATTAATTACGCAATATCCTCATATTGATATTAATAGCCTGAGAACCCTTATTCGTAATGCTCGAAAAGAACAGGCTGAAAATAAACCACCCAAAGCTTTTCGAGCAATATTTCAGCTACTGAAAGTTGAAATCAGTGAAGAATCTTGTTCTTAATAAATATCGTTAAAATTTTTAAACAATAATTTCTTTTTATAGTTAGCGAACAAAATTCCTCCTACTATTTAGTAAGTATTCAAGCCACATTCGGGACAAATACATGAGTGACATTCTGCATAAAATTTTAACCACTAAAAAAACAGAAGTGGAAGCGGCTAAATTGGCCATTTCTCTAGCTGAAATACGTACTCAAGCTGAAAATCAAGCACCAACTCGAAATTTTCTTGATGCTATTCACAGGCGGCATCGTTCTGGACAGGCGGCGATCATTGCAGAAATTAAAAAGGCCAGTCCATCTAAGGGGCTTATCCGTGCCGATTTTTATCCTGCTTTGATTGCGCAGGCTTATGAACAGGGGAAAGCAGCATGCTTATCTGTTTTGACCGATGAACAATATTTTCAAGGTAGTTTTGTTTATCTTAACGAAGCTCGTAATGCCTGCTCGTTACCGGTTTTACGCAAGGATTTTATTGTTGATGCTTATCAGGTCTACCAGTCTCGCGCTCAAAATGCTGATGCCATTTTATTGATTGCAGCAGCACTTAGCCAGTCGCAATTGCTCGAATTTGAAAGTCTAGCTCATGAACTGGGTATGACGGTTTTACTGGAAATTCATAATGAAGAAGAACTGGAAAAATGTCAGCAAATGACCACCCCTTTATGGGGTGTAAATAATCGCGACTTGCGTACCTTTGCAGTCGACTTAAATCAGACATTAAAACTACTTCCTGCACTACAAGGTAAAACTGTTGTCACGGAAAGTGGTATTTTTAATAAAAATGACATTCGCCTGATGCAACAACACCATATTAATACTTTTTTAATTGGCGAAAGTCTGATGCGCTCTAATGCTATAAGTCAGGATCTGCTCGCCTTAGTCGAAGCCTGAAAATTGTCGCGTTAATTGATTCAATCATAAGGATATTTTATGGCAGTCATTATTAAAACACCTGAAGAAATTGCAGCTATGCGTGCTGTTGGTCGTCTGGCAGCAGAAGCGCTGGATTATATCGGACCATTTGTTAAACCCGGTGTCACCACCAACGAACTGGACAAACTGATCCATGATTATCACATCAACGTTCAGGGCGGATATCCTGCACCATTAGGATATGGCAATCCGCCCTTCCCTAAATCCTGCTGCACTTCCATTAATCATGTCATCTGCCATGGTATTCCAGATGATAAACCTTTAAAAAACGGTGATATCCTTAATATCGATGTCACCATAGTTAAAGATGGCTTTCATGGCGATTCCAGCCGTATGTATGCTGTAGGTGAAATCAGTCCACAAGCACGACGGTTAATCAATGTAACTCATCAAAGTATGATGGCAGGTATAGAAGTTGTTAAACCCGGTGCTACTTTGGGCGATATCGGTTATGCCTGCCAACAGGTTGCAGAAAATGCTGGCTATTCTGTGGTTCAGGAATTTTGTGGACATGGAGTGGGACGAGGCTTTCATGAAGAACCGCAGGTACTGCATTATGGTCGCCGTCATACTGGTTTGAAGCTACAACCCGGTATGATTTTTACCATTGAGCCAATGATTAACCAAGGTAAACGTCATTTACGCATTCTTAATGATGGCTGGACTGTAGTGACTAAAGATCATAAATTATCAGCGCAATGGGAACATGAAGTTCTGGTGACCGATACCGGTTATGAAATCCTTACTATTAGCCCGCTTACAGGTAAACCTTAAAATATCATAAATTTACTAAATTAAAACATAATATTGTATAACTTAAAATATATTATATTTAGGTTAATATTTTATACAGAATAGGCTAATTTATTTATCTTTCATTATATAAATTAACAATTTAACTGCCATTATCTGTATTGTGTAAATATATTGTATATACTTATTCTAAGCTAATGTAAAAAGTATTGTGATAAGATATAACTCAATAGATAATTATGCAGATTGGTAGATGGAAATTATAGTATTGACTATAGATGAAATTTACCAAAATAAATGATTGTTTATGAATGATCATATCAAATAAAGTAATAGTAGTTAAACATAGACAAACTCGTTTTTAAGGTATAAAAATTATGAAAGCATTTAAACCCATTAGTAATGTACGCGAAATTCGTAAGAAACTTGGTTTGAATCAGATTGAATTCTGGAGTCAAGTGGGAGTTACCCAATCTGGCGGATCACGCTATGAGGCTGGTCGCAATATTCCGAAACCTGTTCGCGAGCTGGTTAGACTTGTTCATGTTGAGCAGCTAGATTTAAGCAAATTAAACCGTACAAACATGGAAATTGCTGAATTATTAAAAGCAGAACATCCAGAAATATATCAGCAACTTAAATCAAAAACAGATCATAAATAATTTATTATCATTTATTTTTTTGCCCCTATCCATTAATATGGTTGGGGCATTTACTTTATTGAATCTCATCTAACTATCTGAGAATAGCAAATGAGAGGATAGCACTTATGAATCAAAATACATCGTCCTCAATGCCTTTTTTTGGGCTTATCCGTGTTAGTGGCGAAGAGCGTACTTCTTTTTTACATAATCAATTTTCCAATGACATTAATAATTTGCCTGTGGGGCAAGCTTGTCTAGCTACCTACAATACTGCCAAAGGGCGTGTTATAGCCACTTTACTGGTTTTAAAACGTGAAAATGATATTTTATTAACCCTTGCAGCAGATCTGTGTGCTGCAGTACTAAAAAAATTACAAATCTATGTTTTGCGTAGCAAAGTAAAACTGGAACTAATGTCTGAGTGGGGAGCAGCTGTGTCTCTACCAGATCAATTACAAGTAATTGCCCCCGAGCCGCAATATGTTCTGCAAACGACACATAACAACAATAGTTGGTACATTACATTAGTCGATCATTCTGTTATACAACTCGCTAAAGCAGAGCAATTACCGGTTTTTGATGAAAAAATAGCTACCAACTGGCAAATCCATGCCATTAACAGCGGTATGCCTTGGATTAGTGCCGTTACTACCGAAACTTGTGTTGCCCAAATGCTTAATCTTCATCAACTTGGTGCTGTGCATTTTAAAAAGGGTTGCTACCCTGGGCAGGAAATCATTGCTCGCGCCCAGTATCGTGGTCAGGTCAAACGTGGTTTAGTCAAACTACAGACTACTCATCCTTTGCACGATGGTGAAATTATCTATAACCATAATAATGAAGATGTTGGCTTAATAATTAATCATGCATCCACAGCTGAATGCAATCTTGCTCTGGCGGTAATTAAACATTCAGCTGCCATAGAAGATTTACATACTGAATCTACACCGTTAATGATAACGGAAACTTTTTTTAAAAATTAAGAGTGATTATCAGAAAGATTAGCTAATCGGAAATCTTGTAAGCATAAAATCATCTTTTATAAAGATTATTTTTATTTTGTGGTAGCCAAAATCAGTAAGATATATAATTGAGGGTCCAATAATTTCATTGAATAGCAAGGCAAAAAATTTATGCTTCAATGGTTTATTAGACAGATTTTATAGTAAATTGTGCTACAATCGACTTATTTTCAAGACGGCCTGAGCCGTCTTGTTTTATTGTTATTAAATGACTTTACAATATGAGCCAAATTGCCCAAGAAGCGGCACGTCGCCGCACATTTGCGATTATTTCACACCCTGATGCCGGGAAAACCACACTTACCGAAAAACTACTTTTGTTTTCCGGTGCAATCCTATCAGCAGGAACGGTAAAAGGGAAAAAATCCGGTAAATTTGCCACCTCCGACTGGATGGAAATTGAGAAACAACGTGGTATTTCTGTTGCGTCTTCAGTTATGCAGTTTGATTATCGTCAGCATGTTGTTAATTTGCTTGATACACCCGGCCATGAAGACTTTTCTGAAGATACCTATCGCGTGTTAACTGCGGTCGATAGTGCATTAATGGTTATTGATGCAGCCAAAGGTGTAGAAGCGCAAACGATTAAGCTTCTCAATGTTTGTCGTTTACGTGATACTCCTATCGTAACTTTCATGAATAAATATGATCGGGAGGTTCGCGATTCTTTAGAACTACTGGATGAAGTAGAAAATATTCTAAACATCCGCTGTGCACCAATAACCTGGCCAATTGGTATAGGTAAAAATTTTAAAGGTGTTTATCACATTCTTAATGACGAAATTTATCTGTTTGAAGCTGGTGGAAAAAAATTACCACATGAATTTGATGTCATTAAAGGCATTGATAATGCACGTTTGGATGAATTATTTCCTATTGAAATTCAGCAGTTACGCGAAGAAATCGAATTAGTCTTAGCTGCATCAAATGAATTTGATCTGGAAGCATTTTTGCATGGCGAACTGACCCCGGTATTTTTTGGTTCTGCTATTAATAACTTCGGTATTCAGGAAATACTCAATGCATTAATCGAATGGGCACCTGCGCCACAGCCACGTGCTGCGCTCCAGCGAGTTGTCGAACCCACAGAAAACAAATTTTCAGGCTTTGTTTTCAAGATACAGGCTAACATGGATGCCAAACACCGTGACCGCATTGCCTTTCTGCGCGTATGTTCCGGTGAATTTACCCGTGGTATGAAAATTAAACATCTGCGATTGAATCGCGATATTGCTGCCTCTAGTGTCGTCACTTTCATGTCACATACCCGTGAACTGATTGAGGAAGCTTTTGCCGGTGATATTATTGGTATCCCGAATCATGGCAATATTCAGATTGGCGATAGTTTCACTGAAGGTGAACAACTAACCTTTACTGGTATTCCTTTTTTTGCGCCAGAATTGTTTCGGGCGGTGCGTATTAAAAACCCTCTGAAAATGAAACAACTACAAAAAGGTTTGCAGCAGCTTGGTGAAGAAGGTGCAGTACAGGTTTTTCGTCCTCATAATGGTGGAGATTTGATTTTAGGGGCAGTAGGTGTACTGCAATTTGAAGTAGTAACCGCTCGTTTAGCGAATGAGTATGGCGTTGATGCCGTTTTTGAACCAGCTAGCATCTGGTCTGCACGCTGGATATCCTGTACTGATTCGAAAAAAATGGCTGAATTTGAAAAAGCAAACACCCTCAACCTGGCAACAGATGCAGGCGGAAATCTGACATATCTAGCACCCAACCGAGTCAATCTTTCTCTTACGGAAGAACGCTGGCCAGATATTCGCTTCCATGAAACGCGTGAACTAACTGTAGCAGTTAACCAATAAAACAATGCTATAAATATCACTAAAAAAGCTGCTTAGTAAGTTTTTACTAAGCAGCTTTTTTTAAATAATTACTAAAAATTAATAAATTACTAATTTTAATTTTTAGTAAAAATAAGTATCTAATTTTAATCAATTAGTTATCATGACACCAATGTAGAAAAATAATTGTTTGCACATAGAATAGATTTATATTTAAAGATTATCCATTTCGCTAAAATAGTAAATAAACAATAGCCGTATTTCAATACCATTTGCTTTGATATTAATTGAGCCCTTTATGTATATAACATTAATAGTTTATCGGCATATGGATTTACCAATGTCAGACGAGATGCAATATTGTTTTCAATATAAGAGATAGAATTTAAATTTCTACCTTTATCCATATTTAAGCCAATTGAAGAATTCGCCAAAATAATTTAGTAATAAAAAACTCTTGCTTAATTTTGAATAGTAGCTAAATACTGTTAGATTCAACATTAATATCTGAACACTTGCAAATACGAGCGTATGCTAAATATAAACTTTTACGCCAGAAAACTAATCTAATAGCACATGATATGCCAATGCTTTGTTTTTATTATTGTTGTTTGTGCAATGGGATATATAACGAAAAGATCGCTGACTTTCGCAAATATTAGATCAGTTAGCAATATCCAGCACAGTGGTTGGGTCATTTATTCAATCTATGCGTTCACATCTTATATCCTAAGATCAATTTATGCTTATTCACATTTAAACAACTCAATGTAAAGTAAGAACGAGCTTTATAAATTATCCACGATATTAATGTTTAGTAATATTAACTTTGCTGGTAAAAGCAATTTACTAAAACTCTTTACTAAATTGAGCTAACAAATTCACTTATTATTGGATAAATTATTTAATCAAGGATGTATAATCCTTAGAAAGAAATATTTTCTAATTATTCAATTATGAAAACATCGCTTTATCCGATGAGCTGCAACTAGTCATCAAATCTGATTTAGTTCTAAGAGTAGGCAAAATTTGCTTGGCAGCAGGTACCGGCAGCTACCGAATAAAACAATCTATGCGCCATGTAGCAACCATGCTAGGTATTGAAAATCAAACTCATGTTACATTAACTGAAATTAATGCTACCTGTCGAATTGGGCGGCAATTCAAAACAGAAGTAATCACCATACAGAGTGTGGGTATTAACACCAGTAAGATTCAGCAAATAGAAACACTGCTCATCACTTTACAGCAAAAACACCATAAAATGCAGGATAGCGAGCTAATTCGTTATCTTGATCATGCACTTTATCAGATCGAAAAACAACCTCCTCTATACAGCCTGCATCAAACTGCCTTGTTTGCTGCGATTGCCTGTACCTCATTCACATTCCTGATCGGAGGAGGATTAATAGAAATGCTTGGTGTTTTCATTGCTTCGGGGTTAGGACAGACCATTCGTTCGCAGTTGTTAAAGCGCAATCTTAATCAATTTGTAGTGACCATGCTGGCCGCAGCAGGGGCATCCTGTTTATATCTACTCTTTATCAATATCTGTCACTATTTTCTGCAAATCAATATTGAACATGCGGCTGGCTATATTGCTTCAATGTTGTTTTTGATTCCTGGCTTTCCTCTTATTACCGGTATTTTGGATATGGCCAAACTGGATTTTTCATCTGGTATCCAGCGAGTCATTTATGCTATCACCGTTATTTTCTGTGCCACTTTTGCCGCCTGGGTGGTAGCTGCTGGCATGCATATCACCCCAGCACCGATGCTAACCCCAGAAATTTTTCCTATATACACTTTTATATTTAGACTCATAGCCAGCTTTTTTGGTGTTTTAGGCTTCTCATTATTATTTAACAGCCCTTTAAAAACTGCGCTATGTGCCGCTTTTATTGGTATGGTCGCCAATACCATTCGTCTGGAAATGATTGATTTTACTAATATCCCCATCCAGGCAACAGCCCTGATTGCAGCTTTCTTAGTTGGCATCAGTGCATTCTACTTCAGCAACCACACCCACTGTCCGCGCATCGCTCTTTCTGTACCAGCAGTATGTATTATGGTACCGGGGATTTACATGTTTCGTGCCATGTATTTTTTACAGCAAAATAACATTATCAATGCCATTAACTGGGGGGCTCAAGCCATGTTAATTGTATTAGCATTACCCATAGGACTGGTTTTAGCCAGAGTATGTACCGATAAAGAATGGGCATTTAATCAGCTCCCGACAAATAATAAATCTCATTCTAAATAAAATAAATTAAATAATTATTTTTGCCATCTAATCATACCGAGCACATAACGATTCGTGTGTATTTATTTATATTATAAATTTTCCAGCGTTGTTCTGTAGTTTTCTATGCCCTAACTTTGGTTTTTATTCCCCAAATCTACTTCTTTACCATTTTTAATATTATAATATTATATCACATGATCATATTTATATTAATGAAATTTATACCCAATGTAATCAAAACAAGTAAAATATTTATGATAATTTTACTTTTTACTCTATCCTATACAGGTAGCGCTAATATGATTGAAAAAAAAGACTATTATGTTAATTCTTGTCATTTAGATGAAAATATCTTTATTAGACAGATTAAATTAACAGATAACAACCAACATTCAAAACAAGAACCTTTATTGTTGATTCATGGCGCTAGAGTAGCTGGTATAGGTTCTTTTGATTTGCCAGTTAAAGGAGGTTCATTAGCCGAAGATTTAGCTGAGGCGGGATTCGATGTATACATTATCGATTTACGAGGATACGGTAAATCAACTCGTCCTAAAGAAATGTTTAACGCGCCTAATGAATCTAAACCATTAGTTAGAACATCTATGGCCATTGACGATATAAGTTGTGCAGTAAATCAAATTTTAAAATGGACTAAATCCCAAAAAATAAATTTGTTAGGATGGGCCACTGGTGGACATTGGGCCGCAGCATATGCCGAACAACATCATGATACCGTAAAAAAATTGATTATTTACAATTCATTATATGGCGCTATAACCGAACATAAATTGCTAGGCAGAGGATCGGTTTTTGAAGATAAACAACATCCTGAAGAATTTAATCATGATATTGGTGGTTATCAATTTAATACTAAAGAGAGCTTATTTGCTGCTTGGGATTCAAGTATTCCTTTGGATGAAAAGGATTTATGGCGAGATCCTTTAGTTGCCAAAGCTTATGCCGAAGAAGCTATCAATTCTGATCCTGAATCCTTTTCTCATTTTCCACCACAATTTCGATCACCAACTGGGGCCATGGCAGATAGTTTTGAGTTAGCGATTGGCAAAAAACAATGGCAAGCTAAACATTTAAAGATGCCAATATTGGTTATTTTTTCACAAAATGATTTTTGGAGCCGTAAAGAGGATGCATTAGCTTTAGTTAAAGAAGCTAAACAAGCACGATTATTAGAAATACCTAATGGCACTCATTTTGTACATTTGGATCGTGATAAATATGGACGAAGTTTATTTATTTCTTCTGTAGTTGATTTTCTAAATTCAGATAAATAGCTTTCCTAAAGTTTAAGTTTAATTCAAGAAAAGGATAAAGAAATATTGGAAACATCAAATTATGGTGGAAAACCGAGCCAAGAAATATTACCATTCGAGCAATGAATAATTTAAGATTAGAATGGTTGTTGTTCAGTTCCATATCGGCAGAATTTAATTCCAAAAAAATACATTGGCGATATTCAAGTATATGCTGAATGCTTGGAACCAAGGAAGAAGTATTTATATTGAATTTGAAATTACAAAAGAGAACTTAAGCTTAAAAGTTAAAAAAATGGTATTGAATAGAGCTACACTTTATAAGTGTTCCTTAAATGAAGAAACACTTTTGAAATCAGAATCTGAAATTTCATCGTTTATAAATGATGGTATCTAGGGAGAGTATAATGGTTAAAATAGGCAAATTATTTAATTGGTTAGTTGCTTTACTAGTATTAAGTTATTCATCGATCGCATTAAGTACAACTAATCTTGAAGCTTTAAGAGATTCTTTTTTATGCAAAGGTGTCAACAGTCGTGCTGAACAAGCAAAATTATTAAAACCATTCATACTTAAACAGGAAAGAATTCAGGGAAGAAATTTAATCACATTAAAACAACCGATTGTATTTGGAAATATCCAAAGCAATTTAGTTGCTCTCAATTCTAAAAAGGAAATAGATGAACTTCAACTGTTATTTAAAGTTGATTATCGAAAAGTCCAAGAAAATTTACCAGTTAAGGTATATCATTATAGAAAATTAAATGAAGATCTAGAAAGTCCAGTTGCAATTGTTATAAGAGATATGGAAAACCCAATTGCCAGTTTTGGAGTTGAGAGTAATCAACTTGTTTTAGCTGCTACTTTTTCCCCAGAATATCCAACAGCGCTAATTTGTATATATTTTGAACGTTAAATTTTATTTGTGCCTGGTCTGTTTTGTTTAGTCTTATTTTACGAGTTTTCGAACCCTTTGGTCACATACTTCTAATTAATTCATTCAAAACTGAATTTTAAAGTATTAATTTTATAACAGACAGTTTATGAACAAATTCTTCTAACAATGATGCTAACTGGATTAAGTTATTCCAGTTTTGCTAATGAATTTAGTTGCCTGTTAACAGACGGAAAAATTGTTATTGTAAGAATTAATGATCAAACTTTTAAGTACGCATAAGGGCGATTACTTGATGATTGGGGATTGGTATTTAGTCTATCCAAGAACAAAATTAAGTACCATAGACAAAAATCAGACAATTCTATGATTTTAAGTTTGCCCTATGGGAATGCTTATTATGAATTTGGCAGTGATGGTAAACATCAATTTTTACAGGTGCGAAATGGCAAATGGAAAATTACATTTAAAGAATTTTGCCTAGAATATATTATAACTGACCATCATAAAAATGATGTATCAATCATGATTTACATTGTCAAATAAGCTTGTATTTATAAAAAGATCGATATCATAGAAAAAATTAAAATAACTATTGACTCTAACGTAAGGTTAAGGTTAATGATAAAGCCATTGTTAAATTCTAATAACAATACCCAAATGTATATAATTATTATAGGAGACGAACAATGGGCTCTACTTCTACAACTTGTTCTTGCAAATCAAAACATGAGTTAAATCATTCATGTGAACATACCATTAAAAATAAACAAGAAAAAACATGTTGTTCGAGTTCTGATACTCATTCCGATACTCAAAATAAAGTATCAAACGAACATCATCATACTTCTTGTACAGGTACGGAAGATGATGGGGAAGATGATTCGGATAGTGCTCACTCCAGTGGAGGATGTTGCGGGCATGAACATGTAATCTCTCCCTTATCAGATATATCCCCTATTAATGATGCTTCAGATACTCGCGCTGTTTATCGCATCATGAAAATGGATTGCCCAATGGAAGAAGCGCTTATTCGAAAAAAACTTTTGAGCATTGAAGGAATTATTCATCTTGAGTTTAATTTAATGCAACGTATTCTCACCGTTGATCACGAGCTAACATCTACCGAACCCATTATTACTGCATTAAAATCAATCGATATGACACCGGAGCCAATATCTAATAATAAAGGTGTAACAACGGTATTTTCAGTCAATGGTATGGATTGCCCGGTAGAAGAGAATTTAATCAGAAGTAAGCTCGCGACAATATCAGGTATTTTTGATCTTGAATTTAACTTAATACAGCGCACCTTAAAAATCAATCATGAGACTTCTGCTTTATCTACAATATCAGAAGCATTATTTGCATTAAATATGGATGCAAAACTCCTAAATACTGAATCTGGAGAATGTAATCCTATTTCTGCTCCTAAGATACCATGGGGGAAATTGGCAATAGCAGGAATAGCTGCTGGATTATCTGAAACTTTCGAACTGATTAATGAATGGGGAATAAAACCATTTGGCCTCAATCTCAAAGCTTGGACTATTGGCAGTATTGAAGTTGTAGAATGTTTACCTTTAATTTTTGCTGTGATAGCAATTGTTTTAGCTGGGCTTACTACCTATAAAAAAGGCTGGTTAGCAGTTAAAAATTTCAATTTAAACATCAATGCACTTATGTCTGTTGCTGTAACCGGTGCAGTCGTCATTGGGCAGTTTCCTGAGGCTGCGATGGTTATGGTGTTATTCAATTTATCAGAAGCTATTGAAGCAAAAGCACTTGATCGCGCCAGAAATGCAATTAAAAATCTTCTTGCTTTAGCACCTGAGAAGGCCACCGTATTACAAGAAAGTGGGACATGGCTAGAAGTTAATATTCGTCAAATCGCTATAGGCAGTCGAGTACGTGTAAAGCCTGGCGAAAAAATCGGCCTTGATGGTGTCATTAAAGCAGGTCAGTCTACGATTAATCAGGCACCAATCACTGGTGAAAGTATGCCTGTAGAAAAAACATTGGGTGACACGGTTTATGCAGGTACGATTAATGAATCAGGTTCTTTTGAATTTGAAGTAACCGCAGCAGCCAATAATTCAACCCTTGCCCGTATTATTCATGCTGTAGAAGAGGCTCAAGGATCGAAAGCGCCTATGCAACGGTTCGTTGACCAGTTTGCAAAATATTATACGCCTGCAGTTTTTATAACGGCTATTTTGGTGGCTATTATTTCACCACTTTTCTTAGGTGGAATATGGGAAAAGTCAATCTATACTGCTTTGGTTATTCTAGTGATAGGCTGTCCTTGTGCGCTTGTTATCTCGACACCTGTTAGTATCGTTTCAGGAATGGCTGCAGCAACACGCTATGGTATTTTAGTAAAAGGCGGTACATTCCTTGAACAAGGTCGTAAACTAACTTGGTTAGCTTTAGACAAGACCGGAACCATTACTTATGGTAAGCCTCGTCAAACAGATTTTGTGAAGATTGGTAACCTAGAGAGAAATACCATCGTTTCTATTGCTTCCAGTATTGCCGCGCGCTCAGATCATCCTGTATCTAAAGCTATCGCAGACAATGCAATTGAAAATAATTTAATATTACATGAGGTCGGTGAATTTAAGGCCATACCTGGTCAAGGAGTCAGTGGTGTAATTAATGGACAAACTTGGTATTTGGGTAACCACCGCATGGTTGAAGCACTAAAAAAATGCTCAAAGGAACTTGAATCTCAGATTATTAATTTAGAAAAAATGGGGAAAACGGTTGTAGCTTTAGTAGGAGAAAAAGGTGTTCAAGGGCTTTTTGCAGTGGCTGATACATTGAAAGAATCAAGTATAGAGGCCATACGTGAACTGAAAAAAAGAGGCGTGAAAACATTGATGCTTACTGGCGATAATGAACATACTGCAAGAGCGATCGCACAACAAGTAGGTGTGGATGACTTTAAAGGAAATTTATTGCCAGAAGATAAGCTTCATATAGTCGAAAAATTGCAAACAAATGATGAAATTGTCGGCATGGTAGGCGATGGCATTAATGATGCTCCGGCTCTTGCAAAAGCCGATCTTGGTTTTGCAATGGCCGGTAATGGTACAGATACGGCTATAGAAACAGCTGATGTAGCTTTAATGGATGATGATCTTCGGAAAATTCCCAAATTCATAGGGCTGTCTAAATCAACCTATGCGATTTTAGTACAAAATATAGCTTTTGCTCTTGGCGTTAAGGTGATTTTCTTTGTACTTACCTTCATGGGTTTATCGACAATGTGGATGGCTGTTTTTGCCGATGTAGGCGCATCATTAGTGGTAATTATTAATGGACTAAGAGCCATGCGTAAATAAGTTGAAAAAATTCATAGTACATATGATTAGAATATTGGGATTTTAAAAACAAATCTCCCATCGTGAAAAACTAAATAAAGCCAGCAATTAGCTGGCTTTGGACTCATCTAACTGCATTTATAAACGTATTATGTCTCCATATGTAGTGTAGTATTTTCTATTATGCTAGCGCTCCAAGTAAAATCTGAGCACCAGTCAAACTATCTAAAATCTATAATCAATCATGCATTAGATACAGTAAGATTTGCTGGTTTATTCATAATCTGAAATGGTTAAGCTAATGAGCCCTAACCCCGATTTATCAATACAATTGTTGGCACAAATAAATATTTCAATGACTTTGTGATTTATTTCAGAAATTCATTAAGGCATACATTTTTTATGTATCATCGATTCATATTTGCGTAGCAGCCAATGGCTCATGTGCTGTCGCCTCGATTGCCATTGTTTCCAATGCTATCTATTGTTTAGAATAGTGAAAATTTTAACTGCGGGTTTAGCGAAATTTTTAATGATTTTGCCATGCTTTTATAGGTTTAATTACTGGAATCAAATAACTTATAAACTTCTAATTCATTTAAGTTATTAATAATCTCCAGAGTTATACAATTTATTACATAAGTATTAAGATTGGCACATTCAGTAATGTGTTAATTCTTCTAAACTTATCCCACTCTTTCCGCAGTTATTTTTCAAAAACCAAATCGTATACACTGCTTAACTATTAGGAGTATTTTTGCTCTTAATTAGAACTAATATAGATTGTATGGATTCATAAAGTAAAAATATTGTTGCGCTTGTTAATGCCAGAGATGCAAATTTGCTGCAATGGTAGTTGCTCATGCTGTCCTACTGTTTTCAAAGTTGCCTAAGCTGCAGCAGTTTTGCTGAAAACCGCATAAATAAGAAATCTATGCAATTTCTGTACGCACAGTTTTTAATTAGTCACCAATTTTTGTCGGTTATTTAGTGATGTATAGGTATTTATCATGCCTTTGATCTCATTCAATCCAAATACTGCTCAAACACAATTGGATATACTGGAAAACGAACTATTAAGCACAGCAGTTGAAAGCTTAAATTTTTCGATTTAATTCTGGCACTCTGCACCGCTTTTTTGATAGCTGTAACCCGCGCTTTTGTACCCAAGCCAACATTAATACAAGATAAATTACTATTTGTTGATCTAGCAAAACCACTAATATTTTGTTGAGCCTCGTTTACCTCATTAGTTAAATTATTATGCCTGTACAACTTTATCAATTTCAGTTTGCTACAAATAAGTCGCTATAACTTAACATTACTAAATTTAGTTTGCAAAAATCTAACTCTTTGCGTGAACGGAAACTTGATTGCGTAAAAAAATTCAGCGAAAAAATGATCAATTTAATTCTTTTGTATATGCATAAGATTTAAATTGTAAATACGGGAAACGCTAAGCCATACGATCAACCTGTTGCAAAACATTTTGTTGCTCAGCAGAAAACTGATCAACATCCAGCCTAATTTTTACCACTAGTTCTGCTATATTTGCCATAACTTCATCCTAATAAAAAAGCCACCCTAAAGGCAGCTTTGAAAAAGTTAATTTAAATTTTCTTATCAATATATCAAGAGAAAATAACATATTACTTAATTATAAATGGTTAATTCTTTATCTAGTTGATCAACTCGTTTTCTAAGGCTTTTGTACTTTTTCTTTGCATTTAAATATTCTGGCGAATTTTCAAAACTTTTAAGCATATCTCGTTCATCTCTAGCATCTTCTAGCTTTTCTTTAACATTTTCTAGCTCTTCTGTTAGTAGATCAACTCGTTTTTTTAGGCTTTCGTACTTTTCCTTCGCTTTTAAATATTCTGGCGAATTTTCAGTAATTTTAAGCATATCTCGTTCATCTTTAGCATTTTCTAGATCTTCTAGCTTTTCTAACTCTTCTTTAGCATCTTCTAGCTCTGTCATAGCTGTTGACAAATCCATTGATTTATTATTCACAAATTCATAATTATTTTTTATACATTTACCTTTCCATATAACACTGTAAATTAATTCTTCTTCTTCATCATCAGGCTTTTCATTAGGGATAAAATAAGCCTCATCACGTTCTACAGAGTAAATAAAACGTTCTTTCTCATTGTAACCACCTGCTGGGACTTTTTCTTTGACTTTACCACAATAAATTATCGTATCTCTATCATCAGAATCATCTTGAATTTTTTTCACATTATAAAATTTTACTGATTCAGGGTTGTTTAATTTAGCTTTAACAGCATTTTCTAACTTACTATAAACTTCCTGTTTCTTATTCGTATCATTTTTTAATATACTACTTTGACATTCAATAGCA
>CAMLPN010000026.1 GCA_946481965.1 uncultured Neisseriaceae bacterium | reverse complement strand
AACAAATAGCATGATTTTCTACTTGGTTTGTGTACTAACTATGGGATATTTACACTACAATACTTTCAGATATTATGATCCCGATAAAATGCATTTCTCTCAAAGATAATTTTAATGTGATCGCTATAATCTGTACTGAATACATGAAATACCGATTGCCGATAATAAATATCGTACCATTACATAATTTCATCTACGCCCTAAGAGAGTAATAAATTTAAGCCAGTATTAAAAATAACGGATACCTTTTACAAATAGAATAATTTAACAAAAATTATCCTGTTAAATCATCTTATTAACCACAGATGCGCAAATAATAAATCATTAAATTTCAGTTATTTATATTTTATATATCCAAAAACAGAACCACATTATTCACAGGAGATAACCATGTATCAGCTACATGAATATGATACCAGTACAGCCATGAACACCGCTTTAGCCACTGCTATCGGTACCGATTTACAGAATGCCATCAATCTGCAGGGCAAAGCCTCACTTGCTTTGTCTGGTGGACCCGTCACCATAGAACTATTTCAAATTCTTAGTAACATACAACTGCCTTGGGATAAAGTTTACATTACACTGGTCGACGAACGCTGGGTAAACAAACACCATGAAGATAGCAACGAAAGACTAATTCACACACATTTATTGCAAAATAAGGCGAAATCAGCTCACTTCATCAGCATGACCACTGATGCCGAAAATCCCTATGACGGAGTCGAAGAAATTTCTAATCGCTTACACCAACATCTGCCTTTACCTATAGATGTATTGGTACTCGGTATGGGTGATGATGGACACACTGCTTCCCTCTTTCCTCACGCTGCTAATCTGTCTAAAGGATTGGATATGCATTCACATAAAATAGTGATAGATATGAAACCACTCACTGCTCCACATGACCGCATATCACTTACCTTACCGGTTATTGTTGGCAGCCGTCATCTTTACTTACAGCTATCTGGGGCAAAACAAGAAAAAATATTTCAGCAAGCATTAGATGGCAATGATACTAACGATATGCCAATTCGCGCTGTACTACAACAGCACCCGGAATTAGAGATTTATCTGACTCAATAAAAAACGCCGCCATATAGGCGGCGTATCACCTTAATTAAAATTCATCTTTACCATGAATATCGATAATTCAGACTGGCACCGAATTTTTGTTCCGTTTTTTGACCATTAGCATAATTGAACTTAATATCTGCATGATTACTGCGATCAAAATCGACACCTAAACCAGCCTCAAACAAACCAGAACTACCTGCACCTTTAATAGTTAGGTTTTCGTCATCGACAACAACATTTCCTAAACTATTCTTATCATGTAACCAGTATGCACCAATATAGGGTGTTAAATTCACCTTTTTCACAGCAACAGATGTTTTAATGGCAGCTCCAAGCTGGGTACGATAAAAAGTAGTGGAATCAGTATAATTGTCACCGGATAAACGTCCGGCAGTTAAACCAAATTTAGGTGTAAATACCCACTTATCTGCTACATTAATATCTTTTCCTAAAATCGCCTCGAAACTATTGGCATGCCAGTTAGTATCGTCAATTTTATTGGCCGAGGTTTTGAAATGGCTGTAACGGTAAGAGCCATCAGCAAACCAGCCATTTATATTCTGCCAACCAGCATAAACACCGGTAGTCCACGCTTTAATATTACCATCTCTATAATTACCATTAAAATCAACACTGGAATGACCGCGACCAATAAAAGCACCTAGGTAAACCTGATTATCCTGATTGCCGAGAGGTAAAATATGATCATAGCCTAATTGTAAACTATAAGATTTTTGTTTAAATCCTGAAGTAACTAAATCATAACTGGTATTTGTGCTGTCATAATGATTATTGGCATAATTACTATCTAACCACAAATTATTATTACGTGGCTGATCTTTCAAATTACTAAAACGAGTATGTAAAGGTTGCTGCAATTGATAGACAAATTGACTAGCCGCCTGACGCATACTAATTAGAGAGTTAGCATAATCACTTATTTCATAGTTAGAAATATGCTGACCATTTTCAAGTGCCAGTGCGCCTTTATCATTATTCAAAATCCACTTATTACCATCCTGTTGAAAGAAATAGCGGTATCGACCTGCATCAACATAATCCTGTAACATAGTGAATGAACCCTCACCACCACCAATTACTTCAATTAAAGTAACTTGACCATTAGGTGTTTTAGGACGCTTACGACTATCAGCAACACTGATATTATGCTGACCATGTACTTGCCCTTCAATAACTATTTTATCAGACTGCAGATCGGCCAGACTTGTATTTATATTGAATAAACTATTATTACCGGTTAGATCACCATGAATAGTCAAGGTTTTAAAATTACTGCCACTTCTTGAAGTAATTCCTTTTGCATTAACGTCATGGCTAAATGAAACCGTTGAGTCAGTGACATTCAATTCATCCAACTCACTATCGCCATTAATCAGCCAAGAAGATCCATTCTGCAAATTGAATGTAATTTTAGGCGAAGGCCGCTGATCAATAAAAATACGACCTGCCAACTGAGAATTATTTGCCGTCAAGGTAAATGGCTGTTGTGCAGCTATGGTGCTATCGCCTAGCTTCTCATCATCATCATCGTCAAATGTATACAAGCGACTATCATTAATATTTAATAAATTATCTTTCGCGATCAAAGAACTATTTTTTATATTAAAATTGTGTTCATTTGCGTGATCTTGACGAGTATGCAACGCAATACCATTACCAACATTAATATCACTATTCTCTATATTAATATTTGAGCCGTTTGAAATAAGAAATGCAAGGCTTTGAGGGTTAGTTAAGTTTATTTCGCTATTTTTCAAATTAACCGTGCCTGTATTAAAGACAGAAAAGCCCATATTCCACTGTCCATCGCCTTTAATTTTTACTCGGTCCATGTTTAAAATACCATAATCATCTACGACACCAGCAAAAGATGTATATCCTCCTTTACCAAAATTAATCGTATGATCGTGGGCATTCACGAAACCATTTCCATCAACTTCGTAAGCAACTGAATTAGCAGCATCAATATTAAAATCAGCTTGAGAATCTACAGATCCGTCATAAACATCTATAGCAGTGATTCCATTAATAAATTCTTTTGGATGCCCTTGTAAGTTAAATTGAACTCCTTTGGGAATAATTGCACTAGTCTTATCAGAATAAACATTAATTCCAGTTAAATGATAATTATTCCTACCAGAACCATAATCTGGATTATTTAAAAATGAACTATCTAAAGTGATTTTAGCATCTTTATCAAAAATAACGTTAATCGGTTGAGTCTCGTTATTATTATTAGTTTCAAAAACCGTTTGATTTCTTCGATTATTCAATTCATTTATGGAAGGGATGGTATTTTGATAGTGTTGACCGCTAATAGTAACAATTCCATGTAAATTGGAACCATTGCCAATCATACAACCAGTGGGATTGGAACAAACTCCATCCGCTATACTATAGGATGAAAAAGAACCTAATATTGCTAGCAATATTAAATTTACTTTAGTTTTCGGATATATTGATTTCATAATGTTAAATTGATAAAAAAAATAATAATAACACAGTATATATAATATAAGTTAAATAAGGTAAATATTTTAAAGTAGTTTTTAAAGGCATAACTAATTAAATTATTTAATTTTTATTTATATATAATCCCAAACTAAGGAAATAGAGACTTGAATTTATCATACTCAATATATATATTTATTATTAGATTTTAATTAATGTGTTATGCGAACAATTTTACAAAGTTAAAAAACTTGAACTCATTTCACTTTTTTTTATAAATTAAATACGATTAGATTGAATAGAATTTTTTACTATTTAAACACTAAATCTATCTGAGAAAATTTATGAGTTATTTAATTTATTTAAAAATATTCCATTGTTAGTACACAAACCAAATAGAAATTATACTATTTGTTTCATATTTCTATATTCAATTGGTGTCATATTATTTAATGCTTCATGCGGTCTTTCTGTGTTATACATTTCTAACCATTCTTCGTTTATTTTCCTTTCTTGTTGTAAATTTTTAAATATATACAAATTTAATATCTCTGTTTGATATGTTTGGTTAAATCGTTCTATATAGCTGTTTTGATAAGGACGGCCAAATTTAATGTAGTCTTAGCTTATTCCATGGATTTTGCCCAGCTTGTGAATCTGTTGGAGGTAAATTCTGTCCATTATTAACTTGTATTTTTAATGGATAGCCGTGATAATGGGTTAGTCTGTCTAAATAGCGGGTAATTCTATCTGCTGATAAACTGTCCGCTATATCAATTTCTAATGCTATACGATTAAGATTATTAATAACAATTAGTTGTCTTTATTTGATATTATTGCATCATCATTTTTAGTATGTTGTTCATTTTCAGTTGCTAGCATAACATAACCACAGCAACTTGATATGCTCGAACAAACACAAAGATCTGAATGATATTTAATTCCTTTAAACTTTTATTACAGTTTGAATAAATAATGAAGAACGGGAAACATTTATTAGATATGAGGCTTTATTAGTTTTCTCGTTTGTAATTAAAACACTCGTTTTTGATAAAGTCTTGTGGTGCTAATTTAGTATTGTTAGTAAATTCAGCTTTAGTTACTTAAGTTAAAAGAAACAATAACCTAAAGAATATGTATTTTTAACATCGTTTATTTTGGAATAGTGTATTTAAATTTGTTTATTATGACATGTAATAAGCGCCAAGGTAATTGTTTTTTGAAAGGTATCTTGGTAATTTAACAAATCAATATATGGTGTTATTAAATCTACAAACACAATTAATAAAAAAAAATTATACCTTTCATTACTTTCCGATTTCGGTTTGTCATAGTGTTCAGAACCAGCAACGCATAGCAATTAGATAATGATGCTGACTTAACTGAATTACATGATCACCTACTATTAACCAATAATAAGATTTCTCTATTTTTCTAATGACAGCTGTAGGTAATAAATCGCTTTTTGGGGTGTCAAAATGGTTGTTTTAGCTTAGAATAGATAGCTATTTTTGACTTCCAATACAGCTACGATATTTATCGGTAATCCGATTAAATGATGACTGTAAGTGGCAATAATGGTTATTAAGTATGATATAGGGATGTATATGAGTGAACAGCAAAATACGCCGGCAGTGTCCGAGCATGCAGAACAGGTAGATGAAAATCAGATTATGGCGCACCGTCGAGAAAAGCTGGCGGCAATACGTGCTAATAGTATAGCTTTTCCTAATGATTTTAAGCGAGATGCTTTTGCTGATGATTTACATCAGGAGTTTGAGCAGTTTGATAAGGATGCTTTGGCTGATAAAAATATTGTGGTGAAAGTTGCTGGTCGAATTATGTTGAAAAGACATATGGGTAAAGCCAGTTTTGCTACTATTCAGGATATGACTGGTCGTATTCAGCTGTACATCAATAATCAAGGTGTTGGTGAAGCGTTACATGATAATTTCAAACACTGGGATTTGGGGGACATTGTTGGTGCAGAAGGTGAACTGATGAAAACCAATCATGGTGAACTGACCGTTCGTGTATCTGCACTTCGATTACTCTCTAAATCTCTGCGTCCATTACCTGATAAATTTCATGGTCTGGCTGATCAGGAACAAAAGTACCGGCAACGTTATGTTGATTTAATTACCAATGAACAGACGCGTAAAACTTTTATTCAGCGCAGTCAGATTATTCAGGCAATCCGCAATGTTATGGTGGAAGAACGCTATCTAGAAGTGGAAACGCCGATGATGCATCCGATTCCAGGAGGGGCAACGGCAAAACCATTTGTTACTCATCACAACTCACTGGATATGGATCTATATTTACGTGTGGCACCAGAACTGTATCTGAAACGACTGGTGGTTGGCGGACTGGAACGTGTATTCGAAATTAATCGTAATTTCCGCAATGAAGGTATGAGTACCCGCCATAATCCAGAATTTACGATGATGGAATTTTACGAAGCTTTTGCTAATTACCAGCGTATGATGGATATGACAGAAAAGGTGATCCGTGCAGCAGCTATCGCTGCAACGGGTAGTGCTGTGGTTATGTATAATGGTAAGGAAGTGGATCTGAGCAAGCCTTTCGATCGCATGACAATTGTCGAGGCAATCCGACATTTTAATCCGCAATATAGTGAAGAGCAGCTGGCAGATGAAACTTGGTTGCAAGCTGAAATCAGAAAACTGGGCGGTAGTTTGCCGATGATACATGGACTGGGTAGTTTGCAGCTTGCTTTGTTTGAAGAATGTGCCGAAGGTCAGCTTTGGCAGCCGACTTTTATTGTCGATTATCCGGTAGAAGTATCACCACTAGCCCGCGCCTCAGATACCAAACCGGGATTAACAGAGCGATTTGAATTGTTCGTGGTTGGACGTGAACTGGCTAATGGCTATTCCGAGTTGAATGATCCTGAAGATCAGGCAGCACGTTTTAAAGCTCAGGTCGCTCAGCTTGATGCAGGAGACGATGAAGCGATGCATTATGACGCTGATTATATTCGGGCAATGGAATATGGTTTACCACCAACAGGTGGCTGTGGTATCGGTATGGATCGTTTGGTAATGTTGCTGACTGATGCACAAACTATCCGTGATGTGATTTTATTCCCGCAAATGCGTATGGAATAAATTGATGCTAAGATTAAAGCCGCTCTGTTTTATTGCGAGCGGCTTTTTTACTATTCAGGTGGGAGCTTTTTATTTTTATAGTATGCTGAATTATCTTGAGTGGATGTATCAACGGTGTATTCACCTTCAATAATATCATCATTATTTGCTGAAGTCTGGTGTTGAAAAGAATTATCGTAACTTGCTGACAATGGTTTTCCGCGCAATGGTAATAGTAATATAGCTGCAATCAGGTCGGAAAAAAAACCGGGACTCATCAATAATATGGCAGCAAGGACGAAACGAAACGGCCACAGTAGCTGGTACAGCGAAATTTTACGGCCGGAGTTGATAGTGGCAATTGCCACAAATAGTCCAGATATGCCGGTATTACGCAACATGGAAAGACCACAAAATACTGAGAGTATCATTAAAAAAAGTGTCCAGCCTCCACCAATGAGGCGAGTGACCAAGATAATGGATATCACTTCAAGTATAGTACTAATAAATAGTATCCATTTGATGTAACGCATTCAGCACCCCCTGATCGGAATATTATTTTAATTAGATGGTTGCGGTAAGAAAGATTTCAATATGTCTGAGGTGATTTAGTTTTGGGTAATTTATTTAGTATTTGATCTTTTTCCTGATAGGGAGAATTTGAATCGGGCAAAAGAAGGTTATGGAAACAGATATAACAGTGCTCTAAAAATATCTGGATGAAAGCTATGTTAATATGGTTATAAACCAGGTTAAATGATTTGTTAGGGGCTGATTTCAGGGACGAATATTCGATGAAGTTAAGGCGAAAAGGTAAATGGATACTGCCCAGAAGTTTTGGGTTATGTTTTATAGTTTGCTGCGGGTTTTTATTAGATGGCTGCTCGACTAATGGTGGTCATAGGGCTCCTGTGGTTAACGGCAATGAATACAATGGATATTATCGAGTGCAGCGGGGTGATAATCTGTATCGCATTGGTTTGCGTTTCAATCAGAGTGTCAGTACTTTGGTACGCTGGAATAATTTACCTAATGCTAATGCTATTGAAGTTGGCCAACTGATCCGAGTACGTAAACCTACGCAAAAGGTATCTACCCAGACAAGACCAAAGAAACCTGCATCGACACCGCAAAGGGGAAATGTCCCGAATAAAAATGGTGGAGGTTCAGTTGGTTCTGGTCCAACAACGAGTATTAAACTGCAATGGCCGGTACGTGGAAAGGTGATCAGTAATTTTAATGGACAGACACAAAAAGGTATTGATATTGCCGGAGCGCGTGGAACACCAGTAAAAGCTGCAGCTGCGGGTACGGTACAATATGCCGGTGATGAATTACGTGGCTATGGCCGACTAATATTGATTAAACACAATAATTCAACGATTACTGCTTATGCTCATAATGATACGATGAAAGTCAAGAATGGTCAGGTGGTGCAAGCTGGACAGGTGATAGCAACAATGGGTGATAGTGGCACCAATACGGTAAAACTGCATTTTGAGGTGCGTGTTAATAGTCAGGCAGTTAATCCACTGCGTTATTTACCTAACTGAGGTGATTTAATTAACCAGAAAGATAATGGTTAGTATTTATGGTGCTATTAAAAAAATGAAGATGATGAGCCTGAACATAGCTGTTTTATAATAGGGCAAAAGTGAAGGAAGTTATATGAAAGAACATCGTGCCCGCAAACGTTTTGGCCAGAATTTTTTGCAGGATAGGGCAATCATTCAGGATATTGTACGTGCAGTTCGACCTCAATTTAATGATAAGGTAATTGAAATAGGCCCTGGTCTTGGAGCCATTACTGAACCATTAGTGGCTGCAGTTCAACAATTGCACGTTATTGAAATTGATCGTGATATTGTCGCTCGTTTAAAGTCATCTCCTTTTGTTTCAAAGTTAGTAATTCATGAAGGAGATGTGCTTGAGTTTGACTTTGCCAGTATCACTGGCAAAAAGAAGATTGTCGGCAATTTACCTTACAATATTTCAACTCCCTTGCTGTTTCGTTTTGGTGTGTATGCTGATGATATTATAGATATGCATTTTATGTTACAAAAAGAAGTGGTTGAGCGTATGGTGGCAGCTACCGGTACTAATGATTATGGTCGGCTTAGTGTGATGTTGCAGTATTTTTTTGACATGGAATGCTTGATTGATGTCCCTCCGGAATCTTTTAAGCCGGCGCCAAAAGTGGATTCTGCCGTGGTGCGCATGATTCCGCAAAAAGGCCGTATAGGTATTGCTGAGGATTATGCTCATTTTGCAGCTTTGGTGAAGCAGGCTTTTCAGCAACGTCGTAAAACGATTCATAATAATCTTAAGGATTGGGCTGACGATCCTGTATTGGAAGATGTAGGTATCAACCCTGGGGATCGGCCTGAGCGAATTTCACCCGAGCAGTATGTGGCGTTAAGTAACCATCTGTTAGAGTTTGATAGTCAGTCTGAGTAATTCTGACTGATGCGTTTTTAGTACTGAGGAATGCATGATTGAATTTAAGAATGTACATAAGTGGTTTCGAGATTTACATGTGATTGATGGAGTCAATCTGAAGGTTGATCAGGGGGAGGTTGTGGTTGTGTGTGGACCTTCCGGTAGTGGTAAGTCGACTTTGTTGCGAACGGTTAACCAATTGGAAAAAATCCAGCAGGGTGAAATCTGGGTAGATGGTATCAATGTAGCTGCACCAGATGCTGATTTGAATAAGATCCGGACTGAGGTTGGCTTTGTTTTCCAGCATTTTAATTTATATCCACATTTATCTGTTTTGGAAAATATTGTTTTGTCGCCGATAAAGGTGAAAAAACAAAGTCGCGCTGAAGCTGAAGAAAAGGCCAGAGAGTTATTAAATATTGTTGGGCTGGCTCATAAAAGTGATGCTTTTGCTCAACAACTATCTGGTGGGCAACGCCAGCGCGTAGCCATTGCTCGCGGTTTAGCAATGGAACCGCGAGTGATGTTATTTGATGAACCTACTTCTGCCTTGGATCCGGAAATGATTGGGGAAGTATTGAAAGTGATGAAGGATTTGGCTCTGAGTGGTATGACGATGATGGTGGTCACGCATGAAATGGGTTTTGCTCGTGAAGTAGCTGATCGGGTTGTGTTTGTGGATCATGGTAAGATTGTAGAAGAGGCACCGCCAGAAGAATTTTTTGCTCATCCTAAGCATGAGCGAGCACAGCAATTTTTGAATCAATTATTAACTCATTAAGTTTTTTGTTCTTCGATAAATTTTATCAATATCAGTGTCAGCTATGCTTTGCATTGGTTAGTTGACACTGAGCTTAGATGAGTTGATATGGTTAAGTCACATATGAATTTTATATATCAAATTGATTAATAAAATATTTTTTATGCTATTTTGTATTGAATAAAAGATTAAATAATCTCCTATAATTAATTACGCAGATATTATATAAAACAACTTATTATTACAGAAATACTCTGGAATATCGATAGCTAATGCTTTTTTAAATAAAGCCCAATATACATATATGAAGTTAATAACAGGTATCTTAATTGGTACCTATTCAAAAGAAAATGATTATTTTCAAGTGGCTATTACTTTTGTTAAATATTAACAATATAAAATTTTCAGGAAGAATTAATTTAGCATAAATAGTAATTATTCTGAGAAAGAAGGGTATAAAATTATTAAATTTCCGACTGATGATTTAGATAATATATAATAACATTTAATGAAGGAGCAAACATAGAATTGGTAAATGAAAATTTTAACTATTTCAAAATGAGATAAATATAACGGGAAATTCAGAATTACAAAAGAATATGCAATATGGAAATAAAAATTTGATGGTACTCTTTTAACGATTAATTAATTGTATACCACGACATGTAATTGTAGGCTTGGTAATGATTTAATCAATCATCAATTAATAAATATTAATCTTAAGTAAATTTAATTGGATAGTTTTTCATTTGGCATATTAAATTTATACAATAGATAAATTATTTATGATAATAATATATTAAAATAAATTTTTTTCTAAATGATTGGTTTATTTAAAGATGCATATAGTAAGATTATCGCAGATGTATGGATACACGTAAACTACCGAATTTGAGTTTATCTCATCTATTAGGTTGAACGTGACTTTAAATTAGTTTATCTATTTAGAATAATTTAATATCCTAATCTTTGGCAGATTGTAGATACAAGCCCAGCCTGATTCAAGGTATAGAAGTGTAGGCTGGGGGCTCCTTGCTGCAATAGCTGTGCACACATTTCGGTTACGACATCCAAACCAAGTGCTTTAATGGAAGCTGTGTCATCTGCGTATGATTGTAGTTTCAGTCGTAACCAGCGCGGTATTTCTGCACCACAAGTTTCGGAAAAGCGAGCTAGTTTGGAAAAGCTGGCAATGGGCATGATGCCCGGAATAATCGGAATATCAACACCTCGAGATTGTACTTCATCAATAAACCAGAAATAACTATCCGCATTGAAGAAATATTGGGTAATAGCCGAATGAGCACCAGCCTGACATTTCCGAACAAAGTGATTGATATCATCTTCAGCACTACGGGATTGTGGATGGAACTCGGGATAAGCCGCGACTTTGATGTGAAACCAGTCTCCAAATTCTTGCCGAATTAATTTGACCAATTCGTTAGCATAACGTAACCCTTGTTGACCAAATCCTACACCTGAAGGCACGTCGCCACGAAGTGCTACGATGTGACGAATACCCATCTCTTTATAGGTTTGCAGAAGTTCGATCATCTCTTCTTCTGTAGCACCTATGCAAGCTAGATGAGGAGCAGCAGCTACGCCATCATTGAGAATATCGGTAATGGTTTGCAGGGTACCGGCACGAGTGGATCCACCAGCTCCGTAAGTGCAGGAGAAATATTCTGGCTGATATTGACTTAGTTGCTTACGGGTAATGTTTAGTTTACGCCGACCTTCTTCAGAGCGAGTGGGAAAAAATTCAAAACTTAATGGAATAAAACTCATGATTGACCTAACTGAATAAACGTTATGATTTACTAACCATAACGTTTAAGTCATGCTAAATCAATGTTTTGTTGATAAAATCCTTTGAAAAATTCTCCGGTTATTATGAATGAAATTAATAATAAAATATGCAATGATTATAAAATTTATTGTTGTATATTTTATAGTGGTTATTTTTCGGTCTGGCGACGAGTAAACTGAATACCAAGTTGTTTTAATTTGCGATAAAGATGAGTACGCTCCAGTCCAACTTTTTGGGCGACTTTACTCATATTGTGGCCTTCATTAGCAATATGATACTCAAAATATCGTCTTTCTAGGTTTTCTCTTAGTTCGCGTAGTGGTAAATCAAAGTCAAATTTACCTACGTTGTCCAGTGGTTGCTGGTGATTGCTAAACTGGTTCAGTATGCTATTAACGGCTTTAACATCCACTTCATTGTTTTCAGCAGTTAACATCAGACTTTTAACAATATTTCTTAATTGTTCGAGATTACCTGGCCAGTTGTATTGACGTAATTCATTCAGGGCGGCGGTGGAAAATTTAACAATCGGAATTTTCTGACTTTCGGCTAGTTCAGTAGTAATTTGATCGACCAAAAAAACCATATCGTCTAGCTGAGCACGTAGCGGGGGTATGGCGACAATTAATGAGGATAAGGTATGCAATAACTTGTTATCTTGTAATGAATCACCCATCATTTCTTTAATTGGCCGGCTACAAATACAGATGACGCGTGTATTGTAACGATCTGCTTTGGTGAGAATGAAACCAATGCTTTGCTGCACACTTTTACCGTATTGAGAAATGTCGCCTAGATAAAGTATGCCATTAATTGCTTTTTGCAATAATTCTATCGGCGCATCAACAATCTGATCAATCTGGCTGGGTTCAATCCATGGCGTACCAGTTTTATGTAATGCACGTGCCACCAATTCGAAAGGGGAGCCCATCTCACCGGTAAGTAATACCGGCGAACTAAATCGGGCAATTTGTTCCAACTGTTGGTTTAGTTCTTTAATAACCTGACTATGACCTAATTTGTCCAATGACAGATTGGATGCAGCCTGCATTTGTCCATATTTGAGAGCGCGATCAACTGTGCTGAGTAGTTTTTGCAAGGAGATCGGTTTTTCCAGAAAGTCCAGTGCACCAATTTTAGTAGCTTCAACTGCTGTATCAATACTGGCATGTCCACTCATCATGACAACAGGCATGGTAAGTTGACCAGATTTAGCCCACTCTTTTAATAAGGTAATGCCATCGCAGTCTGGCATCCAAATGTCCAGCAAAACCATCGCTGGGCGGGTTTGCTGACGCAACTGGCGAGCAGTATCTGCATTTTCGGCAACGGTGACGGTATAGCCTTCATCCTGTAAAATTTCTGATAATAAATCACGGATACCAACTTCATCGTCAACAATTAATATATCACTGCTTCGCATTTCAATTCACCTGTGAGGGTAACGTTATTTTAATACTAGCCAATCCGGTGTCCTGATTACTGATTTGGATTCGTCCACCATGTTCTTCAATAATTTTTTTTACTACCGATAATCCCAAACCCGTACCACTAGGTTTATCGGTAACATAAGGATCAAATGCATGTAAGAGCATTTCCTGACTAAATGTTTTGCCGTTATTGCTTACATAGAAAAGAATATGTTCATTGTTTAATTCAGTTGTTACGCTGACAGTAGGTGCTGTATCAGCAACTGCTGCTTCAACAGCATTTTTGAACAAATTATGGATAACTTGTCGCATGGCGCCACTATCTGCATTCACAATGAGTTCTATATTACTCAAATTGACCTCAAATGTACAATTGCTACTTTCATATAGGACCAGAACTTCACGAATAAGTTCATTAAGATCAATTTTGGTTAAATTAAGTGTAGGTGCATGTGCATAGTTACGGAATGTTTCTACCATTTCTTTCATGGCTGAAACCTGCCGGATAATGGTATTAGTCGCACGTCCAAGGATTTGAGCATCAGTCTCACTAAGTTTGTCACTTAATTTCCACGCCAGTCGCTCAGCCGACAATTGGATAGGGGTTAGGGGATTGCGAATTTCATGTGCCAGACGTTGAGCTACTTCACCCCAAGCTGCTTCTTTTTGGGCACTTACTAGTGCTGTAACATCATCAAATACCAATACTGTACCGCCACCACTATCTTCAGGTAATGGTGTTGCTTTACCCAGCAAGATTAATGTTTCGTCTTTATGATTGTAGGTTATTTGTACAGATTTAGATTGATGCTCGGTAGCCAGTATTTGTCTGAAAACTTCTGCCAGCATGGTCATATGTGGACTATGGTGTTCTGCAAGTTGACTGATACTTTGACCCAGACAGGAAGTTAGATTTTGGCCTAAAATATTTTCTGCCATTTGGTTAAAAGTGATTAGATAACCTTCTGAATTTAGGGTAACTACACCTGTGGTTAGGCTATTTAAAATATGTTCTAGATAATGTCTGGCTGCTTCCTGTTGTGTGCGGGCATAGCGTAGTTGTACAGTCATATGATTAAAAAGTTCAGTTAATTTGCCTAATTCATCTTTACCATAAATGGTTTGCTGTACATCAAGATCACCTTTGGCCACAGCACGTGCGCCCTGAGCCAGAGAAAGAATCGGAGCTACAAAGCGCCGCGCAAAGTAAAGTGCGACTAATAATGCCAAAACAATCGCTAGCAGGGTAGCCATTAACAGAGTGGCCAGAAAGAAAGTTTGTAAACTTTCTTTAGTGAAACTCAGTTCGCCATATTTAGCACGGGCAGCTTCGATAAGTGTTGCATCTTTGGCAACATCGGCAGGAATAGGTTGGCGAAAGAAAAGAGCTTTATCAGTATTTTTATTGGGTCCGGGAATAATTAACCAACCCTGAGAATATAAAATGTTATTTATATTTTCCAGTTCACGTACCGAGCCTGCTGTACGTAATTGCTGTATGGTTTCCTGCGAAAGAACAGGAAGAGGTAAGTGAGCTGGGTTATAGTCCACAAGTGGTTTATTGTTGGCCAGGTTGTGGATTTGTAATTGGCTAAACTGTTTTTCTTGCGAATAATTATGCAGTACTGGTGTTAGTGGTTGATCTAAACCGTTGGCAGCGATCAAGGCTATCTGAATATTTGCTGCATGCCGGACTGTATTATCCAGTTCGTAATCCAGAGCAGATTTACTTAGATTGAGGCTGCGATTAAGTGCTTCTTCGGTATCGTTGCCAAACCATGAATGAATGCTGTGTGAAATAAACTGAGCCGACACGCCAAAAAGAAAAATACCCGGCAGTATGGCTACGAGGGTAAACATCGTCGCCAGACGCACAGCAATTTTGGAACCAAACTCCTGACGATGACGACTTCGCAGTAATTTCCACCAATTAGAGCCTACCATCAAAGCCAAAGAACATAACAGTAATGAGGCAAAGAGGAAAGCATACCAAAAGTATTCTGATAGAAAGCCTGTATTACCGGTAGCAACTGTTAATACATACAGGGTGACAACACACAGGACTACGAGCATTAAGATTAGGCGATTCATTACTGTTAATCCACCGTGATAAGTAGACGGCGCCAGCCAGAATCAAGCTGCCAGTTGCGAGAGGTAAGAGCATTGATCTGGAAAGGTTTTGGTAATTTACTAATGCTAAGACTTAAGCGAATATCTGCACGTACTTCTTTAGTGGCTACGCCAATAAGTAATCCTTTGTTGACAACGCGCCAGTTGGCTACAGATCCGACTGCTTTAAGTGCTGTATCAAGACTATTATATTCGGTAGAAAAAGTTGGACCCATGCTGACACGATAACGGCCAGTTAATGGATGATATGTCAGTCTATATTGAATAAGATTATCCCCGCCAATTAGGTTATTAATTCGATTTCGATAGGAAGCTAATGTTGGTGAAGTCAGTTGATAGTTTAAATCAAAATTTAACGGGACACCTTGTGTCAAAGCTTGTTTTAACTGATCTGGCAATTGAAGATTAAAGCGACTATTGATTGAAAGCTGGCCATTAGTGGTAATACTTGCTTGTGCACGAATTGTATTAATCCCTTCTGCCTGAACTCCTGTGAAACACAGGCAAAGGAGAAGGGCAACAAATAGACTAAATTTTGTCGATAAGCGCGTAAAAAAAGCCATCTTGTTTGCTGTTAGGTAACAATATATGTGATTGACGTTCGCGTGAATTCGTATGTCGCGCTAAAAACTGTGCCAGTTGCAGCTGATTTTCTTCAATAAATATCGAACAGGTGGCCAGTAACATTCGTCCACCTGGCTTAAGTAGCTCCCATAAACTATCCAAAAGTGATTCTTGCTGTTTAGCTGTCGACGTTCCATCTTGAGGCTGACGCAGCCATTTTATATCCGGATGTCGTTTACATACGCCAGAAGCGGTGCATGGTACATCGGCAAGGATAGCATCAAATTGCCTTCCATCATACCATGACTGTGTATCTCGTGCGTCAGCGCAGTGCAGCTGGGCGTGAAATTGAAGTCGCTGTAAATTATCCTGTACCCGTTTCAGACGATTTTGATCAATATCCAGTGCGGTTACTTCGCAGTCTGCCCATTCAAGAATATGACCTGTTTTCCCGCCGGGAGCGGCACAGGCATCCAGTATACGCTCACCGCTTATAGGATTAAGTAATGGTATGGCTTGTTGTGCGCCATAATCCTGTACAGAAACGTGACCCCGATCAAAGCCAGGTAAGTGTTCAATATTAACGGGCCGATCCAGCATGATACTATATGTGCCCAAAATTTTACCCTGCATATTGAGGGCATTCAAATCCTGTAGATATTGCTCAGCATCACCGTAACGTCGATTAATACGCAAGGTCATAGGCGGATGCAGTATAAAGGCATTTATTATATTGTGCCAATGTTTTGGATAGTGCTCTCGCAGATAATTTAGCCACCACTGAGGTAAATTATAACGGGCCTGTTCTTGTCGCTGTGCCAGTATGATGAGTGCATCTTGCTCTCGCAGAAAACGGCGCAGAATAGCATTAACCATTTTCTGGAACCGTCCACCATGTAAATAGCGAGCATAATTAACAGCCTCATTGACGACTGCATGATGGGCATTACGAGTAAATTTCAGCTGGTATAAAGCGACCAACAGTAAATTGTGAATATCATTAGCAGGCAATCCCTGAGTCATTTGACGCAGTAACTGTTGTAATAAGCCTAAGTAGCGTAATGTACCATGACTCAGATCGTGCAAAGCTCCTCTGTCAGCAACAGATAAGGTCGGTTGTTGCTGAATGGTTTGGACCAGTATCTCATTGAGATTATGTCCTTTTAATACCTCGCCAACGCATTTGGCTGCCAGCTGCTGTGCTTGTGCCATGCTCATTCATGAGGCTCCGCTAAAGAAAACGTGCTACCAATAGGTAAAGAATTTCCTGCCTGAAAAGCAGCTATGGCCATAGCTTTACTACCCGCTTTCTGTAGCTGTTCAATACTAAGTGCTTGGCTGCCACAGGCAATAATTAATTGATGTTCATTACTTGCAATTACAGTACCTGGCGTTCCGCAACCATCAACAATGCTGGTACGCCAGATTTTGAGTGGTTTATCCTGCCATAAAGTCCATGCCCCTGGAACAGGATTAAAAGCCCTAATTTGCCGGTTAATTTCTTGCGCTGATCGGTTCCAATTAATTTGTGCGTCTGCTTTGGTTAATTTTGCAGCATAACTTACCCCTGTTATTGCCTGAGGTATTGAAGTTAACTGCTTAATATGTTGTAAATTTGCAACAATAGCTTGAGCGCCTAAAGCCATTAAACCATCATGAACCTGTGCGGCACTATCATTTTCACCAATAGCATATACATGACGGCTGATGATGGCTCCCGTATCCAAGCCGGCATCCATTTGCATTATGCATATCCCGGTTTCACTGTCGCCGGCTTCAATCGCACGTTGAATCGGCGCTGCACCGCGCCAGCGCGGTAACAAAGATGCATGTATATTCAGGCAGCCATAGCGCGGTATATCTAATACAGTCTGTGGTAACAGCAAACCATATGCAGCAACAACCATTACATCTGCCTGTAAGGCGCGTAATTGTTCTTGTATTTCTGCATCCTTTAGAGAAACTGGCTGTTGTACATTCAATCCCAGAGATATTGCCAGTTGTTTCACTGCACTTGGCTGTAATTTTAATCCCCGTCCACGCGGACGATCAGGTTGTGTGAGTACTAACGGAACTTCAAATCCAGCAGAAATAATAGCCTGCAGAGCAGTAGCAGCGAATTCAGGTGTGCCAGCAAAAATAATAGATGGTTTCATGCAATCAATCCAAAAAAGGCAAACAGAACTGAAATAGTAAAAAAATAGCTTACAGTCTTTCTCGGGCACGTTTTTTGAGTTTGGTTTTGATACGGTTTTGTTTTAATGGAGATAAATATTCCACAAACACCTTACCAGCCAAATGATCAAGTTCGTGTTGAATGCAAATAGCCAACAAACCATCAGCGTCGAGTACGAATTTTTCACCATTTTCATCATAAGCTTCAACAGTTACTCGTTCTGCCCGATGGACTGTTTCATATATGCCTGGCACCGATAGACAGCCTTCTTCAAATTCTGTATCGCCTTCTTTATGGGTGATAACAGGATTAATGAAAACGCGTAATTGATTACGTTCTTCGGAAAGATCCATGACTACAACACGTTTATGCACATTTATTTGGGTTGCTGCCAAACCGATACCCCTTGCTTGATACATGGTTTCGGCCATATCAGCAACTAATGTGCGAATATGCTCATCAAAATTTTCAACAGATTGCGCAACAGTATGTAAACGCTCATCAGGATATTGTAAAATGTTTAACAGAGCCATTTTGTCCTAAGATTCCTTCTTTGATGTGATAACGCTATATGATGGCATTGATGAAATTTTAAAGATAGTTAATATGGAATCAGGTAAACTGATTGTAATTTTTTAATCATGATTAATAGATAATATTAAAATAGCATTTTAGCTAAGGATCCTTTATATGCATAAACACATTATAACCTTGCTATGTACCTTGAGTATGGTATTTTCCATACCGGTTATAGCCAAAAAATTGCAATTGCGTCCAGATGCACCAGAACAATATGTTGTGAAAAAAGGAGATACTTTGTGGAGTATTTCCCGCAGATATCTTTATAGTCCGTGGCAATGGCCACAATTATGGGGCTCCAACCGAGCTCAGATTAGTAATCCACAAAAAATCTATCCGGGTCAGGTGCTGACGCTACGTTATGTAAATGGACAGCCACGGTTAGGCTTTACTCCAGATAGTAGTATCCCCACTATTAAGTTACAACCACAGGCAAGGGACATTGGTGCCGGTTATGGAATCAGCACTATTAATGCTGATTTTTACCGTATTTTTATGCAGCATCCACAGATTATTGATCAGCTGGAAACCAAAAAAGCGCCCAGACTGATTAAGGGGCCAGATGACCGGGTAATTTATGCTAATGGTGATCGCGTTTATGCCGATCGTATGTTAGAACCAGGTCGTTATCTGGTTTACCGCGCAGAGGAAGATATTATTGATCCGGATACGCATAAATATCTGGGTCAATTGGTGCGTTTCAGCGGTGAAGTGGCGACATTGGCAAATAAAAATAGTGCCTTAGAAGAACGCAGTGAAAAAGATAAAAGTGAATTACCCAAAGACGAATATTACACTCGATTACACCCGTTAATTAAAGTTCCAACCCGTACTGCACAACCATTAGAAGTAACCACTATTGTTTCTGAAATTACTAAAGGTGATTATCTTTTGAAAATTACCGATGAACATGATCCTTTCCAAATCATGCCACATGCCCCTAGGCAACAAATTAAAGGCAAAATTGTTTCAATTATGGATGGTATTCAGGAAGCAGGTACTTTCCAAACCATTATTCTTAATCTTGGTACTAAAGATGGCATTGACAAAGGAACGGTTGTCAGTCTGTTGAATAAAACCCGACAAATTAAGGCTGATCCTCCCAGAGATGCTGCCAGCAAAAGTGGAATCATTAAATATTTAAGCATCCCTGCAGAAGAAATTGGGTTAGCAATCGTTTATCGGGTCAGTGAAAATCTCTCTTCAGCCATCATCATGAGTTCAACAAGCTCAGTAAAAATTGGTGATTTGGTCATGAATCCAGGTCATGATCTTGATGATGTGTTGCAGGATTCCAGACACGTTCCTAATGACCCTCAGGATCCGCATGAAGCTGAGTATCGACAAGGAGATTTCCGTACCAATATTCAATAAAGCAGATTTAGATTATGTTAATCTAATAATACAAAATCTAGCCCTTCATTAAGCGAAATCATAACTACAAGAAACAAAGCCGAATCTATTTAGAGCAAGATTCGGCTTTTGTCATTGTGAGTAATAGTGCTTAGTTACCGATGGTTATCGGAACGGATTTGACTGATTGCTATGAAAATTAAATAAAGTGAATATTGGATTTTAGAAAAGTAATTCTCTTTTGTTGACAGAACATCTGAAAAAAATCAATTTTAAAGTATCAATCAATACCGATATTGGGAAATTTAGTTTTAAATTTGTTAGAGATTATAATTGTCGATAATTCGAGGCTAAAGTAATCATTTAATGATTATTTATGAAATATTCACCATTAAATTCATTATCAACAATGGACTATTGAACGATTTTGCTTCAAAAAAATATATTATGTATAAAGTGATCTTAAATATAGTTAAATTATCGATATCCAGCACATAGAAAATATTATGATTAAAAATCTATTTGTCAACAAATCAAATATTTTTTGACATCTTTCATAATGACTTAATAAATTCATATGTACCTTATGCTAAGTATTACTTTTAATGCCGTCGATCAGTTAGCTAAATAAATCAGTTAATCAATTTAAATTCTCAGAAACATTAACCAATGGTCTTTAATGATCAAGTTATTGTTTAAAATAGACTCTGATGATATTTGGATTATTCATTCTTATTTTACCTATTGAATTTTAGCTATATCCATTTTGTGATAGCTATGCGTTATCAGCATAAAAATATGGCATTAAAATATTAATTGTTTCTTGAGAGTGTAAAATCTTTATAAATTATTAATTTGTAAATTATTTTGGTTGTAAAACAACTTTCTGCCTTTATTTTAAGTCAACAGAAGTTAAAGGTTGATTGAGTAGACAAAATTGCCTCAGTTTAAATGGATAGTAAAATGATTTAAAATAAATAGCTTTGCTGAGAAATTTATCATGTTTATTAATCTTATCAGCTAGTTATTTTTAGGCGAAGAGATTCCAGATCAGCATTGATGTTATTTATATTTTGTAGTTAAAAAGTAACTGTAGTATCTTAGAATTAATTTTTGATTTATGCAGTTAAACTGGACCTATTTCTTTGCATTAAACATTTGCATAGCTGATGTTAATGAATAGTCTTTTGTTCATTTTTATTAATGATCATATATTTTTGCTGATCTATTTATTAATGTCATGAATAAATCCAGACTGGATGTTAGAGATAGTATTACTGGTTTTATTAAGCAAGCAGAATATGTTTAGATCTTCATCTTCCCTCTGTCTCGATCGATTTCAATAATCTGTTAACTTGATATAGCTGATAACAGCTTTTTAAGTGTATTTTTTACTTGGTAAACTATGACTTCTTTCATGCCTGTTGAAGAAAATAAACATTGTCAGGATATGTCTTTCAGTGGCAATGATTTATATCAGTACATAGTATTGTGTGATTTTGATGGAACCATCAGTGAAAAAGATGTCACCGATACTTTGTTAGAACATTTTGGTAATGACAAATGCGCTCAGTTGGAACAACAATGGCTGGATGGTGTTATTGGATCTCGTGACTGTATGCGTGAGCAAATAGCTAATATGGATGCTAGTCTTGTACAAGTAGATGAAGTTCTGGCGCAAATTAACATTGATCAAACATTTTTAGCATTTGTAGAGCTAGCAAAGCGTGAACATTTAAATATACATATTGTCAGTGACGGACTAGATTATGCGATACAATCTGTTTTAAAGCGCTATAAACTGGATTTTATTCCCGTTTTTGCTAATAAATTATTGCATGACTTTCAACGGAACTGGCGATTGCAATTTCCTTATGCCGATATAAATTGTGTTAAAGCCAGTGGTAACTGTAAATGTCACCATCGCCGTCAGTTAATTGATTACAAAAGGGTGTTTTATGTTGGTGATGGGACATCAGATTTTTGTGTTGCTGATAAAGTAGATTTGGTTTTTGCCAAAGATAAATTAATTGATTTTTGTCGACAACAGCAAATTCCATATCAGCCTATTCATGACTTCAGTGATGTGGTTGCAGCCTTACCTAACCTGATTAAAGCAGAATCAGTTCATTGCTGAGGATGTATCGGATAGGGATTTAATAAAAAACGACTTCTAATTATGATTCAAGATTCTTCCTATTTTTTAAACGGTAATCGTAACGGCGTGCTGTTAATTCATGGTTTAACTGGTACACCTAATGAAATGCGTATTATTGCTAAAGGGTTAAATCAGGCAGGATTTACCGTTTATGCCATGCAACTGGCTGGGCATTGTGGCGATGAAGCAGATTTATGCCGAACAACCTGGCAGGACTGGTATCAAAGCGTCCAACAAGCTGCAGATTTTCTTAAACAACATGTTGATCATCTTTTTGTAGCTGGTTTATCTATGGGTGCTCTGCTCTCGCTGAAGCTTGCTGCTGATTACCCACAATTGGTAAAAGGTGTGGGTGTATACGGAGTTACCTTTACTTATGATGGATGGTCAATGCCATTCTGGGCTAAACAACTTTTTTTCTTACTGACTTTTCTTAAAAAACTGCATTTGTTTCAGAAAACCTCATTTATTGAAAAACCACCCTATGGACTTAAGGATGAGCGTATTCGGGCAACTGTAGCCGCTAGTATGTTTAGTGGTGACAGTACTGCTGCTGGTTTGGCTGGTAATCCTTTTCCGGCTCTGGCAGAAATGCAATGGCTGGCTAAAAAGGTACGTCAGCAACTACCACAAGTCATTGCTCCTTGTCTGATCATGCATTCCGGACATGATGATATTGCCAATATCAATACCAATGCCAGATTAGTTGAGGAAAATGTCAGTGGTCCAACACGGTTTGTAGTATTAGATGACAGTTATCATCTAATCACTATAGATCGTCAACGACGTGAAGTGATTAATGAATCGGTACAATTTTTCCAAAATATTACTCAGTCAGCTAGTCTTAATCAGACTTTATAACGGAAAGAATTCACATGACCTTGCTAGTTTTTATTTTATGGTTGGCCAATATTTGTTTTGATACGCTGGGACAAACAGCGTTCAAATATGCGGCAATTGCACCAGAAAATCGCAATGGTTGGTATTACTGGGTAGATTTATTCCGCAATTACTGGCTTTGGATTGGTATTGGATCCTATGTGGCTGAATTTTTATTATGGCTGGCGTTTCTCAGCGAAGTGCCCTTGTCACAAGGAATTTTGCTTGGGTCGGTTAATATTATTGTACTCATGCTAGTTGGCAGAGTTTTATTTCAGGAAAAGCTAACCCGTTTTCGGTTGTTAGGCATGTTTTGTATTACGATCGGTGTAGTGTTGGTAGGAGCATCCTAATGCGTAAATTTTATCTGATTGGATTTGCACTTTTGTTGTTGTTTGACACTATTGGACAAAGCAGTTTTAAATTAACTGCTATACATGCTCAGCCTCTGCAGGCCAATATAGAGTGGATAGCTCGTGTTTTTGCCAAACCATGGGTTTATATTGCTATTTTTGGTTATATTGGTGCCTTTTTTACCTGGATGATCTTGCTTAAAAAAGCACCTGTCGGGCCTGCCTTTGCTGCTTCGCACTTAGAAGTAGTGACCGTCATGTTGGTTTCAGCTTTTCTGTTTCACGAACATATCACCGTGATTAGAATAATTGGTGCCATCTTTATTGTTGCTGGTATTATTTTTCTGGCGTTTGCGGAAAAAGAGCTGGTACAGACCGACATAAGCAAAAACCAAGAAGCACCCTAAATTTATCGCTGACACTGGTGATATAACGTATGATGAAACGTCATTATGAAAATCCGCCTACTGCAGGTTTGCCATTAACGTGGCGAGACTGGTTACCTGCTAAACAACCACTAGCTACTGTTGCTAGTGAGTTTCTTCAGTTACCAGAAGTAGAAATAACTTGTTCAGCTACTGCCGCTCTGGTCATCATCCTTAGCTGTCTGGCACAGTATCAACCGCAGCGAAAAACAGTTATTATCCCTGCATATACCTGCCCATTAGTTGCTTTGGCCATTCACCATTGCGGTTTGCGCATCCAATTATGTGATTTACAAGCAGATAGTATAGATTTTGATATTGAACAACTGTCTAGTCTGATTAATGACGATGTGTTAGCTGTGGTGCCAACCCATCTGGGTGGACGAGTAACTGATGTGCAGACGATCAAGCAGCTTGTTCAAAATCATCAAATCACAGTTATAGAAGATGCAGCACAGGCGATGGGAGCAGATGTGGGTCATTACGGTGATGTTGTCATATTTAGTCTGGCTGCCGGTAAAGGGCTGACAATGTATGAAGGCGGGTTGTTAGCAACTCATGATGGCCAATTGCGTGATCAACTTCAAAAGACAGCTCGTAACCTATTACCTTGGCAGACGAAGTGGGAAGTACAGCGAACTATCGAATTACTGGGTTACACCGCGTTATATCATCCTTTTGGCTTACATTTTGTTTATGGCATCGGTCGTCGTAAAGCATTACGTCAGCAGCAATTAATCACCGCGGTAGGTGACGATTTTGATTTTGCTATACCTATGCATCAGGTGGGTAAGTGGCGACAAAATGTTGCTGCGAATGCTTTTGCTCGTTTACCTTCTTTTTTGCATTTGCTACAGCAGCAGGCACAGCAGCGTATTGAACAGTTAAGTAACATTGTTGGAGTGGAGGTGATTCAGGACAAACATGGTCAGGGTGTATGGCCATTTTTGATGTTACTGTTGCCGACCGCACAGCAACGAGATGCTGTAATGAATAAATTATGGGCTAGTCCACTGGGCGTGACACGTTTATTTATTCATGCCTTGCCACAATACGATTATTTACAACCAATTGTCCCGGCTATTAATATGCCCAATGCACAAGCTTTCGCTGCGCGTATGCTGACCATTACCAATAGCCTGTGGTTGACTGAAGCTCAATTTACGCAAATTTGTGACGTTATTCAAGCTATTGTTGCTTGATGCTGCGTCAAAGCTGTCAGCAGTATTTGATTAACAGCATGATGCTGAGTTTGCCATGCCGATAGGGTACTTGCAGCAATAGGTTCTTGTTTATCCATTGCGCTTAGTATGCGTTTAAGCAGACTCTGATATTGCCATTGAGATACTTCTCCTGTAATGTCACTGCCAATAATGCGCTGATCCAAAGCGCGAATTACTGTCAGTAAATCCTCTAATTGCATACGCCCCTGATCCCAATTGGTTTGCACTACATTTTTGGCCAGAACATCCTTATCTATCGACAAATAGATTGGTTGCTGACTTGATTGCTGGGTATGAATAAACGTATTTACTAATTCTGCCGGCGAACCAAAAGCACGAAATGCGTTTTGCAGACCAAATTTTTTGGCCCAGCCAATTTTTACATCCATACACCAGTAAGTTAATTTATTTTTCAGCAATGGTGTCAGTCGATTTTCCCAGCTATGTGCTAAGCCAATATCATTTGAAGTAATGCCCAAAACATGAACATGACTAACAAAAGGTAACTGTGCTACATAACTTACCCACGATCCACAATGAATACCGAATAAATAGCGCATATTGTCGGGATGATTATCAAAAATCACCACTTGTATGGGTTTGATAGAACTAAAATAATTTTGCAGACGCTGAATGAGAAACAGAGAAATATGGTGATAATCACCACTTCCCATAAAAACTGTGCCGGGATGTGGTGGTAATTGTGGTTCTAAATACGTTTGTAATTGTTGAAATTGAGAATGTGAACAACCAAAGCGAATCTTTTCTTGCCAGCCACCCAGTTCAATTTTTAATGCATTTTTGAATTCGCCTGTACTTTGATCGAAATCCAGAACAACGGTGTTATTCATTGCAATTTTTTGCCTACTGATATGGTTTAGAAACGTTTTCTTGCCAGTTTTTATCCTGTTCAAAACGACTACTGATTTTTTTAAGTATATTTCTGAGCAACGGATTACGTACGTAGACCATATGTTTGGTAAAAGTAAATTTCGCACCCAGTGAGGACTTGACTTCTGGATCCGTCCATCCAGCTACATAATAATCCAGACCTTGTTGTCTGGCATAATCAAGATTATAAAACCAGCTCAGAAAATATAAATTTAGATCTCGCGCCAATGGGTAGTCAAAACCGATGTACTTATCCACCAACATATTATTGACGATAAAACAAATATTATAACCAACCAATTGCTCGTGATGATAGTAAGTGAAGATGCGTGCCTGATTTTTCACATCCTGTAGTAACTCTATAAAGAATGCCTTAGTCAATAAATCGAAATGAATATCACTCTGTTGATATACATTTAAATACAATTGGTAAAACTGTTCTAAAACAGCTGCATCAAAAAAACAACCATCACCACTATGTAAACAATTAATTTCTACATATTGCTGAGATTTCAGCTTACGGCGAAAATTTTTACGACGCTGATAAGATAAACGTCCCAGATATTCATTAATATCCGTAAAATCAATAGGTACCCAGGCCAGAGCTTGTCCTTCTACTTCAATAAATCCCTGATTTTGCAAAGCCTGAATAAAAGTTGCAGAATATTGATTAGCATATTCAGCTAATAATGGTGATTGTTGTGGTATGTCTTTAACAATTAGCAGGGGCGATTTTTGCCCGTATTGCTGTTTAATTTCTTTTGCTAACTGATCCGGTGATAATTTATCAGACAGTAATATATATTCTGATACTGTAGTACCGATAAAAGTCGTCAGTGGTCGAAGAAATTTTTGCCATTTATTAAAAAAAGGGAGTCTTCTTACCTTACGCTGTAAATCGTGATCAGCCGTAGTCAGTAAATCAAAGTGCGCTGTAAATGCTGGTATTTCATCATGCAGTTGCCAGGCCGTAAAATCCTGCGGTGGATGAGTCAGAAAATTGCTGACTAACTCATTTGGTTCTAGTTGAGTGAGATATTTCATAAAATCCTGTGGCGAAAGCTGTTTAGATTAAACAGCCTCCGCTTTACGTGGCTTAAGCGTTTAATTCTTTTTTAGCACGCGTAATCAACTGATCCAGTAATTCAATACCCTGATCAATCTCCTGTTTACTGATATGCAGAGAAGGAGCAAAAGTAATGACATTTTTGTAATAGCCACCAATATCCAATACTAGGCCCATTTTCTGACCATTCCAGTCCAAGTCACCAGACATACCGATATCTACCATCTTGTCAACTAGAGCTTTATTCGGTGTAAATCCATCTTCAGTACAGATCTCTGCACGTAAAGCCAGACCCAATCCATCAACTTCGCCAATTTCTTGATGACGTTGTTCCAAGGTTTTCAGACCTTCAAGGAAATAGGCTCCGCTTTCCATAACCATCTTTTCATAATCAGTTTCGGCCATCATCTTGAATACTTCCAGACCAACAGCCGTACCTAAAGGATTTGAAGCAAACGTGGAGTGAGTAGAGCCAGCTGGGAAAATTTGCGGATTAATCAACTCTTCACGAGCCCATAAACCTCCTAAAGGATTCAGACCATTGGTGAGTGCTTTTGCAAATACCAGCATATCTGGTTGCACATCAAAATGCTCAATCGACCAGAGCTTACCAGTACGGTAAAAACCCATCTGAATCTCATCCACAACCAGTAAAATACCATATTGGTCCAGAACTTTTTTCAACCCTTTAAAATAATTTTTTGGTGGCACAATATAGCCACCAGTGCCCTGTAATGGTTCTACATAAAAAGCAGCGTACTCTGCCTGTCCGGCTTTGGGATCCCATACACCGTGGTATTCAGTTTCAAACAAGCGTGCAAAATCAGCAACCAGATGTTCACCATATTCTTCGGCAGTCATGCCTTTAGGACGACGGAAGGGATAAGGAAAAGGGATAAACATCGCGCGATCACCAAAATGACCATAACGACGGCGATATCGGAAACTAGATGTAATAGATGATGCACCTAAGGTACGTCCATGATAGCCACCTTCAAAAGCAAACATCAGTGTTTTACCATTTGACGCATTACGGATAATTTTTAAAGAATCCTCAATACATTGTGAACCACCAACATTAAAATGTACCCGACCATCACGACCAAATTTTTGTTTCATATCCAGAGCAATTGTTTTCGCCAGCTCAATTTTAGTCGGATGCAAATACTGACTTGCGCACTGTGGCAAAGTGTCAACCTGTTTTTTTAAAACTGAATTCAGTCGCTCATTAGCGTAGCCAAAATTACAAGCCGAATACCACATCTGCAAGTCCAGATATGGCGTGTTATTCTTATCGTACATATAGCTGCCTTCGCAGCCATCAAAAATTTTAGGTGGGTTCACATAATGAACCGTATCACCAAAGGAACAATATTTAGCTTCATCAGCTAATAATGTTGCATCGTCCAAACGATTTTTAAGTGACTCTGCACAAGGCTTACTCATCATTAAATCCATTCATTTTTAATAAAATAGCTTCTAAAATAAAGCATCAATTAAATACCATTATATCGCGTTAAGTGATTTATAACGAAATAAAGAGAAAGATTAAAATCTAGATACAATAAAATTAAATACCACGTTTCATTCATTCAATCCTTAGCATAAAATAGAGCTAATATTAAAAACAATATCTTAGTCAAAAAAAGTCAATGGCGAATATCAGCTTGAACCAATCTTAGATGCCCTATCTATTTAATAGAGATAATCATCTAAATTGGGTTTGCGTACAAGTTATTCTTATTGGTATGAGTGGTGCCGTAGGTACACTACTACAAATACGTCTAATGGACGTAGCGAAAGATGCACAAATCCTGACTGCAGCCCTGAATCACATGCCTTTAATGCTGCTAATGCTTTGGGTCCATTTCTGGGTGCTCTAACCATTACTGCAGGGTGGGGATGGACAAGTACTGCATAGGTTGGTGTTGCGCTTGCCTTTATCGGACTTTTGTTCTGGTGGTATACCTTGAATGATGAACGAAGGACAAATCATAGCAAATTACATGACTAATTGAGATTAGCAGATATCCATAAATCTATATTAAGTAATTATTATAGATATGAATTAAAGTTACTCATTAAGCACAAATAAATTACTGAGAAAAATTATTGAAATAGTTAAATTACATATATATATAAATATTTTCCGTCATAAACACTTATGCAGACTTAAATTTAATCTATCATAACTTTCTTTATACAAATGATAATAATTAGGAAAATAAAAAAATTTTATCGTGTAAATACCTTTTGTTAGATTGAAAAATTTTAATTAATTCATTAATTCTGCACAAGGGATAGTAACCAAGCATAAAACACATTAATTTATTCAAAATTAATTTTAAATACGGTTGTAAAACTGCTTGAAAATAAAAAAATATTCCATATGTAAAAAATAGTAATCAATATTGATAATAATAATTAGCATTATTATGCTAGATAAGTAGCTAGTTAATTATTAATAGAAAGCAGCCAAAGGAGGGAGATAAAATGGCTAATCTCGAAACGCAACAGGCAGGAGTCGAAATCAATCCTGATCAAAACATACAGACCAATTCATCAACAAAAAAAAATGATGATAAAGGGCATAAAAAGCACAAAAAATTAAGTAAGAAAAAATACTTTAAAGAGTTAGAAAAACTTCAGGGTGAAATGGTGGCTATGCAAGAGTGGGTAAAAGCAACCGGACAAAAAGTCTGCATCATTTTTGAAGGACGTGACGGAGCCGGCAAAGGAGGAGCCATAAAAGCAGTTACCGAACGAGTGAGCCCACGCATTTTTCAAGTAGTTGCACTACCGGCACCTACCGAACGCCAAAAATCACAAATGTATATGCAGCGCTATATTCCACATTTACCAGCTGCTGGTGAAGTGATCATTTTTGATCGTAGCTGGTATAACCGAGCTGGGGTAGAACGCGTAATGGGATTTTGTACTGAAAAAGAAAGTAAAGAATTCCTTGAAATCATCCCATTTATGGAAAAAGCTATCGTTAATTCAGGTATTATCCTGCTTAAATATTGGCTAGATGTCAGCATGGAGGAGCAAAAAAAACGTATGCTTGGACGTATCAACGACCCGAGAAAAATCTGGAAACTGTCCCCTATGGATATTAAATCATATAGTCACTGGTATGATTATTCTCGTGCTAGAGACGAAATGATTATGGCTACAGATACCTCATGGGCGCCATGGTTTGTAGTCGATTCCAATGACAAAAAGAAAGCCCGACTAAATATCATACGTCATATACTAAGTGAAATTCCTTACAAAAAAACACCACATAAAAAAATAGAATTGCCAAAACGGCAAGACAAAGGCAACTACCAAGAGCCTAATTATCCTTATCGCTATATACCTCAGGATTTTTGATTTCTGCATTAAGCCAGCCAGATACAGATTAATTCTGATCTGGTTGACTTACTATTACGTCCATAAAAATTATTCTTTAAACAAAATCTCCCCATAACGTCTGCATGGCTGCAAGTGCAGCTAAAGAAGCTGTTTCAGTTCGTAAAATTCTGGGCCCTAAACTAATGGCTGTAAATCCATGTTTAATTGCCAATGACTCTTCTTCATTGCTTAGTCCACCTTCAGGTCCAATTAATAAAGTAATATCATCTTGCGGTAAAGCAAATTCATTCAAACCAACTGGTTGATTCAAACTCATCAACAATTTTAAGCTGTCAGAAGATATATTTCCTACAACTTCAGATAATTCAGTAACAGGCGAAACTTCCGGTACTACCGTTCGTCCGCACTGTTCACACGCGCTAATGGCAATATCCTGCCATCTTTCAATCTTTTTCATAGCTCGTTCACCCTGTAAACGTTGGCTACTTCGTTCCGTCAGTATCGGCTGAATCTTCGTCACACCCAGTTCCACACTTTTCTGGATTGTTAAATCCATACGTTCACTACTGGAAATAGACTGTAATAAAGTAATTTTTAAGACTGATTCAATTGATATTGATTTACAGTCGCGCAACTGTACGTCAACATTTTTTTTACCCATGGCAATGATTTCAGCCTGATAAACCATACCTGATCCATCAAAAAGATCAATTACATCCTCTGGCTGATAGCGCAGAACCTGTACATGACGCGCAACTTTATCTGGCAAAGAAACCGATACGTTATTAAGCAAATTGGCGGTTAAATTCTTAGGAATATAAAAACGAGGCATAGCAGCAAACAAGAAATTTAAAGATGACGAAAATTAACTAAAGCAAAAATGATGTGCTAAGATCACGTAAAATAAAACATGTTACAATTTATTGTATCCTAAAAGGATTAAAATATTAATTACAGCTAAAATTTTCTATGAATAAAAAATCTAAAATAATTATTTATATTGGCTGTATCGTTTTAATGGTTGCTTTCTTGATCAATAGAAATCTACCCAAAACAGATGAAGCATTAAAACTGCTTTGTGAACAGGAAATTGACAAGCGGTTTCAGAATAAAGAGAACACCGCTGAATATGTAGTGCTGAAAGCAAGATGTGCAGAGAGTGCTTTTGCTAAAGCTTTTACAGCGAAACACGCACAATCGGCAGCTAAAAATATTTCTTCAGTAAACCAAAATCAAGTCTATATGAATACCTTGTACAATTTCCTATTAGGTATTGGTACAAGTCTCCTCGTTGGGGGAATAGTCCTATATCTATTCAAGAAAAAGACTCAAAGATAAAATAAACATTGCCATATCAAAATATATTTGTAAGAATCAAAATTACTCAAATTCCTTCATATCGTATTACTGCCGAGCTATATGAAAAAATGATTTGATGTTTTGAAATATCCATTAATAATAAACTTGCATGACAAAACGCGAACAAAGATAGACACAAAATAAAGAAGAGGAGACAAAAAACATAACAGGAACAGTGGTATGACAGTTAAGCTTAAAAATAAATGTAGGTAGTAGTTGACA
>CAMLPN010000025.1 GCA_946481965.1 uncultured Neisseriaceae bacterium | reverse complement strand
TAAAAACTTTAAATATGTGATGGCTTGTTTGTCGACCAATCACTTTACGTCCAAACAAATATAACCATCCTTTACCAGTTTAGTTTAATATAAGTGAGATCCATCACACAGACAATTATCATAGAAAAGGCATCTCCCACTTTTTGGCGACAATCGCTTAACACTAGGATATTGGTGTACCAGTGAGGTCATGGAAAATGACGGCATGATGTATTACTCTCTCAAGAGAATAAATGGGCAAGAAATGGTACAAAGGGTATACTAATCATATTTGCAAAATTGAATATGAAATTTTTTCAATCTTAAATACTTGTAAAATTAGGTTATTAAATTGTAGTTTCCAATGGACAGATTTATAGGTTGGCTGAATTAATATTTAAACATTTTTTAATCCAAATGGATAGACAAAAAAACCAGATTGAAAAATCTGGTTTTAAATTTAATTAAATAATTCGCTAGGAATTTTGCAAACCGGAATGGGATTGATTTTATGTTGCATAGCGCGGTGATAGCGATCATAGATGGCAAATACTTCGCGTTGTCTTCCGTTGAAATCAGCAATGGTGTGATTATCGTAAACACTCATTGCCCATTCTAATTCAGGATAGCTGGCACCTATTTGATCTTCATCGGTTTTATCAGCTTCCCAGAGACCATCAGTAGGCGGAGCCTGAATGATGGTTTGACTAACATTCAGTTCTTTGGCTAAGGTATAAACCTGACTTTTCAGTAAATCAGCGATTGGACTAATGTCTACACCACCGTCACCATATTTGGTGAAAAAACCTACTCCAAAGTCCTCAACTTTATTACCAGTACCAGCTACCAGCATATCGCGTACCTGAGCATAGTAGTATAAAGTAACCATGCGCAACCGACTACGTGCATTGGCAAAAGCCAGTTTGGTTTTTTCTGCAGTTTTATCACCGATATCGACCGAGCTGGCAAAAGAATCGAAGGTGTGGGTCAGGTCAATACGATGTCCCTCTACATTAGCATAGGTGTTAGTCAGAATGCTGATGTGTTCTTGGGCTCGTGCAATCTGGTCAGCTTTTTGATGGATAGGCATTTCCAGTAAGATTGTCGGTAATCCGGTTTTGGCAGCTAGTGTTGACACTACCGCTGAATCAATGCCACCAGACACCCCCACAACAAACCCTTTGCTGTTAGCCTGACTGGCGTAATCGCGTAACCAGTTAACTATATACTCAATAATGACTGGGGACTGCATGATTTTTTCCTTGGCATGTTGATCTGAGCAATCAAATATACTGATTAATTTCATGCTTGCAAAGTACTGTTGGCTTATTAGTTGCTAATATTTTAATAAATACTCGCGATTAAGTTTATGGGCAGTGTGCCTCAGATCAGTTAAAATAGCTTAGATTGGATAACGCTGTGGTGATGAAAAAATCTGTATGCAAGACAATATCCCCGAAGAAATTCGCCTGAATCAGGACAAGGATGTTTTGATGTTGGTACATGCTGGTGAAATATATGAGCTAAAAGCGGAATATTTACGCGTTTTATCGCCCAGTGCTGAAGTTCGCGGTCATGGAGCAGGACAAAGTAAGCTACAAACTGGTAAGCGCGGGGTGACGATTAGAGCACTATCTGCAGTTGGTAATTATGCACTGAAAATTGATTTTTCTGATGGGCATGATACGGGACTTTATGATTGGGATTATTTATACCAATTGTCGACACAGCAGCAACATAACTGGGCAGACTATATGCAACAGTTGCAGCTGGCCGGAGCCAGTCGAGAGCCAAGTTAGTACGAGTATTGTCTTTACGGTTAGTACGGACAATGCAATAAATTAAATTAAACAGAATTCGACCTGAAAGTATCGTATGAGCGATCACAAAACCCATTTTGGCTATCAAACTGTCAACGAGGATGAAAAAGCTGGACGTGTAGCCAGTGTATTTCATTCGGTAGCAAAGAATTATGATGTGATGAACGATGTGATGTCTGTTGGCATGCACCGTTTATGGAAACATTTCACGATCACTACGGCAGTATTGCATAAAGGTGATAAGGTTTTGGATATAGCTGGAGGTTCTGGTGATTTAGCTAAGGGCTGGGCTAAGCGAGTTGGTAAAACCGGCGAAGTGTGGTTAACCGATATTAATTCTTCAATGCTGACTGTTGGTCGGGATCGTTTGCTTAATGATGGTATGGCTTTGCCGGTGGCATTGTGTGATGCAGAAAAGCTTCCATTTCCAGATAATTATTTTAATCTGGTTTCGGTATCATTTGGTTTGCGCAATATGACTCATAAAGAGGTGGCACTGGCTGAAATGTATCGAGTATTGAAGCCCGGAGGTACATTACTGGTACTGGAATTTTCCCAAGTGTTCAAGCCACTGAAACCCCTGTATGATTTATATTCTTTCAAGATGCTGCCTTTGATGGGCAAAATCATTGCTAAAGATGCTGATAGTTATCAGTATTTGGCTGAATCTATTCGTATGCACCCAGATCAGGAAACTTTGCGTCAAATGATGCTAACTGCTGGTTTTGACCGTGTCAGCTATCACAATTTAACTGCCGGAGTGGTAGCTTTGCATAAAGGCGTCAAGTTTTAAGCCGTATTTAATTTATTGATCAGGCTACCATTGGGTAGCCTAAATACTTTCTAAGCAGATACGACGTTTTTATTACAATCAGTTGGTAGCGTATTTCACAGGGAGTATTCCTGGTTACAGGAAAATGTTATGCATTGTGTATTATTTTTTGCTGAAATTCTTCTTTGGTATAAATCAGTTTTACCAAGCTTAAATCTGATATTTCGGCAAACCCACCAGTCTAGATGCTGAAAAAGTAGAATACCAGTAATTGTTTAATGCTATCTTTGTTAATGTTGGACAGATGTTGGGGTTATCTATGGAGTATATTAGCAACCTTCATATTAATGGCTGATATTAAGCCTGCTAGATATTTACCATTGAAACGGTCTCTGCCTCTTTTGGTTGTGATTTTACTTTTAAGATCAGATAAATGTAGTGGTCTTCTAATTTTATTAAGGATTATGGCAAATCTTTAACTACTTCACGTGGTTTTATGGCTCATAATACTGCAATAATTCTGGAAATAGTTAACAGATTACCTATTTTCGAGGTGAGATAGAGGTCGTTAGCCGTGGCTAGCAGTTTGAAAACTTTTTAAAAACTTGTAAGCCAGATTATTTTGTATTAAATGGACAATTTTTTGCTACTGATAATCATATTCTGGCTTTGGGTAGTGATATAGTTAAAAATATCGATGTTTCTATATGATAGATGTAACCGAAATTCTTAGAGAAATACGATTGATGAAATCGGGAATGGTCAGGTTGCGGATATTAAAGAGTGAGCTACTGATCAACTGGTAGCTTTTTGTACACATAACAATTAAATTGAGTTTAAACATGAGTGAATTACAACAATTACAACCACAGTCAGTATGGGATTGGTTTTCCCGTCTGTGTGCGATTCCCCATCCATCTTTTCATGAAAAGGCTATTCGGGAAATGTTAGTTGAAGCTGCGCAAAAACGTGGCTTAAGCACTGAAGTAGACGCTAAGGGAAATTTGCGTATAACTAAACCGGCTACTGCTGGGATGGAAAGTTGCGTACCTGTTGCCTTGCAGGCGCATATGGATATGGTGGCACAAAAGGGTGAATCGTCTAACCATGATTTTTTACGTGACCCGATCAAAACTCGTATAGAAGATGGTTGGATGTATGCAGATGATACAACACTGGGTGCAGATAATGGCATTGGACTGGCTATTGGTCTGGCAGTTCTGTTCAGTGATGATATTGCTCATCCAGAACTCTCATTGATAGTAACTGTGGAAGAAGAGACTAGTATGGGTGGCGCTGAAGCGCTTGATCCACAATGGTTGCAAATGCCTTATCTGATTAATCTGGATACGGAAGAGGCAGGTGAGATTTTCATTGGTTGTGCTGGCGGTCGGGATGCCAGTTTCACTTTGCCTTTAGAATGGCAAACCGTGAAGGGGCAGGCATGTATGATTCGGCTTTCTGGTTTGCGTGGTGGTCATTCTGGTGTAGATATTGACAAAAATCATGCAAATGCAAATGTGTTACTGGCTCGAGTTTTGAGTAGTTTATATGCACGCAAGCCTTTCTCTTTATCCTCATTTCAGGGTGGTGAATTGCGTAATGTGATTACGCGAGCAGCTGAAGCAGTTATTGTGATGGATGAAGAAGTTGCTCGTGCTGCGGTAACGGAAATTGCAGCTGTAATAGCAGCAGAATGGGCTGAAGAACAACAATTGCAGATTGAAGTGTTGCCGGTTGATTCAGCTTCACTACATGCTACTTCTGAAGAGCACACGCAACAAGCTTTGGATTTACTGTTGTCTGTTCCAAATGGTGTATTACGTATGAGTGATGCATTTGCTGGGATTGTAGAAACTTCATCTAATATAGGCGTTGTTCATACTGATGCCGATGGTATGCTTATTCATTGTCTGATGCGTTCATTAAAGGAAACGCCAAAAGATGAACTGAGTTTGCGACTGAGCGCTCTAGCAAGAATGTCTGGAGCCAATTTATCTTTAACAGCAGATTACCCAAGTTGGACGCCTAATCCTGATTCATCCCTTTTGCGACTGACCAGTGAAGTGTTCAGTCAGCATTATGGTAAGCAACCACCTTTGCAAATTATTCATGCTGGTCTAGAGTGTGGTATTCTGAGCGGAAAAGCGCCACAATTGGAAATGGTCTCATTTGGTCCAACTATCCGTGCGGCGCATTCGCCTAAGGAAAGAGTGGAAGTGGCTACTGTGGCGGAGAGCTGGGCAATTTTAGTGGATCTATTAAGTAAAATTCCGCAGCAAAGTCATTAATAATTAATTTTTTTAAGGCATGGTTTCAGCCATGCCTTTTTAATGTTTTAGTGTTTTATAGTAAACTTATCGAATATTAATAGATTTATTAATTAGATTACGCTGTGCAATATAAATTTATTGTATTTACTATGCTAATTAAATATAAGTAATTGCTATACATTTGTTACAATCGTGTTTTATCGGTTAATCTATTAGCTGTAACAGGAAGCAGGTTTATATGAACGCTTTACAACAAGGTCGTCGCAATTTTTTACGTGCCAGTGCAGCTCTGGCTGGAACTGGTCTTTTACAGGCCTGTGGTAATACATCTAAACCAGAAGTTAAAACCAATTCAACACCAACTCCACCTGTACGGCGCTCTGGAAGGAATAATTCATTGCGTATTTTTGCCAGTTCTGGTTATGGAGAGAGTACCAGTCGCTGTGAGCTTGGAGTAACACGTTTGTCCAATGCTGGTTTTATGGTTAGTAATCAGCAAGCTTATATGCGCCGTTATCAACGTTTCGCAGGAAGTGATTTTGAGCGAATTGCTGATTTTCAGGATGTAGCCAGCGGACGAGTCAATACTCCTAAAGTACTCATGGGGGTGCGTGGTGGTTATGGAGCGATGCGACTACTGCCAAAAATAGACTGGGAAAGTTTGGGAAAACGTATGCACGAACACGGTACTATGTTGTATGGGTACAGTGATGTAACGGCTTTACAACTTGCATTGTTAGCAAAGGGCAATATGTGTAGTTTTGCCGGACCGATGTTGTATAGTGAGTTTGGTAAACCGCAGATGAATGAATTTACTATGCGGTCATTTATTGATAATAGCTGTAATCCGCATATGACTGTTAGTGTAAATTACGCGCAGAATTACCAGATAAATGCGGATGGAATTTTATGGGGTGGTAATCTGAGTGTACTCTCAGCTTTGGCGGGTTCTCCCTATATGCCAGCCATCAGCGGGGGGATATTATTTATTGAAGATGTTGGTGAACAACCATATCGTATTGAACGTATGTTGCAGACCTTATATCTGAGTGGTGTAATGAATCGCCAGCAGGCAATTGTGTTGGGTAATTTCCGGATGGGTGGTATCAAGGATGTCTATGATAGTAGTTACACTTTGAATTCGGTGATTCAAACGATGGTACGATTGACTAAGGTGCCTGTATTAACCGGTTTTCCATTCGGACATATTGCTGAAAAAGTAACATTTCCATTGGGCGCGAAAGCAAGCTTGCGTTCATTGAGTAATGGTGGCTATCAGATCAGTTTTAGTGATTATCCAACTCTGAATCCTATGGAGTTCAATTTGAATACCTTATTACCACCTCCACCTGAGGTGGAAAATATACTTGATTGTAATAAAGGTTTGGGTAATGATACCTCTGTCAATGATAGTGGCGATGAAATGTGATTTTTGATGTTGAAACACGAGTTTTAATGTGAACGGTTGTTTTATTGCTGATTACAGGAAAAAATATATGGCATAGAAAATCGCGGCTGGGCAGCAGTGCTTCAGCCGGAATTTTTTTCCTAAAACTTTGGCCTTAGTTAAAAGTTTTGCATTCTTGCTTAATGCAGCAATTAAACATATATCAAGATGTGCGAAGTTAAACGTTAATTTAATCAATACTATTTTTTTAAATGATAGTATTGTACCGATATTTTGGTCTTTAATTATTTTAGGAATAAATGTTTTATGATAATTCACCCGAATTTCGATCCGGTTTTGATTCATTTAGGACCTTTGTCTATACGTTGGTATGCGCTAAGTTATATTGTCGGATTTTGTTTATTCATCTGGCTGGGTCGCAAAAGAATTAAGAGCGGTCATACTGTTTTTACTAATGAATTATTGGACGACTTTATTACTGTTGGTGTATTGGGAGTCATCCTTGGCGGTCGGTTGGGCTATGTACTGTTTTATCAGCCGGAATATTATTTAAGTAATCCGCTAGAGATTCTGAAAGTATGGCAAGGGGGAATGTCATTTCATGGTGGTTTTTTGGGTGTTCTAGTAGCCATGTATTTATTTGCACGTAAACATAAGCTGAAATTCTGGCAGGTTGCCGATTTTGTTGCTCCTTTGGTTCCCTTGGGTTTGGCGTGTGGTCGTATGGGCAATTTTATTAATGGTGAACTCTGGGGACGGCTAACTAATCCAGATGCATTTTGGGCCATGGGTTTTCAGAATGCCAGATCCGAAGATGGTAAAGTATATTGGTCTGACCCGCAGCAATGGTCAGCTGTTTGGGAAAAGTATAATATGCTGCCTCGTCACCCTTCTCAATTATATGAGGTTGCACTTGAGGGTATTGCTTTATTTGTGATTGTTTGGTTATTCTCTAAAAAACCGCGACCGGTTGGACAAGTGTCAATGTTGTTTCTGGCCGGATACGGAGTTTTTCGATTTATCGTAGAGTTTGCTCGTGAGCCGGACGGTTATTTGGGTTTATTATTTATGAATTTATCTATGGGTCAGTTGCTCAGTTTACCTATGATTATTATTGGTGTGGCAGGATTTATTTATGCGGGTAAAAAAGGAAAATTAAAAGCAAATCCAGCCAATTAATTAATGTGAGCAGATAGTCTTGTAAAGTATAAAATCAATACACCGCAATAATATTTATTGCGGTGTATTGATTTTAAACAATCATGAAGACATTGGGTTAAAGTTGTGGGATTTCAGTAGCTTTCGATTATTGAATATTTTGTAATCATTTCGCCAGCATCATCGCTGCTTAACAATCCACAAATTTGTTTAATCTTTTTTTTCGAGCATAATGAAGATTGCTTTAAAGATTGTCTTTATGAGCCAGGATACGGCGTGTTCCACCCAATTCTGTCCCAGAAACAATGCCAGCGGTTTCTAAGGCTTCCATTAAATTAGCAGCACGATTGTAACCAATGCGTAAATGGCGCTGCAAAGATGAGATCGAAGTTTTGCGCGTTTCCAGTACGAAAGCTACCGCCTGATCGAATAATTCATCACTATTGGCATTTGGAGTGACTTGGTTAACAGTAGTCTGCGCAGCTTCTCCAGACAGAAGTCCTTCTACATACTGAGCTGGAGTCTGCTTCCTGATGAAATCTACTACAGCATGAACTTCTTCATCGGAAACAAATGCTCCGTGCAGGCGAGTTGGTTCTGCTTGACCGGGTGGTAAAAATAACATGTCACCTTTGCCAAGTAGATTTTCAGCTCCCATTTGATCAAGAATAGTACGACTGTCAATTTTGCTGGATACCTGAAATGATAATCTGGTCGGGATATTGGCTTTGATCAGACCGGTAATAACGTCTACGCTTGGACGTTGGGTAGCAAGAATTAAGTGAATACCGGCAGCGCGCGCTTTCTGGGCTAGACGAGCAATCTGTTGTTCGATTTTCTTGCCTTCAACCATCATCAAATCCGCTAATTCATCGATTACTACAACGATATAAGGTAATTTTTCTAGAGGTTCAGGGTCATCTGGATTGGTACTAAACGGATTGACTAAGGGGACATTATTTTTTTTGGCAGCCACCACTTTATCATTAAAACCGGTGATATTGCGCACCCCAACATGTGCCAGTAAACGATAACGCTTTTCCATTTCTGCCACACACCAGTTCAGTGCTTGCGCTGCTTCTTTCATGTCGGTAACCACCGGTGCCAGTAGATGCGGAATACCATCGTAAACACTCAACTCCAACATTTTTGGATCAACCATAATAAAGCGTACTTCATCTGGCTGCGCTTTATATAAAATTGACAGAATCATGCAGTTGACGCCAACCGATTTACCGGAACCAGTTGTTCCGGCCACCAGTAAGTGGGGCATTTTGGCTAAACTGGCAATAACTGGTGCGCCAGCAATGTCTTTGCCCATAGCCATGGTCAGTTTGTCTTCAGCTTCATGAAATATGCTTGAGTTAAGTATCTCTGTTAGCAACACATTTTGACGCGTCTCATTAGGTAATTCTATTCCCATGGTGGTTTTGCCAACTATAGTTTCGACCACACGAACGCTTTGTACAGATAATGAACGGGCTAAGTCTTTATTCAAATTTACGATTTGGCTACCTTTTACGCCTTGTGCCGGTTCAATTTCAAAGCGAGTAATAACAGGACCAGTGGTGGCACTAATCACTTCTACATCTACGCCAAATTCTTTCAATTTTGTTTCAATATGTTCAGCAGTTTGCTGTAGATGGCGCGTGTTAACCGCGGGTGCTTGTGCTTCTGGTTTATTTAACAGGTCAATATCTGGTAAGGTTGTGTGCTCAGTATTTATCGGAGCAGAAGGTTTGACAACCGATGCAGTAGTCGAACTAGCTGGCTGTTCTGGTTTGAATAAATCTGGTTGAATAGTGGCCTCGGTGCGCACAGTAACCGATTTACGATTGCTGGTAGCCAGAGATGGTTTCTTTATTTGACTGGCATTGATATTTTTAGCTTGTTTAACTACGCGACGCAATGTTTTCTGATTAGGAATGGCGGCAATAAGACGATGCGGTTTGCGCAGTAATTTACACCACAACCATTCTAAATGAGCGCCAATTTTTTCAATTACTGTTAACCATGAAACCTGTAAAATCAGAGAAAATCCCATCAGCATTATAAATACGCTGATCAGTAAGCTGCCACTCATGCCGAAAAAAAATTGCAAAAGTTTGCCAAGCGATTGCCCTATCAACCCACCGGTACCTAACGGTAATTCTTTATCTAAACTGCTAGCCCAAACTAAATTTTCCAATATTGGGCTGAATATCAACATGATAATTAAGCCGATCATTGTTAGCCAGACATTGTAATCTTTGTCTTCTGTGCTGGTATTCAAAGATCGAGCATTTAAAGGGCGAAAGCTGTGATACAGCGTTATTGCAGCGGCAAATATAGCCCACCATACTGAATAACCACAGACGTAATAGCCAATATCAGCCATATAGGCACCAGTCAGTCCAGCCAGATTAATCGGCGAGGCATTGTGTCCATTGCCACGGGACCAGGCCGGATCGTTCATATTGAAACTGGCCAATGCGAGAAACGCAAACAGTGTCACCATTAATGCCATTAACCAGAAAATATCATTGATCAAATTAATTAACCAAGGTTGTCCGGTTTTAATGGCTTTAGAAATGGTGACCTGTTTAGGAGTCAATTTTTTTTTGCTCGTGGCGTTTTTTTTTCGTGAAGTGGCCATAAATTGTTGGATTTTGTTACATGCTTGATATTGTTTTCAAGACTCTATTATAAAGGTTATCGAGAAATTTATTTTTAATTGTCAGAGAAATTTAACAGTTTTTTGCGGAAGAAACTGACCAGTATCCACAACCTAAAATTCTTGCTCCAGAAGCACCGGTAGCATGATGGACTGCAATTGGGATGCGTTGATACCAGCAAGCGGCTAGCCAAGCAAAGGCAGCTGCTTCCACCAGTTGTGCTGGTAGATTTAGTTCATCAGTAGTATACAAACTGATCTGGTGTGGTTTAAGTAATTCTGCAATAGTTTGCTTTAGTAATGTATTTTGCGCGCCACCGCCACAAACAAAAACACTATCTACTTTCGGTACAGAAGAGGCTATTGCGTTTACAGTTGTTGTGGCTGTCAGTTGCAGTAATGTACGTAATACATCCGCCGGATTTTCTTTACCGCTTAAATAGTGATTTAACCACTGTAAATTAAACAGATCTCGTCCGGTACTTTTCGGGTATGGTTGACTGAAATATGCATGTTGTAACATAGATTCAAGTAAAGAAGGTAAAACTTTACCGTTGCGGGCTAAATGACCATCTTTATCATAATCCTGTTGCCAGTTAAGCTGTACCCATGCATCCATCAACATATTAGCCGGGCCGGTATCAAATCCAAACGGAGCACGTAATGGTTGTAATATGCTAATATTGGCAATTCCGCCTAAATTCAGAACAATCCGGCATTGTTGCTGATCAGCGAAAACGGCCTGATGAAAAGCTGGTACTAAGGGTGCACCTTGTCCACCGGCAGACAAATCCTGATTACGGAAATCGCCAACAGTGGTGATGTTGCACAACTCAGCCAACAATGCCCAATTCATTAACTGGACACTATAATGACTTCCAGGAACATGCCGAATGGTTTGCCCATGACATCCAATGGCTGTAATTTCTTTAGCTGCAAGATTGGTTTGCTGAAGGACTGTAGTGACAGCTTGAGCATTTAGTTGAGCCAGTTGTTGAGCTAGCAAAGCTGAACGATGTAGTTCATCTATAGCAGGAGTTTGTAAAGCCAATAAGTGCTCTTTAAGCACGGTTGAATAAGGGACAAATGCATGACCACATACTTCCATAAACGTCGTACCCGTCATTTTAGCAATAACGGCATCAACACCATCCATGCTGGTACCGGACATCAATCCAATATAGTATTTTATTTCTTTCATTATACTTCTAGCTTGTTAGTATGGCAGTAACTGGAGCATGGTCACTGGGTCGCTCCCAGCCTCTGGGCGCAGTATCAACGTTGGCAGCCTGTAATTGTGGAACTAATGTCTGGCTGATCAAGATATGGTCAATACGTAAACCCAGTTTACGTTTAAACATGTTCATTCGATAATCCCACCATGTATAGTGTGCTTCATTTGGATGCAGATAATGCAAGCTATCTATTAGACCCAGTTCAGTCAACTGTTTAAACCAGCTACGTTCCTGAGGTGAGCACAATACTTTATTTTGCCATTGCTGCAGATCATAGACATCAATATCATTTGGGGCGATATTAAAATCACCTAACAATATAGTGGCAGGATATTGTAAAAGTTGCTGTTTAACATATTCATGCAGCTCCTGAAACCATTGTTGTTTATATTTAAATTTATCACTCTCTATAGATTCCCCATTGACACAATAAGAGCAAATAATACGGATATTGTTAACAGTTGCAGCTATGACTCTTTTTTGCGGATCATTGAGTGCCGGCATATTGATATCAATATTTTCCAAAGGCTCTTTGCTCAGAATAGCAACTCCGTTATAGGTTTTTTGCCCATTCCAGGCAGCATTGTAGCCAATGTCAGCAAAAGCTGATTCTGGAAACTTATCCTGATCAAGTTTCAGCTCCTGCAAAGCTAAGACATCGGGCTGATTTTCTTCAAGCCAACGCAAAGTATGAGCTAGGCGTACATTGAGAGAATTTACATTCCAGGTGGCAATTTTCATAATAAGTCAGCATTCAAGGCGAAGCTGCTATTGTAAGCGTAAAGAGTAATCAGTTCTACTTAGTCTGGTGCAATAGTCAAATCTTATTTATATAATCTGTTAAATATATATTTATTGGTTTGAGGTATTACTTTTTTTTATGATCAGGTAGGATATAAAATTAATGTCAATCTACTATGTCTGAATGATTTAATAAATATTACAATGTATTATTGTCCAAAGTGCAAGTTGTCAGCTGTTTATTGAATAAACAGCATTTTAAAAAAAATTGTAGCATTTTAAGGTGAATTCTGAGCTTACAATCAATTACAAGCGTTGTTTACATTGTAGACATATATAATTCAATCCATTTGAGTGATCGTCACACTTTGATTTGGTACACTGCTTAATTGCTGTTTCCAGACGCGCTGCTTTTTCTTAAAGTCAGCTAATTCGTGAGTATTTAGCGTTTTCGTCGGTAAAGCTACACTGGTTGGGTTGACAGCCTGACCATTAATTAACACTTCGTAATGTAAATGTGGACCAGTAGATACACCGGTACTGCCGACGTAGCCGATAATATCTCCTGAGCGTACGTGTTGACCAGCTTTGATATTGGCAAATGCACTCATATGTCCATATAAGGTTTCCATACTGGCATTGTGTCGCAGCATGATTGCATTGCCGTAACCACCTTTAACGCCAATGCTGGTCACAACACCATCTGATGGCGCACGGATCGGGGTACCACTGGCAACGGCATAATCAATGCCACTATGCATGCGTAAGGTTTTGCGAATTGGGTGAAAACGTATGCCAAAAGGTGATGAAATGCGTGCACCTTCAACCGGTGCACTGCTGAAACCTTTTCGTAAGGGCTTACCAGCTATATCGTAATATTGTCCATTACCATCATTGCCACTTTCATAAAAATAGGCCTGATATAGATTCCCATAACGACTAATTTCAGCCGCCCGAATATCACCTGTAGCTAGCTGCTGACCTCGATAGTACAAACTGTCATATATCAGTCTAATCTTATCGCCACTTTCTAAGGTATTAATATCAATTTTATCGCGAAAAATTTCTCGCAATGATTCACGGATTTCAACTGGCACCCCAGCCTGAGCCAGTGCCCCGCGTGCTGAAGTTTTGATTACCACTGCTTTTAAGGTTAGCAAGGTTTCTGTGTCAACTGAACCAACGTCTACCTGCCAGTTCTCACCGGATTTTTTTAACGCTATAAGATTTTTTTCACCGTTATCGTCATCATCAAAAAATTGAATATCGGTCAACTTGCCACTGTTATCTGTAAGGATGCTGAATACCTGATTTACCTGTAAATGCTTAACTTGTTTTTGAATAATATCCAGACTGGTAATGCGCTTGATTTCTGCTTCACTGATATTAAAACGCTTCAGCACCATATCAATGGTATCTCCAACTTGGACAACTTCGTCACGCCAGAAATTCTGGTTGCTGGGCATGGTTTTAATAGATACATCGGGCAGATTAATCACGACTTTTTCGGCATGATAACGAGTTGGATTTTGTTTCTGCGCCGTTAAACCGATGATAAGTAAGATTAAAAAAAATAACAGGATTATTGCTGATATAACCCAGCGAATTGGATGCTTGCGTATACGTTGCTTAATCAGCTGTAAGATATAATAGATGTGTTTGGTAAAGGCCATGGTTAATAATTTATCTCTGTGCCGCAGGAACTAATTATTAATTTAAAACTAATTTCCTAAAAACTATAGTCATTAACAAAATTTTATTACTATATCTTATTTTTACTCATTTGTTGACTTGTTTGCAGTTAATTTTTCTGCCCACTCAGACAAATTAATTTCTAATGAATGTAGACAGGGTGATAGCATTGCGTGAACAGATGAAGCTGCGACAGAAGTATGACTATTACTATAAACATACAAATGGAATAAATCATTAAGCATAATTTTATCAGCGTTTAATTGTAATACCCAACCATAATCATTGTGAGTTATGTAATGATGTGACTCCAGACTGGTTAACAACTGACTCAAATTTTTATCATTTATTTGTAATTGTTGCTGTAAATCGTAGCTTCTAACAACTTTACCACATTGTTGAGCCTGAAATAATTGTAATAACAGATTGAGTGCGTCTTCGAATATGTGATGCTGATGTAGTTGCCGAAATGTTTGCCGATGCCAATAAGGTAATGAAGATGTCAATACTGCTCCAGTGAGTAATAACAGCCATAGCAAATTCAGCCAAATTAAAAAAACCGGTATAGCCGCAAAAGCACCATACACCAGCTGATAATTACCAAAGTAAATAATGAATAGTGCAAATCCTCTACGTAATAAGTCTAAAGCCACTGCTACCAGGATGGCACTTAGTAAGGCATGTCGCCACGGAACGAAACAAAATGGTACCAGTTTATAGAGTAAAAAAAGCAGTGAGGTAATAAGACACAGATTAGTAAGATTAGCGGTAATATTGTTGGTAAAGGGTATATGTGTCGCCTGTGTTCCTAAATGCGCCAGAATACCGAGAAAAGATAAACTCATCCCCAAGATAACCGGACCGAGTGTCAATAATGCCCAATAAATCAGCATGCGTATCCAGAGTGGTCGTTTATCTCGCGCCTGCCAGATTTGATTAAAAGCCTGCTCAATGGTTTGAATCAGCATTAAGGAGGTAATAAACATGGACGCAATGCCAACAGCCGTTAAACCGCTGGCTTTAGCTCGAAAGTCCTCTAAATAACCGCTGACGGCATCAGCGCCGGCAGCAGGGATGATGATGTGTGTTAAAAACTGATTAAAGTGAGTTGCCATATCGGCAAACATAGGAAAAGCATTAACAATGATGATGGTGATAGTAAAAAAAGGAACCAATGCCAGTAAGGTGGTAAAAGTCAGGCTGGTGGCAATAAGTGTCAAATGACAACGGCTGAAATTTTTGCCTACAAATAACATGAATTGCGGTAATTGATGTTGTAAATATCTGTTTATGCTAAAGGATATTTTCATAAGGCGACTTTTGAAAATGGATAGCTGATTGTACAGATTTATGGTGACTAAAGAATAGTTACTAATTAGTAAAAATGATTTTTAGAGAAAAACTGGATAAATTATTTATCGGATATACTATTAATATCTCAGCTACAACAAAGCGTAATAAGCATGATCATTGTAGGAAAATAATAAATTTTATTGATTTATCAGCAGGTAATTTGATATTTGTTGATGTGAAAAAAAGCGGATTAGAAATGCTTGACTCAGTATCATTTATATTGTAGTTAATGACCCCATAACAGCATCATGGTATGCTGCAAAATTTATATTAACATTTGCCTTTATCGACATCTGTACTATAAATAAAACAGAAAAAAGCCCCACGAAGGAATATTCATGAGTTATCAGTCAAAATTAAACAGTGCAGCAACCTTGCCGACTATTTACAATCATCGTTCAATACGTAAATTTACTGAACAACCTTTAACAGATGAGCAGCGTGAAGCAATAGCTCAAGCAGGTAGGGCTGCTTCATCTTCCAGTTTCATGCAATGTATACACATTATACGGGTAACCGATACTGATAAAAGAGCTGCATTGTCTGAGGTGGCGGCAAATCAGAAATATGTACGTACGGCAGCTGAATTCTGGGTATTTTGTATAGACTATAGCAAACACCGACTGGCATGCCCTGAAGCACAGCTTGACTGGACAGAAGGCTTAATTATTGGTGCTGTAGATGCTGGTATAATGGCGCAGAATTGTCTGCTGGCGGCAGAATCATTAAGTTTGGGTGGAGTTTATATCGGTTCTTTGCGTAATGATGTTACCAAAGTGACGGAAATTCTCCAATTACCACAGCTAACTGCGCCGTTATTTGGTTTGTGCTTAGGTTATCCTGCACAAAATCCGTTATACCGCCCACGAATGCCACTAACAACATTAGTCAGCGAAAATACTTTTCGTCAAATGGATAAAACAGCATTAGCAGCATATGATCAGCAACTGGCTGAATACTATCAGCAAAGAAGTGGGTTGGATCTGAACTGGAGTAAAGCGGTGGCTAATAATTTTACTAAACCAGTTCGTCCAGATATATTGCCTTATCTACATCATCAGGGACTGGCCAAAAGATAAAAATTGTTGTCCTGACAAAAAAAGCCTGTCTGATTTATTAGACAGGCTTATTTACCAGATTCAAGGAAAATTAATGTTTGGACCGCATTTCTAAAATGCTGTTGGCCAGTGCCTGTCCTATGCGTTCATAGCCACTAGAAGTGAAATGTACCCCGTCACTGCGAGCTAATCCCTGATTTATCCAGGACTTCATACTGCATTCACCCCCCATTTCTGCTTGCCAGTCCCAATATAGGGTATGTTGGCTGGCAGCAATCTCTCGTTGCATTTGCTGTAATTCAGTCAGTCTGGATGGACGAACTCCGCAACTACCATTGGTGCTTTTAAGGCTTTCAGGAGCACCAATAATCATTATTGCGCTATTAGGTGAGGCGTTACGAATCTGAGAAATGGTATGTAGTAAAGTTTGTCTGACAATATCAATTTCCATATTGTTGTAAGCTTCATTGGTACCATAAGCCAGAATGATTAGATCTGGATTGATGACATTGAGTTCATTTTTCCAAGCCTGAGAGTTCCAGCGATCCCATTGATTAAGTTGATATCCATTAATGCCAAGTGCAGACAGGACTGCACCATGATTATTGGTATTGCGTACCCACAAGCCACCGATAGCGGTCTGAAAGTTCATGCCTGCCGTGATGGTAATGGGAAACTGAGCTTTAAATTTGCTGAAATGCCATTGATTATCTTTGCGTTTTGCCGACAAAATAATCTGTCTGCCGTTGGCATCTACTATATTCAGATCATCGTCTCCCTGACCCTGACGAATGCTAACAATGACAGTCTGTTCAGGTTCTGGCTGTCGGGTCTTGATTGTCAGAGTAGCACCCACAGCGGGCATGGCAATTAATCCGCCCAGACTATAATTCTGATTGAAATCAGTACGACTGGATATGGCTTGCCAACCATTATTTATATAACTGAATCTACTTAATCGCATGCCAGCAAATTGCGTCGGCATTGCCCAACCTGGTCCGCCATTGCCTAATTCCTCTTGTAAGCGTGCACGGGCGGCTTCAGTGATGTAATCTGCTGCTGTATGAGAATCTCCCAGCTGAACAATATTAATGTGATGGTTTTGTAAGGCTTTTATTACTCGGCTAGCCTGATCTTCCTGAAGAGTTTTAACATTTGTTTGTTTGTTTTGTTTGGGTTGCTGACTCGGATCTGCTGAACACGATGTTATACAGAAAAAACAGGTCAGAATAGTTAATAGGTGTTTAATGTTCATCTGTGTCACCATCGGTATTCGTTTGCGTTGCAAAATTAAAACGCTCGTATATAGTTTTGGCAATAATTTTTTGACCCAGTAATGAGAAATGGATGCCATCTGCACTACGGGTTTTAATTTTCTGTCCATTCGAATCCATCATAATGTCTTGAAATTCGCTTTCATTATTTCCAAGTATATTTCTAGTATCAATCACATAGCCATGATTTTTACTGACTTCATCATTCATTAATTCACGCAAATAGACCATTTGCTCATTCAGTTTATCACGACGCATATTTGGAGGAGTAAGCCATAACACCGTTACATGATGTCCTCTGGCATTGTCTATGATATTTTTAATACGACTGCGGTAAACACTATCCCATTCTGGTGATTTAAAAGGAATGAAACGTCCACCTTTCGGATTTGGCATATCCCAAGGATCATTAGGGCCTAAAAAAACCACTAAAATTTTAATTTTGTTATTGTTATTTAATGTTTCGCTAATGGTTTGCTCCCAGTCAAAGAAACGAGTATAGGTTAGACCTGTACTTTGTTTACTAAGATTAATAGTTTTAATCCCCTGTTTTTCGCTAAGCCATCTTTGTACGTGTGGCGCAATGCCTTGCATCATGGAATCTCCGGCAAAGAAAACCTCATCATCATTACTAAGGGTAAAATCTGATTTAATTTTATTTTCCTTACTGGCTTTTTCTATAGCTTGTTTGCGTTTTTTTTCTTCTGCAGCCTCACGCTGTTTTTTTTGAGTCAGATAATCTACAGTAAATGCATATTTTTCATTATAATCGCGAATAATATTTTGATTAAATTGTTCAATTTTGTCATTTAGATAGCTAATATCATCATTTAATCTGGTTCCGAGCCAGCTTCCTTTTTGCCAAAAAGGCATATTCTCCAGTTTAGTCAAATCATTATTTTTATGATAAGTTTGCTGGTAATAGGCAATCACTGAATTTTGCATTAACCAGACTATAACCGCTGTCATTATCATCACAGTAATCAATACAAATCGAAATTGCTGTTTGTTATTGCAGGTAAAATTGATTTGGGTTTGAGTTTGCGCAAGCTCAATGGTAGGCATAACGACTGTATTGCTAATATTTGGGTTAATCGCAGTTGCATAGGGTTTGCGAATATATTTCTGGCGTTGTTTTTGCTTACGGTAAGCTGGTGCTTTGCGACGTTTAGAAATTGGCATAGATAAACCCCGGTATCCCAGCAGGAGCACATATTATGGCTACTAACAATAATAAAAGCAGAGGAAGAATATAAGAGTAACGAGGTAACTTTTCTGCGTTAATATAAAAATAGTTGAAAAGCCTGATTAATTTTGGATATAACAACCATGCCAACAACAATAGAGCAAAAAAGTAAAATGGATTGCTGGAGAGAGGTATATTAATGTGGTTGTGTAATAGTGCCTGAAAGATAGCTAAAGCATCGTTTAGAGTAGGTGCACGGAAAAAAACAAAGCAAAAGCAAACGAAGTGTATCGTCACAATAATGCTGATTAATTTACCCGCTCTCCCTGATTGATAGATTTTGTTTTTTGCTTCCTGCGGTTGACAATGCCCAAAGAGCATCCAGATTCGATCACTAATATTGAGCAGGATCAGTCCAATACCATGTAGCGATCCCCAGATAAGAAAATGCCAACCATTACCATGCCAGATTCCAGAAAAAACCATGGCTATCAATAAATTGATTTGTGTACGAATAAATCCTTTCTTACTTCCACCAAGGGGAATGTAAATATAATCGCGGATCCATGTTGACAAACTAATGTGCCAGCGTGCCCAGAATTCACGAATATTATGTGCCAGTAACGGTGCTCGAAAATTGATTGGGATACGAAAACCAAGCAATAATCCTAAAGCAATCATCAAGTCACTATAACCGGAAAAATTAAGAAACAGTTGAACGGTATAGCCATAAATAGCAGCCAAGATTTCTAGACTCTGATATTGCATAGGATTGGCAAAAATCGGATCGACCCAGTTTTCTGAAATCCAGCCAGAAAACCACCATGTTTTCATTAAGGCCACAACAATCAAAATCATGGCCAGAGTTGGAGCTAATATGCGTCTAGGTTCTTGCGTGTGAATTTGATTGACCATACCGGTTGGCTGATTGTAGATATCAGTTAGACCCCGTGCGTCATAAGCCCGAGCGATGGGGCCGGCTGTAATCGTTGGAAAAAAACTTAGGTGTAAAGCCAGACCTGGTAAGGTGAAACGTTTGTAAATACAATCCGTTTGAGTACGAGTTTTACATAAACCTGAAAGGTAACTTATTGATTGAAAAGAATAGTAAGATATGCCTAGAGGTAAAACAATATTGGAAAGATAGTTTAAATCCAGTTGTGTATCTTCCAGAGTATTACCTACCGAGCTACGGAAAAAATCAAAATATTTCCAGAAAGCCAGATTTATTAAGGTAAGCATGATGCCGAAAATTAGCCAACTTTTAAAAAGTGCGCTCTTTAATATTCGCTTAGAAATAAAATAAATCAAAAGGGTAAAAACGATTAACAATAGTAGAGCAAGCAAATTACTACCCTTATAGACAATAAAATAACTGCCACATAAAAGTAATAAATTTTGAATTTGTGGTTTAGCCGCCACTAACCAGTAAAGGCAGAAGAAGGCAATAAATGACAAGCCAAATTCTATAGAAATAAAACTGAACATGAAACGGATCTATAAGATGAAGTCTGTTTGTTAATGAAAACCAGATAGTGGTGTAAATAATCCGAATAGAAAGAATATCCTGTGAGGATAAAAGGAATAATTGAAAGTCTGATTCAATTCCGGCAAATTATATAAAAACAGCTATTGATCCTATGCTGTTATACCCCAAATGAATTCACTCAATTAAACCAAAAAATTTGCTGTTGATAAATATTAATTGGTTGATAATTCTTTTTATTCGCAGGTAAAGCTTTTAAAATATATTATATAATCATAATATTAATAATACATAAAGAAGTTAGTTCATTTAAATATTCCATCTAGACGCATGAATCAATAATTTTAACAATTTACATATTATTTAACTTAATTAGTTAATTTAAGTAATAAATTAGCATATCATTATAATGTAATTAAAGCGTATTTTAAATCATTTTTTTCTGCCCCTTAATAATTGCTGCCAAATACTGCTTTGATCTGCATAGTATCAGTGATCTATAACAGAACGCATAATAATTTCTCTATTTCAGATATTAATATTAGGATATGGTGTTGATAGTGAATTATCGATTTTATTGAAGGATCCCGTGAAGCTTGAAATAACTTGCTTAATCAAAGTTCAATTATTGTATTAATATCGGCAAATTAAGGAGTTAACTTTCTATCTTTGATTGGTTTATGATTTTTATGGTAAACAATAGTTCATTGTATTTAGGTAAAGTGACGACATAAGTCGAATGATTAAAGTAAAATATTATGGGTTTACATCTTTAAAAACAATATTTTCTATTTATCTTTGGATCTCTGCTGTATAGCAAAGTTTGACTTTCACAGTGGATGAAGTTTTATACTAGCTTAAATATATATATTTGTTTATTATCACAATTAGGTATTTATCATGCACGAACATGAGCATGGATCTGCTTCTCACCACCATCACCACCATATTGGTGCTCATAGCAACGACAAAAAAACTTTGAAAGTTTCACTGACCATTATTGGGTTGTATATGCTGGTGGAAGTGATCGGAGGGTGGGCGACCAATAGTTTGGCTTTGCTGTCAGATGCTGGTCACATGTTTTCTGATGCATTGGCATTATTATTATCTCTGGTGGCTTTCCATTTGAGTGATAGACCGGTTAACTCACGCCAAACTTATGGCTATAAACGTTTTGAAATTCTTGTCGCAGCCATTAACGGGCTAGCTTTAGTGTTTATAGCTATTATGATTGTTTATGAAGCGATTGGTCGCTTTATACACCCGCCGGAAATAGCCACTTTGGGAATGTTAACGATTAGTGCCATTGGTTTATTGATAAATATAATTGTGGCTTGGTATATGCACAGCAGTACTGAGACCAAAGACAATGTTAATATGCGCGGTGCTTTTCTGCATGTTATTGGCGATTTATTGGGTTCTGTCGGTGCAATAATGGCGGCGATTTTAATGATGGTTTTTGGCTGGAAATGGGCAGATCCAGCCGCAAGTATTTTAGTGGCCATACTCATTGCATTTAGTGGCTATGGTATTTTGAAAACTACAATGCGCATCTTAATGGAAGGCACTCCTGAAGAACTGGAATTAGAGCATTTGAGTAAAGTTATTCTGACTATACCGGGTATCCAAGCAGTTCATGATTTACATGCATGGACTATCACCAGTAATATGAATGCTTTGTCTTGTCATATAGTGGTTGATGGTTCACTGACGGTGACGGCAGCCGAGCAATTAGTCAATGAAATAAATGAAAAATTACTCGCTCATAATATTCATCATGTTACGGTACAGACAGAAAGCTGTGAACATAAACACGGTGAAAATTTATTATGTTGTGTGTCTGATCATCATAATCATAACCATAATCATGTACATTGATAATTTATAGAATATTAATAGGTCAAATTATGTTTAAAGCGGTTTTATTCGATCTAGATGGTACGTTAGCTGATACTGCTCTGGATCTTGGGGGAGCATTAAATAAAGTTTTACAAAAGCGTGGATTGCCATTGCAGCCTATGGAAGCAATTCGTCCGCTTGCCAGTCATGGAGCCTCAGGATTAATTGAATTGGGTACTGGCATTGGCAAAAACGAACCTGAACATGCTGATTTACGTCAGGCTTTTTTAGATGAATATGAATTGTGTTTTCATGAGCAAACCGTACTCTTTACCGGAGTCAACGCTATGTTGCGCTCTCTGGATGAACAGCAGATTAAATGGGGCATAATCACTAATAAACCGCAACGATTTACTAACCGTTTAGTACCGGAACTGGGTTTAAGTATTCCTCCTGCCGTTGTGGTCAGTGGTGATACGACTGCCGCAGCTAAACCCAGCACCATACCGATGTTTTATGCGTGTGAACAGATTGGCGTGGCAGCTGAAGATTGTTTATATGTGGGTGATGCCGAGCGTGATATGCAAGCTGGTAAAAATTCCGGGATGACTACTGTATTAGCTGAATGGGGATATATTGCTGCATCGGATGAACCGGAAAAGTGGTTGGTAGACTATGCCATTCAGAATGCAAGTCAGATTTTAGAGTTATTGAAAATCAAGTAAGGGAATTTGTTTATTGCCGGCAAATATTAGATTAGTAAAACATTTCATTTAAGAAAAAAAATAGCAAATGGAAATCTGCTGAGCTAATTGACTTATTATGTACTGAATGATAATCGAATGATCCACTATGGGCAGCTATTATATTTGTAGAATAACTAAATTTATGCTACTTGGCTGAAATTAATAAAACACTATTTCTTTAACCAGTAATGCTTTATATGGAACTTATTTGGTTAGGTTCTGAATATTTATGCAACAATTTTAGTCTGGGTAATAAATCTTGTCTTAATCTTTTTCTTATTTTGTTTATTTCTCGTCAAACCTAAATGCGCATAGATGAGAATTATTATTCTAGTTAAATTTTTTATTGATAAGCACTTATTCTCACTCAATTCAAATGAGAATATCTCTAATATTCTTAGTAGCAAAATCATGCATGGAATAATTATTAGTGAATTTTATTAAAGTTTAATATTAGATTTTATTTATGTAAAATCTATTAATTAGATAATAGTTTATGGTAAAAACATGAAATAAAATAAAACTATAATCTTTAATGCTGAACAGGATTTTATTTATGAAAACAATAGGTTTAATTGGTGGCATGAGCTGGGAAAGTTCTGCCGAATATTATCGGCTGATTAATGAAGAAGTGCGAAACCGTTTAGGTAGCACACACTCGGCGAAAAGCTTAATGTGGTCTATGGATTTTGCCGAGATTGAAACACTACAACATGAAGGTAACTGGCAGGCGTTAAGCGAAAAAATGTGTCAGGCGGCAGTCAGTCTGGAACGTGGCGGAGCTGATTTTATTGTCATCTGTACCAATACTATGCATAAACTAGCAGAACTGGTTCAGGCCTGTCTCAATATTCCTTTGCTGCATATTGCGGATGCGACAGCCAAAGAAATAACCAGTAAAAAAATAAAAAAGGTTGGTTTACTCGGCACTGAATTTACTATGAAGCAGGATTTTTATAAAGGACGGCTAGCAGATAAATTCGGCTTAGAGGTTTTCATTCCAAACGATGAAGATTGCCAAATTGTGCATCGAATTATTTATCAGGAGCTGGTTGCTGGCGTTATTAGAGATGAATCCAGACAACAATATCGCCAAATCATACAAAAGCTAGTTGATGCCGGAGCAGAAGCGATTATTTTAGGTTGTACAGAAATAATGTTATTGGTATCACCTGCGGATAGTGCTGTGCCTGTCTTTGATACTACCGAAATCCATGCTCAGGCTGCGGTCAATATGGCTCTTGCTTAAAATGAACTATGTATTGCTCAAAACTATAGAAAGAACAGAATAATAAAGAAAGATTTTCTTCACAATAAATTATTCTGTTAATCGGTTTCGTAACCAGCGTACGGCGTTGCCTATTTCGCCAGCACACAAACCGATTGGTCCGATGCCATTAGCTGCAAGCAATTCAGCAGCAACTCCGTGAAGCCATACACCACCAGCAATAGCCTGCTCAGGTGGCATACGTTGAGCCAGTAAGCTGCCAATAATGCCGGAAAGAACATCGCCAGAACCAGCGGTTGCCAATCCTGCATTACCACTTTGGTTTTGGCGTATTTGCCCGCTAGGGGAGGCAATTAGACTATGATGACCTTTCAAAACAACCCATGCTCGGTATCGCTCAGCCAGCCGGTTGACTGCCAGATGCCGATTATTTTGTACTTCTCTGATGCTGCATTGCAACAAACGTGCTGCTTCACCGGGGTGTGGGGTAAGTATGAGACAGTCTTTAGGAATTCGATCATTCAGTAAACTCGATTGTTGTGCCAGTAAATTGAGTGCATCTGCATCAAGCAATACTGGATGGCCAGTGATATGCAGACAATGAATGAGTAATTGTTGCGCAACAGTTTGTGTTCCCAAACCGCACCCAATAACCCATGCAGAAATATCTTCACGTTCCAGCAAATTTGTGGCTGTAGCTAACATTAGCTCTGGCTGATGAGGAATGACAGCCAGCGGTAAATCTGACTGATTAAAGCCAAGCCATACTTTACCGCACCCACTCTTTAGTGCTGCACTACCTGCCAAAATAATGGCGCCAGACATACCCTGTTGTCCACCTAAAATCCCCAGTGTTCCAAAAGTACCTTTGTGACTTTCAGCTGGACGAGACTGACATAGTGCAGCAAAATTCACTTTGGCATATCGCTGCCATTGATTGAGTATGTGACTGTCAATTTGGAAATGATACATATTGGCTCTGGTAGTGTGTGGTCTGTAGTTAGCGGATACTACTGTAATATGATTTGATCCAGTAAGGCATTTTTCAATTCAAGTTGTTGACGAGTTTCTGCTAGCTGTGGTGCATATACTAAAAAACTATCTTCAACGCGTTCATCCAGTGTCGCAATCTTGGCAAAACGAATGCTGATATTTAAATCAGATAATACTTCTGCAATATTGGCCAGTAAAAACCGTCGATTGGCGGTAATAATATCCAGACTGTACCAGCCTGCCGTTTCTTCTTCATATATATCAATCCGTGGTGCTAAACGCATATGGCGACTTCGGCGACTAAGTAAAGCTGTATTTTGCGAGATTGCTGGTAACTGACCGTTAACAAACTGATTAAGGGCAAGATCCATTTTTCCCTGTATAAACAAATAATCTTGTTTTGGACAATTATCAGGCATTTCAAGAATAAAGGTGTCCAGAATAAAATTATGTTCGGTGATATAGGCTCGTGCAGCCAAAATATTCATGCCATTCTGACTAAATATAGTCGCTAACTGTGCAAATAATTTCGAACGGTTGGGCATATATATCATTACTTTGAGGGTATTGGTTTCCGGTACTAATTGACTATGTGATTGCGCCTGTTGCTCATAGTTAATCAATTTAGAGATATGCCACAATATATCTTTCCATTCGTGGCGGACAAAATAGGCTTGTCCCAAAATTTGCCAGAGCTTACGCTGTTTACTGGTTTCAAAGTGACATTTGTTTAGCTCTCTTACCGCAAGTTGCTGACGGTCGGTAATGATACTCTCAGGATTGGATTGCTGGCTGTTAAGTTGGTGTAAGGTAGCTTTATAGAGATTTTCCAGCAGACTAGCTTTCCATGAGTTCCATATTTTGGGGTTAGTGCCGCGAATATCGGCTGTAGTCAGTAAAAAGAGAGCAGTTAATCGTTCTTTAGTCTGTACACGCTGAGCAAATCTACTCACTACAGCAGGGTCGTGGATATCTTCTTTCTGTGCGGTCATCGACATTAATAAATGATCTTCCACCAGCCAGATCAGTAAATCGGCTTCTTCAGCGCTGAGACAATGGTCTTCGGCAAAACGGCGCGCATCCACCGCTCCTTTTTTAGCATGATCACCGCCGCGTCCTTTTCCTATATCATGAAATAATGCCCCTAGATATAATATATGTTTTTGAGGAAAGTCTTGCATTAAGCTGGACGCAAAAGGTAGTTCATGACTGTGCTGATCAAATACGAGGCGGCGCATATTGCGCACCACCATCAGAATATGATCATCAACGGGATAGATATGGAATAAATCATTTTGCAATAAACCAACAATTTTTCTCCATGCTGGCAAATAGCAGCCTAGCAACCCGTAAAGATTCATAAACCGCAATAAGTGGGTTAGACCTTCGCCATGTTTAAAAAAACGCAAAAAGCTTATGCGATTAGCGGCATTATGATAAAAATCGTCGTTAACCAGCTCGTGTACTGCTGACCACCATGCTCGCAAAGTTTGCGGATAAAGCCCGATGACATCATTATGTGCTTGTGCAATGTGTAGGATAGTAAAGATATGGCTGGGGTCTTGCCAAAATATTTTTTCATCCTTACAAGCCAGCAGATTACCAATCTGATAATAATGTTCGTCCAGATCCACTATGACTCGTGGTAAGGTAGCATATACACGGTCGCGTAACATAGGCAAAAAAATGCCGTTAAGTTGTTTTACTCCTTTACTGGCACGATAAAAATCATGCATTAATTTTTCACTGGCGCGAGAGGTAGCATCATCGTTGTAGCCCATGTTAATTGCTACTTGAGTTTGTAGATCAAAGATTAACCGATCTTCTGCGCGGTTAGCGGCTAGATGTAAATCAATACGAATTTTTGCCAGCATAATCTGGCAATCCAGTAATAACTGTACTTCGGTACGATTTAAAATACCTTTTTTCATTAATGGTTGCAGGCGTGGCGGCAAACCCTGTACTTTAGCCAGCCAGAGTAAATTATGAATATCTCTTAAGCCACCGGGCGCTGTTTTAACATTGGCCTCCAGTAACGCTGCTTCACCAGAAGTTTTGGTGTATCGTTGTTGCTGCTCAAGGATTTTACCTTCTATAAAGGCCGCAATATCTCGTTGTAAGTCCAGTTGGGAAATGAATTGCCTAGCCAACTCAGCTTGACCGCAGATATAGCGGCTTTCCAAAAAAGCAGAATCACTGGTTAAATCTGCGCGCGCGCTATCACATAATTGTTCAATCGTCCCCACTTTAGGTGCTGGTTGCAGATGAAGATCCCATAGGGTCTGAATAAATAAACCAATTTTCTCCTCTAAAGCGCTGTCAATTTCTTTGGCACTAACGATAGCAAAATCCATATCCGAAAATGGATACATTTCGCAACGACCAAAGCCACCAATAGCCAATAAGCACAATGAATGCCCTGAAAAAAATTCCTGCCATAAATGCGACAATATAAGAGAGATCGCCTCATCATGTTGTTGAAAGTAAACATAAGGCAGACGTTTTTGTCGATATGAATGTGCTGCCTCCTTTTTTTGTTGTTGAAATAATTGCGTCAGTTGAGTAATGTCAGTGTTATTAAGCATAATTAATGACTTGGTGCATTAGTTTGACGATAAGCATTCTGAATAGGAGTAATTTGTTGTAACCTTGCCTGATCAATAGCTGTGGCAATTAATTCAGGTCTTGTCTGTGCCTGAGCTATTGCTGCAGCATCGATGTTGGTAGCGGCTTGCTGTAATTTCTGCCAGTGTTGTAATTGTGGATAGTCTTTGTCTTTAAAACCAGCTCTGCCACGTGCGTCGGCCATACAGACGCGTAGTACCTGCAAAAAGCGTTGTGGTCTGCGTATTGCATCGGTTTTATGCAAAATCTTCAAAACTGTACGAGGTTTTAACTGGCTTACACTGTGTAACTGGATATGATAAGTACAACAGAGTAATGCCAGCTGTGCGCAATTTTTAGGTACGTTCCAGCGCTGATTTAAGGCTTGCAGTGGTTTAATTCCAGCTGCATCATGTCCGTAATGATGTGGCAATAGGTACGATGGTGTAATCGCTTTACCAAGATCATGGGTCAGAGCTGCATAACGTTCTTCAAGGCAATAATCGTGTTCAGCTGCATACTGTAAAGTAAGCAAGGTGTGTTCGCCGCTATCTATCTCAGGATGAAATTCAGCTCGTTGTGGTACGCCAAATAGTGCAGCAATCTCGGGCAAAATTATTTCTAAAGCTCCACACGCTTGTAAAGTTTCGATCATCCGTCGGGGCTGTTTTTCCATCAATCCTTTAGCTAATTCCAGCCACACTCGTTCCGGAACCAGTGCATTCACTTCACCAGCAGATACCATATTTTGCATTAAATGCATTGTTTCTGGCGCAATCTGAAATCCATAGCGAGCGGCGAAACGGGCAATACGCAAGATTCGTACCGGATCTTCTGCAAATGCTGGACTGACGTGGCGCAGAATGCCCTGTTGTAAATCGTTCAACCCATTATAAGGATCGATTAAATTACCCTGCTTATCTTCAGCCATTGCATTAATAGTCAGGTCTCGTCTGAGTAAATCCTGTTGCAGTGTTACATCTTTATCGGCATAAAACTGAAAACCAGCATATCCTGCGGCAACTTTGCGCTCTGTGCGTGCCAGAGCATATTCTTCATGAGTTTGCGGATGCAGAAATACCGGAAAATCTCGACCAACGGGTTGATAACCAGCATTAAGCATATCCTGGGCAGTTGCGCCAACAACTACCCAGTCACGATCAACTACGGGTCGTTGCAGATATTTATCTCGTACTGCACCACCTACCAGATAGATTTCCATAGACTACTACTGTCTTTAATTTTGAAATGAAGTTTGTCTATTTTGCCGTAGTTCAACTTGAATGTTAAACGTAATTTATATACCAAACGTGATAATAGTTATTTGAGTGAATGTAAAAATTTCCATCTGACAGCTTATGAACTGTTTTTTTTAGCAATTGGCGCTAACTAGAAAATTTAATTTAGACTAAATGAAATAATGAAAATACCGCTAGTACCTACAAAAAGAATAACGATATAAACCTTTTTCAAATAGGTGACTACAAAATGAAAATAAATTTCCTGATTTGTTAGATAAATATTATTACGGTAAAATAATATTAATATTTACTGTTATTGATTTAACAATTTAATAATTATATTTAATAATTATAACCTTACCAATATCACCGACTTTGAAAGTTAGCCTGCATGCAGTTTATAGATAGATTAATTACTCTAATACTTAGCGGTATCATGATTATCGGCGTATATCAGTTTTATTTTTTTACGCAACGCTTCACAGCTAATCGTGTCAAAATATATTCCTCTCCTCTAGATGAAAAAATTCCCTATTGGCCAGTCTGGTCATGGATTTACAGTTTTCTTTATTATCCGGCTATTTTATATTTGAACTGGATTATTCAGGATATGCGGCAGTTCGTGCTGATGGCGATAACATATGTTAGTCTGATGTTTATGCAGATGATTTGTTTTGTGGCTTTTCCTGTTGCCACGCCCAAACACTGGCGCACTATCAATCAGGGTAAAACAGCTTCAGAAAAATTCCTGCAATTGGTGCAAAAATATGATGACAGTTCCAATTGTTTTCCCAGTATGCATGTTTCAGTGGCGACTTTAACCGCTTTATTTGCCTTACCAACTCTGGGATATATCGTATTTTTATTCCCATTACTCATCGCTTTATCCTGCATGTTTACCAAACAGCATTATTTTATTGATCTGCCGTTTGGAGCATTATTGGGTTGGTTGGCTTATCAAGTTTATGTTTTAGTAAGTTAATCAGCAAACAATATCGTTCAATTTGATAAACAAACCAAATAGAGAAAGGGTGAATCTGTCTCAGGATACACCCTTTCATAATGCACAAGATATTTCTTTCACTTTAAGCCATCAACATTAATTAATGTTTACTGTCAGGAGTTTTGTTAATTAACTTCCATAAATTCCCTGCATGCTGGGTTGGAGGGAGTTTTTCATGGTCTTTCGCTGTCACAAAATTTTCTACGGCATGACCATGCTGGTCGACTTCCTGATAAATACCACCATTGGTGCCAGTGTTATCACCGGGTTTTAAATTGCTCATTTCTACTCCTTTATATGTTTGCCTAAAAATATACAGCACTTACATCTTAATAAGTATTTGAAATAAAGCAAGTTTGCGACAATATTTTAATTATATAAACGTTTATTAACACCTTTTTTAAGCTAATATTCCCATGGTTTTGAAGTTGAAACTTCATCCTAGTTTTGAATTTGTATGCTTAGAAAAAAATCAATACTGATTAATTAACTGCTCATTTCACAAGCTAATTTAACTGATGTGTGGTTGAAGTACGATTATAAGGAGCTGGTGAGAAAATTATTTTCAGTTACAATTGCAGTTTAGATGATTTAAGCAAGGAAAATTATGTCCGGCAATGCAGTGCGAGAATATTTAACTACGCAGGGGTTAAATTTACCGGCAGATGAAGTAGAAATGGCAGTTTTGGCTGTACAAACAGTATTACAAATGGCACAGGCTGAAATTGATACTTCAGTGATATGGTATGAGGAAAATAATTTCAATCTGGCTACCAAGCTTGGCGTTAATATCCAAGATATTTACTTATCCCAAAATCAAGATATTCCCAAATCTGAAAACAATATAGTCCATACTCTACGTCAGCTGTATCTAGCAATTGATTCTTGGTGCAGTCGTCATCAAAATCTATGTGCTAGTTTGTTTTTGTTTGAAAACACAACAACTAACAAATGTTTGGTTCGGCTTGTTTCACAGGGTGCTACCCTGCCAGCTTATTTAAGTTGTGATCAACAACATCAACAGCAATATTTATTTGTACGATCCGCTATTACTGGCTGGTTAAGTCAGATTGATGACATAGACGAATGGTTAAAAGACGGTAGCCTAAATGGTAAACAGATCGGTGTAAGTCAATTATCAGTGCCCATAACTGATTTACAAGGACAAGTATTAGGGGTTTTATTTGTAAGTCATACTCATAAAAACGCATTTGCAAAAAGTGAGCTAATCGATTGGATCGCAATGGCGGTTGCCCTAGTACCGTTAATGATAAATATTCAGACAGCTATGTTGGCAGGGCAGACAAAAGGGAATAATAATGACAAAAACACAATACACTAAATTTGCAGAGAATTGCCCGTTGCGTTTTATTGCAACTTGTCGATTACCGACTCAATGGGGTGTTTTTACTATGTATGGTTTTGAGGATGTGCCGAATCGTCAGGAACATATTGCTCTCACAACAGGTAATGTTTCTGGGCAACAAGCTGTACTGGGAAGAATCCATTCCGAATGTCTAACTGGAGACGCTTTATTTTCTAAACGCTGTGATTGTGGACCGCAGCTTCAAGCGGCAATGCAGGCAGTACAGGCTGAAGGTCAAGGCGTGATTATTTATTTGCGTCAGGAAGGTCGAGGTATAGGATTATTGAATAAAATTCGTGCTTATCATTTGCAGGATGAAGGTATGGATACAGTTGAAGCAAACATAGCTTTGAATCTACCCATCGATGCACGAGATTTTAAATTGGCTAAATATATACTGGATTATTTAGATGTTCAAAGTCTAAGATTAATGACAAATAATCCGCAAAAAGTAGCAACAATGCAAAAAATGGGGATAGATGTGGTTGAACGAGTTCCGTTACATGTTGGTATTAATGAAGATAATGAGCATTATCTGCATACCAAAATAGCCAAAATGGGACATTTTGCTGATTAAATATTATCAATTTAGATTATTGACACCAGTTTGAAGACACTGATGAAGCACAAAATCTTAGCCTTTGCATGCGAATGTGAAATTTGAGGATTGACTAAAAACTTAATCGATATTTTTTAATTGGTATTTGATCAAAGTAAATTAGCTATCAAAATTCTGTTATTCTTCATTCATTATTTTAATAGGTTGACGTTTTATTAAGAGTATAATTTCAACAACTAATAGGTCATAGTTCATAAAATGAATTGTCCAAGCCTGTATTGAATCAAGAGATATTTAGTTTGCTGTGAACAACAAATTTTATAGTTTAAGCTGGGGTGGCTATAACCAGCAGTGATATTTATAATCAGAACAAACCAAAATAGCGACCTTAGT
>CAMLPN010000024.1 GCA_946481965.1 uncultured Neisseriaceae bacterium | reverse complement strand
CATTAAAATAATAACGACTATCAGGATTAGTCACGGGATCATAATCAGGTTTAGGTGAAGCACCGTATTTTAAAAGTTTAACAGCTATTCGATTGTAGTCATAATCCGGAATTAATCCAAGACCAATGGTAAATGTCTGAGCAGTTTGGGTAAAGTTAGGCGTATGGCCAGGTAAATGAGCCAAAGGGTCAGGTCCATCCCACGGCTGTCCGGCATCATCTGTCAGTCTACGATCGGTATGTTTGGTTGAATCAATATAAGTAGATCCAAAGTTATTAACAACATCATTTTTATAGATAAACTGACCAAAGTTTTTGGTACGTAGGGTATCGGTATAGTACTGAAGAGCGTAAATAAACTGGGAATTATAAGAGTACTCAAACAATCGCGGGTTTCGGATGGTATTACCATCGAAATAACCATCGTAACCATAATCCCTGCCATTTCTTTCCAAAGTTGAATCAGTAATAGGTTGATAATAACTTTGAGCAAGGCCATCAGATAAAAGAATAAGATAAGATTTCTGACAGCGGTATTTTAATTTATTAATAACAGTATTTCTGACCACTGCATTTATACGCTCTAAGGTGGGAGTCTGACCATCTGCATGCAGACCCTTAATGCCTTTGTCTTTGTTTCCTATAATATTATCAATGATAAATTCATAATCTTTATTTTCTGATGTCTCATAAAATTTATTGAATTTAGGAAAAGGGGGCTTGCAATATTGTCGATATATACCATATTGGTCTTCAACCCAATAACTATTACAAAAGTTGTTCAAGGGCTGGAGGCTAAAATAAAAATCATTGCGATAGGTGTCGACAAGTTTTTTTAGTACGTCTGTTACTACCTGCATTCTACTTCTTGTAAAAGTGCAATTGGCATATTGAACTTTTTTTATTTTTTCAGGTGGGTCGTTGGGCGAAAATGGAGGATCGGAAATAGAGAGATAAGGAACTCTATCAGCGCTAAATGGGACATTATACTCCCAACGTAGGCAGTCTTTAAAATAACCCAATTCGGGTTTGACTTTCACTTCGCAACTAAGGATACGATAATAACACATTCCATCTGCCCCAGAAATCATGCTACCGGAATCATCAATAAAAAAGGTAATATTTGGCTTAACACTATAGCCAATAGTGCTTACGGATTTGCTTTGCAAATGTGGAGGAGTGTTAGCAAAATTATTGGCAGCAAATGATGAAGATTGATAAAATAATGCTATTAGATTAATTATAATAAATTTAAAATATCTGTTGCTCATAAGTTACTCTCCAATATTCTCGCTTTTCTAGAACTATTAAATTAAAATTTTTATTACAAATAATTAAATATATTTTCTTATATAGTATATATGAGGTGTAAAGATAAATTGATATTGTTATAAATTTTTAGCTAATGGAATTATTATTTATTTAAAATCAATATTTTATGTGTATATTCTCAGGATAAAATGTTAGATAATGATGTAAGTAAAAAAAGCATTTCATTTAAAATAAAATTAAAATAGTAAATATAAGAAAATAATAACTTAACGGAATTTACATAAGGTGTAAAAAGTAATATTAATTTAATTATTATAAATATTGTTTGCTATTATTTAATACGTGTGGTTTTATCACAAATATAATATTTATTATAAAAAAATTGTCAATTTGCTAATTAATGATGGTTATTTTCTTCATTACTGAGGTTGAGATTATAGGTATATTTTGTATTATTAATTAGGCTAAAGTGAAGTGGGATGTGTATTAATTATCTAAGCATGTGAATAATAGAAAAATAATAAATATGTTAAATCTGTATTCAAGTAAGCTTATTTTCTAATTAAATTTATTACCGTTACAAATGGGTGTTTTTATCTATTTAATTAGTAAAGTTTAATTATAATTGCAATATTAATTCTTGTTTTTACATGGATTTATGAAATACTGAGGATTGAAGTGGTAGCAGCTAGGTTGTTATTTAAATCAATGAGGAATGAAAATGAAAGTAAAAATTTTAGCATATGTTTTAGCGGCGTCTGCTTTATCTTCAATTGGTATTTCTGTTTTTGCTGCTGAGGTTGAGGAGGTGACAGAAACCCCGATAGCAGTGATAACAGAAACAGTTGAAAGTAAAACTTTTTCTCCTGCGGCAGATCGAATTTATCGTCATCCTATTTTATCGCAATTGAATTTAACTGAGCAGCAAAAAGCTCAGTTAATTAAAATCGAGCAAGTATATGGAAGTCAGCGGCCACTTTTAAACAATCAACAACGACAAACTCTGGCAAATTTGCGTCATGCTCGAGAAAATCTGGTTTTAAACCGACAGTTTGATGGTTCAAGAGCCCGAGAAGTGATTGCTCAGGAACAAAATATATGGGCGCAGCAACGACAAGCTATGGCAGATTTTCAGTTCAGACAGTTACAGCGTGAACATGCTATTTATCAGGTTCTGACACCTTATCAGCAACAACGTTATTTGCAATTGCGTCAACAACAAAAAGATCAGCATCAAAGAGATCTGTATAGAAAATAAATTTATGAAAAATAACCTCAGATTTTCTGAGGTTATTTTTTTATTGTTATTGGCCCTGATTATAAAGATGTGTTTTGCAGTATGTTTTGCTTATTTTGCTAATTGGTTAATTTGGATGGCTGGAGGTTAATGATTTTGGTGCAGGTAAGAGGCGGTTTGAATTTGATTATTTCGGTTTTTTACGATGCTTAATCGATTACTTAGCAAAATTGTCAATTTGGTGTAAGGTTTATTATGACAAATGTTTATTTTAGCGAGTGAAGCGCTAGTTATGCTGAATAAGAAAGTAGCTTTTGTCCGCGATCTAGACACAATGTTATTTGCTGGTATTTAGAGAGTTTTGCTGACATTATAAGCTAAATGCATGTAATTTAAATTTCATCAGAATAGTAATTAAACTGATTTTCAGCTAAGACGGAAATTATTTTTGAGGTTGAAGTAAATTTTTAATTATGATTTTGGAATTATGTTGTTAAGTCGGACTACTGGTTGGGGAGAAGTCTAGCAAATAGGGATAGAAGGTGAATATTTGGCGGACTTTAACGATGTGTTTTAAGGGTTGATAGTATTTATTTGCCGGTATTGAATATGGTGGTTTGCACTAAGTGATGTTTGTTAGGTAGTTAATTGCCTGAATTAGTGGTGGAGCAAAAACAAGACTAGAGTTTTAACCATTGTGATAAGAGGTAGATCAATACACCAATACACCCACCGACTACGGTTCCGTTAATACGAATAAATTGTAAGTCACGGCCTACACTTAATTCAATTTTATCTACCATTTGTTTGTTGTCCCAGCTTTTAACTTTGTCGGCGATAAACTGGGCTGCACGATGTTTATATAGGCTAACAGCAGTACGGGTAAACATACTAATGCGGGTATTAAGTCGGCGCATAAGACGTGGATTATGTTGAGCCTGTTGTTGAAGATGATTGAAAAAACGATTGATTTGCTGTTGCCACCACGAAGGGACGCGGTAGACATCGTTTTCACTCCAGATGATGAAGCTTTCCCACAGATCTCTTAAACTATGCTGTAGGGCTGTAGAGCTGGCAAATTGTTGGCGACCGGCAGCTAGACGTTTATGCCAGCGATGATTTCGACGCAGCTGCCGCTCGCTATAAAGAATCTGTTTTCGATAGGCGCGCCAGAATGGGTGTTGAGGATTGCTAAGGATGGCTTGCAGATAAGATTCAGCCCAGTTAAGTACTTTATCAGCGACCCAGTTATCAATACGCGCTGTTAGATTAATTTTTAAGGAAGCTTTAAGGCGATCCCAGCTAGTTGGATCGCTTTTTTCTATGGTTCCAACCCACTGCAACAGGCTTTGTTCGAGCTGAGTACGAGTTTGCTCATCGTGCAGCCACCGACGTAGTTGGCGCAGTAATGTACGCAGCAGACTCGTATCGATGTTTTGCTGGCGAATTAATGTCAAGATGCTGCTTAAGGTGGTGCCTAGTCTGGCACCACTATATTGGTTGTTGAGTAATTGGGTACAGAATCTGGCTATGTCTTTACCTGTAGCAGTATGCAACAGCGATGGTATCTGACGGGTAAGGAATGGTTGCCACTGGTGTTGGTTTTGTGGCTGGCTTAACCAGTAGAGGACTTTGGATGTTGGGTTCAGATGATGGATATGTCTAGCAATGGTTTTATCAAGCAAAAAGTTATGTTCGATAAATCGTCCCAGCTCATCTGCTATTTTGTCTTGTTTCTGTGGCAGGATAGCGGTATGAGGAATAGGAATGCCTAAGGGATGACGAAACAGAGCGGTGACCGCAAACCAGTCTGCTAATGCGCCTACCATTGCAGCTTCAGCAAAAGCTTTGAGGTAGGCGAGAGCTGGATATTGAGAGATGTTCAGACTGCTAAAGATGAATAAGGCGCATGCCAGTAGGAGTAAAGCTGTAGCAAAAAAGCGCATTCGCCGTAAACGCTGGCGTTGCTGATTGACAGAGGCTGAAGCTGGCATGATATGAACAAGCAATCAGTTAGCAGTTATCAAATTGCTGACAAGGGTGCCAAAGATTATAGTGTTGGTTTTTTATGTTTTTTATATCGAATCCATATGTAGATGTAGCCACCTATTACTGGAATGAGGGCATAGATAATCAGTGCTGGCCAACTACCGTACCAGCTAACGTTGTTTTTGATGCTGTTATCAGGGTTGAGTACATTTATGCTGGCTGACCAGTAAATGGCTCGCCACCAACACATTACCAATAAGCCCAGAAAAATCGGCCAGATGTTGCGTATTGAACCACGCTGCCACAACAGAAAGAATACTAATGTCCATAACAAGGTCAGGGTAGTGACCAGTAAACCAGTATCGGTTGGCAGGTGCAGGTACCGACAGAATATAAATGTCAGTACAACCCAGATACCGGCAAGTATGGACATGATAAATTCTTCTGGTTTGTTCAGCATGGTGTTGGCTCCTTAATAAAAGACGCTGAAAAATTTAAGTATAGCAGCAATATACCGCAGCTATTTGGCTTTGTCATGTTGACATAACCATGGGTGCAGATCGGCAGTGGCTATATCCCATTGCCAGATACCGTTTTGGTTATTTGAGTTTAGTCCACGCAAAAACAGGTAGCGGACGCTGATAGAAGGTACTGAGCGATTCTGTTTTTGCAGGTAACGAGCACAGGCTATGCTGTAGATTAATGCCTGTAAATAATAATGATGCTTGGCAACAGCTAGGTCCATGTTGTTTTGCTGGTAGTCTGCCAGCTGGTTACCCAGATGGTTGGATTTATAGTCAATCACGAAAATTTGACCGCTCTGGTCTTCGGCAATGAGGTCTATGGCGCCATTGATAAAACCGTTAACGGTAGTGAAATTAAGTTCTTGGGCAGCCTGAACACAACAGGCTGGCAGATGCAGATGTGGCTGGGCAAACCATTGTTGCAGTTGGGTGATATCAAACTGGTGCATGTGCAACATGAAGTTCATTTCAGCTACAGACTGTTGTCTGGGTATGTCGGCAATGGTGGTTTGTGGTGACAGCCAGCAGCGACGGATAGTGTCATTTAAAAGCAACATGGTGTTGGTGTGTTCAGTGGTAAAACCAAAGCGAAGTAAGGTATTCTGGATGTGTTCGGTTTCTTGTGCGCTAGCTGGCTGGCTAAATTCAGTTTGCTCAAGTATGGCATGCAGACACAGACCAGCGTTGATACCACGTGCAAAAGCCAATAATGGCGTTTCTGCGGGTGTTTCTGCTGGCGTGGAAACGGTTTGTACTTCGGCCGGATCAAGCACCGGAGCAACTTTTTCTTCTTCAATGCTATGGTCGGTATGGTGCTGGCTTAAGCTGGTAAAGCTGGTGTAACGAATAGTAGTAAATGGAGGTAAGCGAATATCCACAGCCTGTAAGGGTTGGTTGCCAATGCGTTCGGCGGGTACTACTTCTGATGCCACGGTTCCTTCACACCAGCTAAATAGTGCTGGCGTAGTTGTCTGGGACAGAAAGTTTTGCCAGCTATGGTATAAGGTGCTGATGAGGTTTTTTTTATAGGTTGTTTGCCAGAAGAGCTGGGTTTCTGCCAGAGTAGCATTTTTTCCTTCACCCAAAAGCCATGCCAGCGGGTTACTGGCGGTATTACTACAGGCTGCACTGTAAATAATTAGTTGTTCGCGAGCGCGGGTAAAGGCGACGTAGTACAGCCGTAGTTGTTCGGCCATGCTTTCTTCATTCAGTTCGCTTTTATCATGCTCATTTAACAGGTATTGTGGCACTAATTCGATATTATCCTGTTGATGCAGACGATGCCACTGTTCGAGGTGGTTGATTGCTGCTTTACCATCCCAGGCAAACGGGCAGAATACAATTGGATATTCCAGTCCTTTGGATGCATGCATGGTGACGATTTTAACCAGTGCTTCGTCGCTTTCCAATCGCAGAAGGTGGTTGTCATTGGTGGTTTGTCCAAGGGTAATAGCCTGCTCCAGCCATGCAAGCAGGGCATTAGCAGTGGGTATGGTTTGCTCTGTTGTGGCGAGAAGTTCAGCCAATTGCCAAAAATTGGTCAGACTGCGTTCGTTGCGCTGATTGAGTAGGTTGCTTTCAAGTCCAGTTTGGGTGGCAAACCATTGTATTGCGGTATAGATGCCGTATTGCTGCCATTGTTCACGCGCATTAAGCGCCAGTTGTATCCAGTGGTTTAAGGTGTTTTCGTTATGATTCAATTCTGCCAGCTGAGCAGCTGTCCAGCTAAATAGTACACCACCAAGCACAAAACGCAGAATCTGGGTCTGCTGCGGCTGAAGCCAGAAATGTAATAAAGCTGCGATAGCATCAGCTTCTCTGGTGTTGAATATAGATTGGTTGCCAAGCGATACGCTCATGATGCCACAGCGTTTAAGTGCTTTGGCAATCAGATGACCTTCTTTATGTGAATGAACCAGTACGGCGATATCACCAGCCAGTAGTGATCTGGAACCTAATGTTAATTCTCCGCGCAGTCCCTGATTAATCATGGCAGCAATTTCATGGGCACAACATTCAGCTGAGCAGGCGCGCAGGCTATCTTTATTCGGTATAAGCTCATCCCCTTTTTCGTTGACGGTTATTTTTTCATGCAGCCAGCGCACTATGACTGCTGGTGGTGTGCTATCGCTATTGCAGTGATGCAGGTTGCCATAGGTGGCTTGTGCCTGTACGGTGGGATAATCAATACCATCGAGGATGAATGGCAGCTCTTTAGTTGCAAATAGCTCAGCTATGGATTGTACCAGTGCTTGATGACTGCGGTAGTTGGTAGTAAGGGTGTAGCGCTGTTGTATTGGAGTATCGGCTGCTGCGCGCAGGTAGGCGTGAATATCAGCACCACGAAAGCGATAGATAGCTTGCTTTGGATCACCGACCATGATCAGAGGACGTTGTTGGTCGGCGAAGGCGGTCTTGAAGATATGATATTGTAAAGGATCGGTATCTTGACATTCATCCACCAGTGCAATGTGCCATGTTTGTGCCAGTGCAGTGGCTAAGGTGGCAGCGTGGGGGTTGGCCGACGACAATGCAGCAGTCACGTCGGCGAGCAGATCATCGAAGCTACGTTGATGACTGTTGCGTCGGTGTTCTTGCAGACATTGACGTACATATTGCAGGCAGTTTATCTGTAATTGCAGGGCAAGGTGGTTTTCTGCTGTTTGTCTGGCTTCCAGAGCCAGGCCAAATTCAGCCAGTATAGAGACTGTTGTCACCAGCTGTTGATTCAGTATCTGTTCTTTTTTGGTTTTTTGTTTGAGATAGTTGGCATCAAACCTAGCAAATTTTTCAGAAAAGCTTTTCGGGAAAGTGTAAGGTGGCGGTTGAGTCTGTAAGATCTGTTGCAACTCGTGAAAAAATTGTTCATAGCTGTGGCTGCGATAAGTGTTGCCATTAAGCAGTGGATGTAGTTGCCAAAAGGCCTGTTGGATGTCGTTGAACTGCTCGGATAGTTGCTGCCATAGTTGTTGTAAGTGGCTGGTTAAAGCAGACAGGTCTGTTTCGGGCGGGGTGCGAATTTGTAGGTTGGTCATGCCACAATATTTGCCTGCTTCCTGCATTAGTTTGGCTGGAGTTAGTTTTCTGGCAAAAGCGAGATTAGCAAAATCGGTTTGATTGCTGATTTCACGGCGCCAGTAATCTTCGGCAAAGCGGCATAATATTTCCGGATCGGTATCGCTGATTTCGGTTATAAAAGGGGTCTGGCATAAAAAGGCATAGTCTGTCAGGATACGCTGGCAGAAACCATGTATAGTGTACACAGCCGCACTGTCAAACTGGGTAATAGCAGCCTGCAGACGTAAAATAAGGCTAGCGTCATTACTTTGGGAACGCGCTTTGTCGATTAGCTGCTGTAAAACTGGGTCATTTTGTTGCGAAGGCAATTGGTTCTGTAATAAAGCTAAAGCCTGGTTTAGTCGTGTGCGTAGGCGGGTTTTTAACTCGGCTGTGGCAGCTTTGGTAAAGGTTACGACTAATATGGCGTCGACAGGGAGTTGTTCCAGCAAAATAAGCCGTGCGAATAGGGCAGCAATGTTGAATGTTTTACCGGTTCCTGCTGAAGCTTCAATCAGGCTGGTGCCTTGTAAGGGCATGGTAATGGGATTAAGTGCCTGATTCATGATTTCGGGTTATTACTTTCTAAGCAGGAAGTTAATGGCAGTAGTAAGTCTTCAATCAAGTTCCAGAATAATGGTTGGTCAATTGGTAATTCATCATCGCGAGAAAATACCTGTGCCACTTCTGCATATTCAGCCTGTGGTTTACCGTTATGACTATCCATATAAGCTTTAAAGGCGGCGCTGTATTCTTCAGTACTATGAATAGGTGGTGGATCTTTTTTCTGCCGGTTTTTATACCAGCAAGTGGCGGCAGCCAGACTGGTTTTGGGAAAAAACGGCAGTGGCCGCTTCTGTCCAAGCTGATAATAATCCAGCCAATTTGCCAATAGTTTTTGCGCTTTTGCCTGTGGCAGTGCTGGTAATATCCGAGGTTTGGGCGGATAAAGTTCATACGTTTGTAACTGTGTTAGTGAGGTACCAGTAGCACACAGCAATAAATGACGCAAATATAATTCTATATTATCTGGCGCGGTTGGGGTGCGATGGCGTTCCAGAATTTGCCCGCATTGATGCAGATGTCTGATGATGCCACTTAATCGCAATTGTTGATGTTGCAGGGTAAAAGGCATGTCAGCAATGGCCGGACTGCATAAAATCTCACTGTCCAGTGATAATGTCTGAATACGTAGATTATCGCTGGCAATCTTGCCCAGTTCTCCTTCAGGCAGCAGACCACTAACGGAAAGTACCTGATTCACTTCGTTTAAATCAAGGTTTTGCTGGCGAGCATACAAGTAGGCGCCGTAAATGGCAGCGCTGTTTTCAATGCTAAAAGGTTCAGCTGCACTAACTGGGTGGTCCTGATAGGGAGCCTGCCATTGTAATTGTTGTTGTAACCAGCACCGTACGGGATTGCGCCAAAAGCGAATAAAGGTTTCGATGTTAATATCTGTACTTACTTCGTTCTCTGTTGCGGGTAAATCACTTAGAAAAGATGGCGCGGAACAGGGATTGCGGTTAAGTGCTTGAGCATAGTCCTGACGACTGCTGGCTAGGTTACCGTTAAAATAGCGTTGCGAAAAGGGTTGTAATGGGTGGTGGACAATATGTTGCTGATTAAATGCCAGCGGACTGGTGCCAGTCATGGCGGCCAATATATCTGTCAGTTCGTATATTAATGCGGAAGGCGCCAGTTCTTCATTTTTGCGAATATCTTTGCCAATATAAGATAAATACAGTTTATCTTGCGCGCTCAGTATCGATTCTAGAAAGAGGTAGCGATCATCATTACGGCGAGCACGATCGCCACGGCGTGGATGCTGAGAGATCAGATCAAAGGCGGCTGATTTGCTGGTACGGGGATAATCACCGTCATTAAGCCCCAATAAGCAGATACAACGGAATGGTAGGCTGCGCATCGGCACCATACTGCAAAAGGTGATTCCACCACGTAAAAAACCGGCCTGGCGGGTGGTGGATAGATAATTGCGCAGATGTTCGATAGCAATATCTGGAGCGATGGGCTGATCAAATTGAGCCAGAGCAGCCTGTGCCTGCCAGTCGGCAAGGGCAGTTTCCAGTTGCTGCATGGCTGTGCCAGTCAAACTATCGTCATCAGCTAAATCTCTTAATAAATTGCGGGTATTGTTTATCCATTGTTCAATAGTAACTGTTTGCTGCCAGTTATGATGGTGCTTAATCAGACAATCAATGAGTTGCTGTACTCGTGCCAGTGTTTCTGTATGCCCAATATCGGTAAACCACGGTAAGTGTTGCTGCCATATTGTCGGGTGTTGTTGTTGCGGCAGTAACCAACCCAAGACAGTACGCTCACGTGCCTGTTCCCAAGTAAAGTGGTTACTTATACCCCCGTATTCCTGTCGCATAATAGCATTAGCACCCCAACGGATGCCCTGTTCGTACCAGACACGCTTAATTAATTCAACTTCACTGTCATTCAGATCAAACCGTTTTCGTAACGCTACTTCATCCAGTAGTGGCTGAAGAGCATCTATACTGAAACGACTTTGCATTAATAATAGAAGTTTTTCCAGTAATTGTAATAAAGGTTCTTGTAAACTGACTTTGATGTCTGCAATGTTATAAGGTAAGGCGGATACGGAACCTTGTTTTTGCCCAAAAACAGCAGGAATAAACGGTAAATAAGGCTCAATATGTGGGGTTAGTACGGCAATATCATGTGGCTGCCAGTGTGGATGTTGTTGCAAATCCTGTAATATCTGTTCTTTAAGAATCTGTAATTCGCGCAAAGGTGAATGTGCCGATACGATTTGAATAGAATCATCGTAGGGTTGTAGCTGGTAGGTTGGCTCAATTTGCTTGGGGTGTTGCAGGCACTGAATATCATTTTGTAAGCGGTGCAGTAAACTATCAGCAATTTCTCCACATTCGGCATACACGGAAGGCATATACTGTGCTTCGGTGATGGCATTTAAAGCATCAAAAAAATCTCGTCCTTGCTTACCTAGACTGGCTAGTAAGGGATGTCCGATTGCGTTCACATCTAACGAGTTGTCACATAATAATGCTTCTGCTGGTAGCACATTTCCCCAGTATTCTGCACAAGGATTGACAGCAAAAAGATGTACATCTGTATGCTGGGCAATTACTTGTAGTGCCTCTAGGTAAACTGGAGCCAATGTTGCAATTCCAAATATAAATATTCGTTCTGGTAAATCTGCTTTAGACAATTTTGACAAAAAAGACTGCATAATATCGGCACGATGTGGTAGTGCACTATTTGCAGTTAGCCATTGCCATAATTCTGCCTGCCAGATTTCATCTTTGCCCAAATCAAGTAATTTTCCTGTTTGCCAATTTCTTATCCAATCATTACGATAGATTAAATATTGATCAAATATATCAGCTAGTTTACCGGCAAGTTGATAAGGAGCTTGTATGCTGCTGCTTAGATAATTTTTTAGGGCTAAGACTGTTTGCTGTAATTGAGGTTGATGTAGTTGTTCACTGCTGAACAGATCTAATAAGCGCCAGCGTAAAACTTCAGTCTGAAAAGGGTTTATTGCCGGCATGTCCGGCAATACCTGATGTATCAATTGCCAGATAAAGCTTGCCGGCAGGCTGAAATGCAAATTGGCACAAATACCATGTTCTCGTGCCATAAAGTGATTCAGGTAGCGGCGCATGCCTTGACTTTGCACAATTACTTCAGTAGCAGTCCAAACTGAAGCAGGCGTGGTGTGCTGATATACGCTACTGAATAATATAGCCAGATCAGATAAATTATTTGATTGATAAACGTAAAACATGAACACCAAACCTTGATAGAATGTTAATTATAACTTCCTTAATTTGATTTGCGTCATAATAGATAATAATTTAACTGGCTATGCAACCTGAAATTAATTAATATTTTCGTGCTATTTCTTTTAATTAATATTAATTAACACTAGTCAAGGTGGGAAAAAAAAAGGAAAATACCTCTCCAGTACTTGAATTAAATTGAGGTAAACATCAAAAGGATATAAATGTGAGATTTGAAGGCGTCATTGAGAAGTTGGCCACTACTAAAGGTGTTATGGCCTGTGCTGTCGTTGATTATGAAAGTGGTATGTTGTTGGATGGAGTTAGCCCTTCTGGAATGGATTTAGATGTGCTATCTGTCTGTAATACAGAAATAGTTCGTTCTGAAGTCAGAGCTATTGAACGATTGTACGGCGAAGAAGAAACTGAAGAAGCTATTGAAGATATTCTGATCAGTCTGCATAAAGAATATTATTTATTACGGCCAATGCAAAGTATAAAAGGTGTGTTTATGTTTATGGTTCTGGATCGTAAAACTGCTAATTTAGCCTTGGCACGCCGGACTCTAGAAATTGCTGATCACCAATATCAGGATGACATATAAATTCGCTGTCTGAAATTGATTATTATTAATTAATTTACAGCCTCGCTAACAATATTAGCGAGGCATTTTAAATTTACATCTTTTTCATTTGTAGGTCATACCAGAGCAAAAAATCTTGCGCGGAGACATATCCAAGCAGTGGTTTACTACGATAGCCATTGCTTTGCACCACAAATACTCCTGGCGGACCATATAAACCATACTGATGTAATAAAACCTGATGATCATGAGTATTATTGGTTACATCAATTTGTAAAAAACGGTTTTCATCCAAATTTTCTCGCACTTTCGCGTTGCTAAAGGTGAATGCATTCATTTCTTTGCAGGAAATGCACCAGTCAGCGTAAAAATCCACTACTACAGGTTTATGCGGATCAGCAGTAAATAATTGCTGCATGACCTGGCGAAAATGTTGCGGATCAGTGAATTTTTGGCCGAAATGCCGTGCTTCTTTCGGTTCAGTGAGGGTCAAAAAATGATGAAATGGTGTAACATAGTGAAAAGCACTTGCCGTTGCAAAATAAAGAGCACTGAACAAAAAAGCTAGTCCTGCCAGAGCATTGTATATTTGCTGATGGCCATTGCTATGTCGCCAGCACCAGTATAGATAAATAGCCGGCAGCAACATCAGTATAGTATAAATAATAATAACTAATTTATAGTTTAAAAAGGGCGTAGCGATATAAGCAGCCGCAACCAGTAAAATCAGACCAAACAGATATTTTATTTTTGTCATCCAACCGCCCGCCTGAGGCAGTATATGCACGCCAAATACAGAAATCAAAATAAGCGGTACTCCTGTGCCTAAAGCCATGACATATAATGCTAAACCACCAAGCAGAGCATCCCCACTTTGACCAATATACCCCAGTGCAAACGCCAGCGGAGGAGCAACACAAGGACCAACAATAAGTGCGGATATTGCACCCATTAAAAATACCGAAATAAGCTGCCCGCCATGCAGACGATTACTGGTATTCTGAAAAAAAGACTGCCAGTACACAGGCATTTGAATGTGATATAAATCGAACATTGCTAAGGCTAAAATAACTAATATAACGGCGGCAGAAAGTACTACTATTGGTTGCTGAAGCCAGCCATTTAGAAATGTTCCGGTTTGGGCAGTAACAATACCGACTATGGTGTAGGTTAAGGCTAGGCCTTGTACATAAATAAAAGATAATAGGAATGCACGCCATTTAGTTGTATGTTGTCTTGTACCTACAACAATGGCCGATACAATAGGTAGCAAAGGATACATACAGGCAGTAAGACTTAATCCTAATCCGGCTATAAAAAAGGTCATCAAATTAGTAATGATGGTTGCGCGAGATAGCTGAAATAATATGTTTGCAGATGAGTTAGCTTGTTTCGCCTGTAAAATTTCCTGTTTAAATTGTAATTTTTTTTCCTTAGACTGGATTGAAGTTGAGGTATGCAGAAACTGTTGTTTGTTTAGCGGATTAATCGTCCAGATTTTTTCAACTGGTGGAAAACAGATTCCGGTCTCAGTACAACCCTGATAAATAAGTTTAAATTGATATGATTTATCTGGCTTATTTTGTGCGTATGGCCAGATGACATCTACTTGATTATGGTAAATTGATTGTGTACCAAAAAATTGGTCATACTTTTGTTCACTTTGCTGTTCAAACTGGGCAGAGTCGAGTATTCGATCTGGCTGTGTGCTAATTGTAATTTTATTACGGTACAAATAATGATTCGGTGCTATAGTAAAATGCACCTTGATATGGGCATCTTCAACGGTAAGTTCTGGATGGAAAGCTTTATGAGCTGGCAATATTCGATAATCTTCTTGTGCCAGCACTGGTTGCAATAGCAGGAGAAGTAAACCAATTATTAACCAGCTTTGTTTTAATAGCTGTCTAAGAAGGCACACAAATGGAGTATTGTGAGACATATAGGATTAAGTAACTATGGATGTCGAACTAAAACAATCGCAAATGGTCGTAAAATCATTTTCCCTGCCACCATTAGCGCCTATTTACTTTTTTTTAGATCCGTTCAGATAAAGTAGATATGCATTTTTATGGATATTGTATCAGAGCATAGGCAGAATGGTTATGAATAGATTCGAAATTTTCGCTTTCAACGGTAAATGAAATGATTTTGGGGTTATTTTTTAGTGTTGTGGCAATGTCCCGTACCATATCTTCTACAAATTTAGGATTGTCATAAGCATATTCGGTAACGTACTTTTCATCTGGACGTTTGAGTAATGCATATAACGAACATGATGCCTGTTGTTCAACTAAATCAATGATGTCCTCTACGCGTATTTCATCATGACACATCAGGGTAACTGTGACGTGTGAACGCTGATTATGGGCACCATAAGTTGAGATTTCTTTGCTGCATGGGCATAAACTGGTCACCGGTACCATTACCTGAATGGATTGCTGATACTGACCAGCCGATATCTCACCACAAAGCTCAATTTGATAATCCATTAAGCTAGTTATAGCAGTAACAGGCGCATGTTTCTGGCGAAAAAATGGAAAATTCATTTTAATTTTGCCAGCTACGGCGTCCAGTTTTTGTACCATTGTCTGTGTCAACTGGCGTAAGACAGAGAAGTTAATATTACCTTGCTGTGCCTGCATCAATTCGATAAAGCGTGACATATGCGTCCCTTTTTGGTCTGCTGGAAGCGAAACGGTCATCATCAAATCAGCAACAGTCTGTTGTGTCCCCTGAGCAGAATCAATACAAATAGGCAAACGCAAATTTTTGATACCAACTTGATTAATTGGCATATTGCGTTTATCAACACTGCTTTGCACATCGGCAATAGCGCTCATACTAAAAATATTCCTTATCAAACTAATAGCGTCAAGTCTTTTGTCATGCATTCGTGCAGACATCACTGACCAATAGGGTTTAAAATTATACTGTATGCCCTAAATCCGAGCAAATCACTCGGATTTAATATTTCCCCCAGTGACATAATGCTTGCTTCCAGTTGACATGTTAAACTTACCCCTACAATTAAATTAACTTAACCTACTTAAGCAAGCGCATCTTGAAATTACCCAATGTGCTTGATGTGGAGAAAACATGAAATTTGCCACTCAGACCATCCATTCTAGTTATCACCCGGAAGAGCATAACCGGGCATTAATGCCACCAATTTATCAAAACAGTATGTTTGCCTTACAAGAAATTGGTGAAGATATTCCGTTTCGTTATGCGCGTATTTCCAATCCTACACGCCAAATATTGGAAGAAACCATGGCGGAATTGGAACATGGTTGTGCTGGCTTTGCATATGCAAGTGGCATGGCTGGAATAGATGCTATCTGGCGTACATTTTTGCGTCCGGGTGACACGATAGTTGCTGTGGCAGATATATACGGTGGTGCATATGATTTACTGACTGAAGTTTATGCTCAATGGGGAATTAATGTTATCTTTGCCGATCTAACTAATCTGGCTAATTTTGAAGACATACTCCAACAAACTCAAGTAAAAATGGTATGGCTGGAATCGCCAACCAATCCACTTTTGCGTATAGTTGATATTGCTCAGTTGACAGCAAAAGCCAAAGAGGCTGGTGCCATTGTTGGTATGGATAACACATTTGCCACACCCTATATTCAGCAACCATTAGATCTTGGCGTTGATATTGTTTTTCATTCAGCTACCAAATATTTATCTGGTCATTCTGATGTCTTAATGGGTATTGCTGTTACTAAACATCCAGAACATGCCAAATCATTACGTGCTGTTTCTATTAACACTGGTGGTGTTGCTGGTCCAATGGATTGTGCTCTTGTATTGCGTGGCATTAAAACATTGGTGGTACGGATGCAACAACATCTGCTAAATGCTGCTGAACTGGCTAAACGTTTGCAGCAACATCCTGCAGTAGAAAAAGTTTTTTATCCTGGTTTGCCTGAGCATGAACACCATGAATTAGCTTGTAAACAAATGCGACATGGCTTTGGTGGTGTAGTATCAATTTATTTACGTGAAGATAGCCGTCAGGCAGCCAATACAGTTATTAAAAATCTAAAAATGATCCGACTGGCTTCCAGTCTCGGTGGGGTAGAAAGCCTGATTAATCATAGTTCTAGCCAGTCACATAGTGGGATGAGTCTAGAAGTTAAAAAGGCACTTGGTATTCGAGAAGGCTTATTACGTATTTCTGCCGGTATTGAAGATATTGAGGATATCTGGAATGATCTCAATCTGGCACTAAATAATTTAATTTAGCAATCTATATAAACTTTAAGCGAAACAGTTGTGCAGAATTATTATGATGTATTGAATGTGGCTCCGGGTGCTTCCGAAGAAGTTATCCGAGCTGCATATCGGGCTTTATCACAAAAATATCACCCTGATCGTAATCCGCATAATCCACAGGCACATCAGCGGATGACAGAAATTAATCAAGCTTACGCAGTTTTATCTGATCCAGAAAAACGACATCATCATGATATTTGGATTGCGCGACAGGCCTTACAGGCACATGTTTCATCTGAGTTGCTGGCAAGAAAACAAACCCCTTTTGCTCCCCCTGTTCATTTGCCTAACTATCAGGATCCGATGATCACCCTTAATGAGCGCAGTCATATCTGGATCTGGTTTATCGGTGCTGCTATATTAATGGTAATGGGCATGGTTTGGTGGCGTCTGTTATATCCAGCGCCAGGCAGTAAGCAGGTGAAAGAAGAATCAACTCGGGTAGTGACAGCACCAAACCATCATAAATTTCCGCTTAAAGCTGCTTATGTATCTGGTTATCCTGTATTACGCCAGCGTGGAGATAATCGTCTTCTTGTTGATGCCTCGTCCTTGCAATCGCCGGTATTTGCCCAATTATATGAACTGTATGATGGCAAATTAACTGCAATTCGCTCATTCTATATTCCGGCCGGAGACACGTTTATCATTTCAAAGATTGGTGACGGAGAATTCAGTCTGCATTATCAGCGAATTAACGACGGTAAATGGGCTGTCAGTGACTGGATACAAATTAAAAATACTGAACCGAGTCGTAAATATCAGGACATAGATATCAGACTGTAAACACACATCTGCTGCCTGTCAGATATTCTGGCAGACAGCTAAGACAGGAAAAGAATGGCATGAGCAGCACAGCACCAGAAGCAAAATTTACCGAAGAAACCGTGTTATGGGTAAAGCAACACACACCGAAACTAATGTCTTTTGCCATAACTCGTCCTAAGACTTACCGTTTCAGTGCCGGGCAGTTTTCTCGCCTGGGTTTTCGCGATGGTGAGGGCTTTATCTGGCGAGCTTATTCAATTGTTTCAGCTGAGTATGCGGATACATTAGAATATTTTGTCATTCTGGTTGAAAATGGTGCCATGAGCAAATTACTGGCACAAATGCAGGCCGGGCAAACTATTTTATTGGATAAAACAGCATTTGGATTCTTATTACCTGAACGATTTACTGATGGTGAAGATCTGGTCATGCTTAGCACAGGTAGTGGTATTGCTCCTTTTCTATCCATGCTGCAACAGCCGACGTTGTGGGAGCGATTTACACATATTGGCTTAGTTCATTCCGTGTCTTACGCGAAGGAATTGGTGTTTCAGGAATATATTACTGGGCTCAGTCAGCATCCGTTACTGGCAGAGCGCATTACTAAATTAAAATGGCAGCCTGTGGTTACACGTGAAATTGTTGAAGGGGCATTAAGCCAGCGTGTGCCAGCTTTAATTCAAAATGGGCATTTGGCAACAGGTCTGCAGCTTGAATTTTCTCCACAACATACCCGGTTTATGCTCTGTGGCAATCCGACTATGGTTGCCGATACCTTCAAAACCTTGCTTAGTATGGGCTATACCATGCACCGGAACAAACTGCCCGGACACATTGTCATGGAAAACGGTTTTTAATCGCAGTCAAATCAGTAGGTGCGGTAATGTTACCGCATTTCAAATCCTATTTGCACTAAAGTTGCCTCAATGCAATATTTCACGATGGCAAAATAAATAAATTATTACTTTGTTATAATAAAATTCAATTAACCCAGACAAGATGGATTAATTACATTTGTTAATTTACACGTAAAACTATTTTCAAAGCGAATTAAAAACTTGTATATAGGCTTATCTTCAGAGTTGATTTGGCTGCTACTTTTAGCTAGGTGAATGTTTGGTTAATCTGGCTTTTATTTTCATCAAATGCAAAACAACACTGAATGGAATCATTTCATCTCTTCAGCTTCATTATCCAGCAGCAATTGTCTGTGACCAGAACTGTCAGTTTGTATTCTTGCCGTTATATCCCATATTTTATCTTCTCGTGAAAGTTTGTTAGGGTCTTGGATTTTTGTCCTGAAACCAATTTTATAGGTTACATTATTCTGAAAATTATAATTAAAACGTATACATTCTCCTGCTTTCACTGAATAATTATGGTTTGGCTGCATAAAATCACTATAGTTTTTCATTTCATCTTCTGCTGAACCTTGTTGTTGTACACTTATCCACTCGATATCAAACAGCATATTTCTGTCAAAAAGTGCCTCTCGAAGAGGTATGCTGATACAAACCTGTCCATTATCTTGCAAAGTTATATTTGCTTTATAAAACATCGGACGATGAGAATAACAACTATTTATCAGTACTATTGAACAAACAAGTACTAAAAAGTGTTTTAATTTTTTGTCCATTAAATTTTCTCTGTATTAGTTTGCCACATCAATTTAGTTAGTTTTTAGTAATCACCAGTATATAAACTATATCAGATTGATTATTTTCAATAAGCCAGTTAATAGCAATAAATCAGGCAAAATATTTTATTGTTCATTCACAGTAACTGAATAATGCTTATATTATAATGAACATTCGATCAAAATAATTACATTTTAATGTATATAGCATAAATTCATGCACGTCTGTGTGTTTGTAGTGAGGTAATTGTGTCAGGCTGATATTCATAGTCGCTATCTATGCAGATTAATAAGCAGTATAAAATAGTAAAAAGACTTTAGTGAATAGCCATTAAGATTTTTTTATATATAAATATTATTTCATTCATCTAAAACCAAAATCGGCGAAATAATGCTTTTTATTTATCCTTTTATAACAAAGTTTCATCCCAAAAAGTGGCTGTGATATCAACCACACTATACTTTTGTTTTTATCATAATCTCTATCAGAATTTTTTTATACATCGTTATTTAATAATTTATACTATTACGAATTGATACTAAAGTTATCGTTTGCAATAAATATATCAATGGATTTCTATGTGGATACCAATGATCTAATGCTGATCATTTGCAGCATTCATTAATAGACAAACTATTCAACATTTCCGCCATTATCTAACTATTTTAAAATTTCCATATAAGACGAAATTAAATATACGACGAATGATATAAGTTTCTATTTATAGGCTATCAGTAATCAAACTTTGGCAAAACCTGATTGTATTTGACTGCTATAAAATTTACACTCAATTTAAACAATATGTACCCTATTTTTATTTTCTTTGAGAAACAGAGTAATAGTAAATGTCAGCATGACCAGCAATGCCCATGCTCCCCATTTACCCACATGAACTGTTGCCCAGGCCCCTAACTGGTTTGGGTATTGCCAGATGCCAAAAAAAGTACTTATATTTTCAGCTAACCAAATAAAAAAACCGATTAGTGTAAACCCCCAACAAAATTGGCATACGACGCGGTCGGTCATATGGTGTAAATTCCAGCGTAGTACGTATATACATCCCCAGAGCAATAACAGCCAGATACCAGCGAAAATCGCCAATAAAATGATGAGTAAAAAAATTGGCATATAAGGCCAGCGATAAAATCAATGTCAAAACAATGGGTGGGTGATAATAGATCCTTATATTCTGTAAACGCCAGCATTGAATAAGGTAACTACCTACTGCTGCATACATAAATCCACTGAATAAAGGAACACCAAATATCTTGCTCCAGCCGGCTTCCGGGTATTGCCATGAACCAATGGCAGGTGAAGTTTTAAAAACTTCCAGTATAAAGCCAAGTATATGGAATAAAGTAATGGCCTTAACTTCTGCCCAGCTTTCCAGTTTGAGCATTACCATCAATGATTGAATAACCACAGCAATAACCAGCAGAACATCGTAACGGGCAATTCCAAATATACCTGTGCGCGGTACACTAAAAATAGCTAGAAAAAATAGCCCGGCGAATAAACAGGCTCGAGATTCTTTTATGCCGAACCAGAAAAATTCCAGTACAAATCTTTGCAAACCTTCAATTTGCATAGGAGGAGGGTGTATTAAAAACCGGTCAAGACGATTCAGATTTGCCGGAGTGCTTAGCTGTGCAGACGGTATTTGTGAACTTATGGTGACACTGCCATCCTGATTCATAACCGAATATTCCCCTTTCAGTTATCATTGCTTTTAATGAGATAGCCAATATTTTTAGGTTAATTTATTGAAATACATGTTATTTCGGTGTTGCTGTGTAGTTGCTGGATAGTAAACCAAAACTGATTATTATTCATTTTATATTTATTTTGAGCAGATACAATGGTTGGAATAAAAAATTTATCATGAGTAACAATATTGGTTATTTGACCTTAAGTTTATCGCCTATCTTTAATAGATGAAATTGATATACATTGAAGCATTTGCCTCGCTTTGGTTTTTAAATTATTTAATATATGTTCAGTTTCAGATTTAATATGATTTCTATTGTAGTTTTGCAGAATAATAAATTTTACCAACTTAGCTATGGATATTATTTTTTTTATACCTGTTTGATTTTGCTTAAATTTGGTTATGACGCTTTAAACGGCAACCATTACTGTTGCCTAATCCTCATTAGATAGATAAAACTGCCCGGAAATAAATTTACATAATATGCTAAAGTAATTATTTATTTTAAAATTAAAATTATTTTTCAGATATTTGTGATCAAACAATGAATTTAATTATGCTTCAGCATTTATAGAGCAACAAATTTTCCTTGGAAAAAGTAAATTTTATAGTGATCGCTAGTCTCGAATAGGTAACAGGTAGAAAAATGAGTTGTATATCGGGAACTAATAGTCAACCCTACCGGTAAGCTCGTATAGAAATCATTATGGTTAGAAGAATTTTAACTGGTTTTTCTACTGAGTTTTCGTAGGGCTTCTGCCAGCTCAGGGTGATGTGACAAAGCGTCTGCTGATCGCGCTAACTCTTGTCGCGCTGTTGGGGTGAGGTTGGCTTGTTTGTCTATTGGTGCCTGATATTCCTTAGGTTGCACCTTGACTCTGACAGTCTCAATACTTTCATCAATCAATTGCAGTGCCGGTAAGAGGGTGGGTAAGACCATGCGTAATCGTGCCGCGATCATACTATTATGCGCAATGACGACTAAATCGCCAGCACGGACACACGCTACCGTAAAATGATTGTGCATATTTGCTGGCAACTCCTGTCTCAAATAAGTATTCAGGCGTTGCCAGTGTGCAGACTGTGTTAGTAAATGCCTTAGTTGTGCATTTTTCTTGCTAAAACGATCCAGATTCATACAACTATACTAAATTAATTTGTGGATAGCGGCGAGGCATCATTTTAGCTACATAACTACAGTTTGCGCGCAGACGTAAATGGTGAGTTTGGACGTGTTCTGCCAAGGCATCCAGCAAAGCAGCAGCCACGCCATCACTACGTGCTTCAGGTGTTACAAAAGTATGATGGGCATCTATTAAATCTTCTGCCAATACATTAAAATCCAAATGACCTAATTCCTGTCCGTCCCGGGTTGCGCTCAGACGACCGCCTTGTTCTGTAGGGATTAATTGTGTTGTAATTGCTTCCATTGTCAGTAACCTTTCAATAAACATTCCATTCAGTCTTGGAATTTGACTAACTACCATTATATAGATAATTGTGAAAAAAATAACTGGCTAAAATTAGTGCTAATTATTGTTCACAAACAACACAAAAATGCAAACTGCAATACATTAGCTTAGTAGCTTGTGTTAAAATTTCCTATTTCTTGCTTATTTTTTATTGCGCCTGCTGGTGCTGGACTGTTGATTTATGTTGAAAAACTTAGCTAAAAAAATTCTGGGTAGCCGTAACGACCGACTCCTGAAACAATATCGTAAAGAAGTATCGAAAATCAACGCACTGGAACCACAAGTGCAGGCGCTGAGTGATGCACAATTACAGGCTAAGACTGCTGAATTTAAGCAGCGTCTGACAGCTGGCGAAAGTCTGGATAATTTGTTGGTCGAAGCATTTGCAGTGTGCCGTGAAGCCAGCCAGCGTACACTTGGTATGCGTCATTTTGATGTACAGCTAATTGGTGGGATGGTTTTGCATTACGGTAAGATTGCCGAAATGCGCACCGGTGAGGGTAAAACTCTGGTAGCCACTACGGCAGTTTATCTGAATGCTCTGACAGGTAAGGGTGTACATGTAGTTACTGTAAATGACTATCTGGCAACTCGCGACGCCAGCATCATGCGACCACTATACGAATTTCTTGGTATGAGTGTAGGGGTAATAGTCAGTGATATGGATCATGACGACAAAAAAGCTGCTTATCAGGCGGATATCACCTATGGTACCAATAACGAATATGGTTTTGATTATCTACGCGACAATATGGTCAGTGACCAAAGCGAAAAAGTACAACGTGATTTAGCTTTTGCTGTCGTGGATGAAGTTGACTCCATTCTGATTGATGAAGCGCGCACCCCGTTAATTATTTCTGGTCAGGCTGATGATAACGTCACCCTGTATCAGATTATGAACCAAATTCCACCACAACTTACCCCGCAGCAAAGTGAGGAAGGTGACGGAGATTATTGGGTGGATGAAAAAGCTCGTCAGGTTATCCTCAGTGAACAGGGACATGAACATGCCGAAGAAATTTTGGCACAAATGGGTTTGTTGCAAGAGGGTGATTCACTGTATTCCACTACCAATATCATGCTGATGCACCATTTGATGGCGGCATTACGTGCATATACATTATTCCAGCGTGACCAGCATTATGTGGTGCAGGATGGTGAGGTAGTTATTGTTGATGAATTTACTGGACGGCTAATGGCTGGTCGTCGGTGGTCAGACGGTTTGCATCAGGCGGTAGAGGCAAAAGAAGGTGTAGAAATTAATAAAGAAAACCAGACACTGGCTTCTATTACCTTTCAGAATTTCTTTCGGCTATATGATAAGTTGGCTGGGATGACCGGTACTGCAGATACCGAGGCATTTGAGTTTCAGAGTATTTACGGACTGGAAACCGTCATTATTCCGCCCAATCGCCCCATGGTGCGCAAAGATCTAAACGATCAGGTTTATCGTTCTATTGAAGAAAAATATGAAGCCGTCGTTGCTGATATCAAAGAACGTAATGCTAAAGGACAGCCCATTCTGGTTGGTACCACCAGTATCGAAAATTCCGAATTGGTTTCTGACTTATTAAAGAAAGCTAATCTTGCTCACAATGTGCTCAATGCCAAAGAACATGCTCGAGAGGCTGATATTATTGCACAGGCGGGACGTTTGGGTATGATTACCGTGGCAACTAATATGGCTGGTCGTGGTACCGATATTGTGCTGGGTGGTAACATTAAACCGCAGATCGATGCCATAGCCGCTGATGAGAGTTTGTCTGCCAAAGAGAAAGAGGTAAAAATATTTAAACTGCAAAGACAATGGCAGCAGGATCATGATGCCGTGCTTGAGGCCGGTGGTTTACATATTATCGGTACCGAACGACATGAAAGCCGGCGTATTGATAATCAGCTACGTGGTCGTGCTGGTCGTCAGGGCGATGCTGGTTCCAGCCGTTTTTACTTGTCATTTGAAGACCCGTTATTACGTCTTTTTGCATTAGATCGTGCGTCGGCTATTCTGAACCGATTAGCACCAGAACGTGGTGTTGCCATTGAAGCCGGGATGCTTAACCGCCAGATTGAAAACGCTCAGCGTAAAGTTGAAAATCGCAATTTTGACATGCGCAAACAGGTACTGGAATATGATGATGTGGCTAATGATCAGCGTAAAGTCATTTATCATCAACGTGCTGAAATTTTGCTTAGCGAAGATATTGATGCGCTAATGCAGGAAGTTCGTCATGATGCGATTGTTGAAACAGTAGATAGTTATATTCCGCCAAATAGTATGGAAGAACAATGGGATATATCCGGACTGGAACACAAACTGGTAGCAGATTTCAATATCCATGTTTCTATCGCTGACTGGTTAAAAGAAGACAATACACTTGATAATCAAGACATCAGTGAGCGCTTATTGGATATTGTCGAAAAAGATTATGCTGCCAAAGTGGAATTGGCTGGTATTGACGGTATGCGTCGTTTTGAACGTAATGTGATGTTACAAATTATTGATACGCGCTGGCGTGAACATTTGGCTGATATGGACTATCTGCGTCAGGGTATACATTTACGCGGTTATGCTCAGAAAAATCCGAAACAAGAATATAAACGTGAAGCATTTGAAATGTTTCAGGCCATGTGGCATAACATTCGCCAGACAACTGCTTCCCTATTGATTTCGGTACGATTTGATTATACCGATCATGAAGCAGAAAGCAGTGAACGATCAGCAGAACATTCAACATCTTCTTTGCGATATGCTGAGGATGATTACAGCCCAGAAGCTTTAGATGAACGCAGGGAATTAATTCATCGTAACGATCCTTGTCCATGTGGTAGCGGATTGAAATACAAACAATGTCATGGACGACTGTAACAATTTATTCTTTAGTTTGCTATGGTTGTAATCCGCTTGCATAGCGACAATAATTGATAAAACATTATGCCATCAATATATAAAATATTGGTGGCATAAATTTATAGTTATAAAACTGTTACTTTAATATTGACTAAAAATAAATTTCACTTCTAGCAAATTAATCTACTGGTTAAATAACTATTTAAAAATAAGAAAATAAATATTTATTAATAATCCAGCTATTTTCAGTTGAGACGATCAATTCTTTATTGTTTAATAGTGATTATTAAGTGATTTATTTATTAATAAGTATTCATTGTGGTCAAAAGCAATTACATATTAATGGTGATTAAAATGCCAATTTAATATTGGGTTCTTAATCATTGCTGATCATAAATGATTAGATAGATTTTGAGAGAATAGCCAATCATGGTGTGTAAATTTTTAATTCAATCAGTTGCAATCAATCTGATCTTATTACCTGTTTAGGCTTTGATAATATCAATAGGATAATTTGTTAAAGCTTATACTCTAAATTACATTGAAGAAACCAATAAATTGACTTAAAATCGCTACCTTAAATTCACAAAAGTGACTTAAAGCCAGAGAGCTGATTAAACTGGCTTGTTTTCGGTTTACGCTAACAATACCGCTTCCTAGAATATTGGATAATTAATGGCAGCTTATAACGTACAGAAAGTCCTGTCCGTACATCATTGGACAGATGCATACTTTACCTTTACCTGCACGCGTGATGATTCATTACGTTTTCAGAATGGCCAGTTCGTCATGATCGGTTTAATGGTGGATGGTAAGCCGCTAATGCGGGCTTACAGTATTGCCAGCGCCAATTGGGAAGAAGAACTGGCTTTTTTCAGTATTAAAGTTCAGGATGGTCCCCTAACCAGTCGGCTACAGCATTTGAAAGTAGGTGATGAAGTATTGGTTAGTAAAAAACCAACCGGAACATTAATTGCTAGTGATTTGAATCCGGGTAAAAATCTCTATCTACTTTCAACCGGTACCGGCTTAGCACCGTTTTTGAGTGTGACTAAAGATCCAGAGATATACGATCAATTTGAAAAAATTGTTTTGATTCATGGTGTGCGCTACCAAAAAGATCTGGCGTATTATGATCACTTTACAACAGAACTACCTAACCATGAATATCTTGGCGAAATGGTACGTGAAAAACTGATTTACTATCCGGTAGTATCACGTGAAGAATATATACATTATGGCCATTTAACCGATCTGATGCGCTCCGGTAAGCTATTTGATGATATTGGCTTGCCTCCAATAACACCAGAACATGACCGCGCGATGATTTGTGGCAGTCCGGCAATGCTGAAAGATTCCTGTGCCGTTCTCGATGGTTTTGGTTTGACTATTTCTCCGAAAATGGGGCAGCGTGGTGATTATGTCATTGAACGCGCTTTTGTTGATCAGTAAAATATTCTTATAATAAAAATGGGCAGCATGACAACACATCATGCTGCTTTATTTTTATACTGCTATATTGACATTATATATCTTTCCGATAACGCTTTAATTTATGCAAAATCTTACCACCTTGATCATTATTCTGTTACCGCTGTTATTAGGCTTTTTTATTCGCTTACCTAAAGAAGCACTGAAATGGCTAGATCGTTGTCTGGGTTATTTAATCTATGCCATCCTGTTTTTGATCGGCTCATCACTGGCTCATGTACCCAATCTGAGTGCACAGATAAGTGTTATCAGTATAAATGTTGCTGTGTTATTTAGTTGCATCATCGGGTCAAACCTATTGGTATTAATGTGGTTTGATCGTCGTTATCCTTGGCATTTATCTGCTCCTCAACAAAATCAGGCTAATAATTCTTTTAGTTTTGCCGGTAGTTTCAAGCAAATTACCTGTTTGCTGATTGGTCTGCTTTGTGGTACCTACACCAAAATCAGTGTCTGGTTACATCCTGAAACAGCCATTAAATACACGTTGTTTGTGCTTATTTTTTTGGTTGGTATGCAACTGCGCAGCAGCGGAATAAGTCTGCGTCAGGTACTTTTAAATCGTCGTGGCGTGATTATTGCATTGCTATTTATGTTCGCCTGCATGCTAGGTGGCACAGTTTTTGCTTTACTTATGCCGGGAGTTTCATTGTCGAAAGGATTAGCACTGAGCAGTGGTTATGGCTGGTACTCTTTATCCAGTATTATTTTTAGTCAGGTTTATGGTCCAGTATGGGGTAGTGTTGCAATGTTAAATGATCTGGCACGTGAGTTTTTTGCCTTATTTTTTATTCCGTTTATTATGAGCCGTTTTCCCTATACAGCCATTACTTCAGGGGGCGCGACCAGTCTAGACTTTACCTTACCTGCTATTCAGTCTTCTGGAGGGATAGCCACGGTGCCTATTGCCATCAGCTTTGGTTTTATTGTTAATATTCTAGCGCCGATATTAATGGTATTTTTTTCATCAATCACATTTTGATGAAAAATAAAAAACAAAGCAGAAATAATTTATTTAATTAGACAGTAATTATCATTTGAAAATAAATGACCAATTCTGTAGCAGTAAATAAGTAAATAATTTAATATGACTAAAGTCATAAATTAAGTTATTATCAAATCAAATCTATTTTTTGATAGATGTTAATATTGACATATAAATGAAATTTTATTGAATATAATCAATAAATAGTGTTATTTTTAATCAATAATCAACATTATATAGATAAGATTGCTTATAATTAAAAAATATAAGTATTTTAAATTAACATATCATAGATATTTTATATGTTGGTTTAATATTGTATTTCTTAAGTAATATATTTTAATTTTATAATTAAAAACTGATTCTACTCAACTCAATGGAGAATAAATATATTTTAACTTTATTGCTATTGTTTCATGATAAATAATACTGATTATATTTGTTTCGACTTATAGTCCAAAATTGAGTTTTGTAGGAATAAATAAATCAAACAAATATAGTATGGTAGAAGAAATAAAGTATTTGATTAATTATCAAATAAAACTTTTAAAATTATACAAAGAGAGAAATATTATGTTTAATTGGTATCATGATGTTTCACAAAATGAGAAAAAGACCTTTTGGGCATGTTTTGGAGGATGGACATTAGATGCTTTGGAAAATCAGATGTTTGGATTGCTTATTCCTTCGCTAATTACCTATTTTTCAATTACTAAGGGAGAGGCAGGATTACTGAGCAGTGCCACTTTGGTGACCTCAGCAATAGGTGGCTGGTTTGCCGGGGCTTTATCAGATCGGTTTGGGCGCGTGAAAACCCTGCAAATAATGATTATATGGTTTTCTTTATTTACTTTTCTCGCTGCGTTTGTTACTGATTACCACTGGTTACTGGTATTGAAAGGATTACAGGGATTTGGTATTGGGGGAGAGTGGGCTGCCGGAGCGGTGTTAATGGCCGAAACTATTCAGTCACAATATCGTGGCAAAGTGATGGCACTTGTGCAAAGTGGCTGGGCGGTAGGTTGGGGTTTGTCAATCATTTTGTTTACAGTAATTTATGGTCTGGCACCGGAATATATGGCGTGGCGCATTATGTTTGCTGTAGGACTTTTACCAGCATTATTGATTTTGTATGTTCGTTATTATGTACAGGAACCAGAGAAAAAAATTATTATTAATAATATTAAAAAGGAAAAAATAACTCAATCGCTATTTGGTATTTTTTCCCCATCTCTAGTGCGGGTTACACTAATTGGTGGTATGCTTGGACTGGGTGCTCATGGTGGTTATCATGCCATTATGTTGTGGTTACCCACCTTTCTTAAAGAAGAACGCCAACTGTCAGTACTAAATTCAAGTGGTTTTTTTTATCTTACTGTAATTATTTTTGCATTCTGGTGTGGTTGTATTGCTAGTTCCTTTTTATTAGATAAAATCGGTAGACGTTTTAATGTAGTCTGCTTTGCAATCTGTTGTGTGATCACTGTACGCTGTTATATATATCTGCCTTTAACGAATACCCAAATGCTTTTTTTCGGATTTCCCCTGGGTTTTTTTGCTGCCGGTATTCCTTCAAGTTTTGGTGCTTTGTTTAATGAGCTGTATCCACAACGTTATCGGGGTGCAGGTGTTGGCTTTTGCTATAACTTTGGGCGTATTTTTTCATCTATTTTTCCCTTTTTAGTCGGTCATATGAGTACTTCCATGAGTTTAGGGTCGGCTATTGCCATTGATGCCAGTTGGGCTTATACAATTGTGATCATTAGCGTATTGCTGTTACCAGAAACCAAAGGTCGAAATTTGCAGCAGATTGATGATAATGGTCAGATTATTGATTGAAAATATAGAAATAATCAAAATTATTATGTTCTCTATGGTTAAATTAATAGTCATTTGTATGCGTTCAAGTCGAATGTGTCAATGATTATAGCGCGACGTTGCGAAATAACTTAGATATAGCAAATTTGGACTTTGGGGTAAATTACTTTAGCTAAAACTTAATTTATGTTTAATTATGCCATATATATAATTATACTAAGACTCTTTTTAAAATATATTTTATAAATTGTAATTTAACTAGTTTATATATTTGCTTTTTATGTATATATCATATTGTAAATTCAAAAATTAGCAGGATATTTTACTGATTTATAATTGAGGTACACTGTGGTCGTCTATTCATTATTATTAAAACATGCTGGTCTGATTGAGTTGTAAAGTCAGTCAGATGATCTTGCTTTTTATAATATTTGACCTTATGTGTAATCCAAACTACTTGCACGGTTTTATCTGCTCTGAACAATATTTTTTATAAAAGTATTAATTTTTTAGGTTATCCTGCTTATGGACGTTATTCAGTATCCCAATAGTGTTTTTAAACTGCATCGGCCTTTTCCACCGGCAGGAGATCAGCCGACTGCTATCAAAGGCTTGTTGGAGGGATTGGAAGATGGTTTATCCAGCCAAACATTACTGGGTGTAACCGGTTCGGGTAAAACCTATACCATGGCGAATGTGATTGCCCAAAGTGGTCGGCCGGCCATCATTATGGCACATAATAAAACCTTGGCGGCACAGCTATACGCCGAAATGCGTGAATTTTTTCCAGAAAATGCCGTTGAGTATTTTGTATCTTATTATGATTATTATCAGCCGGAAGCCTATGTACCTAGTCGGGATTTATTCATTGAAAAAGATTCTGCCATCAATGAGCATATCGAACAGATGCGTTTAAGTGCTACCAAAAGCCTGATGCAGCGACAGGATGTGGTTATCGTTGCCACAGTATCAGCCATTTACGGTATTGGCGATCCCAATGAATATCATCAGATGATTCTGCACGTGAAAGAAGGCCAGAAAATTGATCAGCGCGATATTATTGCGCGACTAGTAGCCATGCAGTATGAACGTGGTGATATTGATTTTGCTCGTGGTACATTCCGGGTGCGTGGTGATGTGATTGATATCTTTCCAGCCGAGAACTCTGAACTGGCTCTTCGCATTAGTTTGTTTGATGATGAAGTAGACCGTATGCAGCTATTTGATCCACTCTCTGGTAGTTTGCAACAGCGTGTTGGTCGTTATACAGTTTTTCCTTCCAGTCATTATGTTACTCCACGTGATACAGTTTTACGTGCCTGTGAAAATATTAAACAGGAGTTGGGCGAACGCATTAAATGGTTTAGTCAGGAAGGGCGTCTGGTTGAAGCACAGCGTATTGAGCAGCGCACCCGTTTTGATCTGGAAATGCTTTATGAAATGGGTTTTTGCAAAGGTATTGAAAATTATTCTCGTCATTTTTCTGGTAAAAATGAAGGTGAACCACCGCCAACATTAATGGATTATCTGCCCAGAAACGCCTTAATGTTTATTGATGAAAGCCATGTCACCGTCACACAAATTGGAGGAATGTATAAAGGCGACGCATCACGTAAACAGAATCTAGTAGATTATGGCTTCCGTTTACCTTCTGCACGCGATAATCGTCCATTAAAATTCAATGAATTTGAGCAGGTTATGCCACAAACAATCTTTGTTTCTGCAACACCGGCCAAATACGAAGAAGAACATGCCGGACAGGTGGTTGAACAGGTAGTCCGTCCTACCGGACTGGTTGATCCAGAAATTATTATTCGTCCGGTAGCTACACAGGTTGATGATTTGCTTTCTGAGATCAATCTACGCAAAGAAAAGGGTGAACGGGTATTGGTTACTACCTTGACTAAACGCATGGCAGAACAGCTTACCGATTATTATGCCGAACTTGGGGTAAAAGTACGCTATCTGCATAGTGATATTGATACAGTCGAACGAGTAGAAATTATTCGTGACTTACGTTTGGGCTTATTTGATGTCCTGGTGGGGATTAATCTGCTGCGTGAGGGACTGGATATACCTGAAGTATCACTGGTAGCGATACTTGATGCGGATAAAGAAGGTTTTTTACGCAGTCATCGTAGTCTGATTCAAACCATTGGTCGTGCTGCTCGTAACGTGCATGGTCAGGCCATACTGTATGCGGATAAAATTACTGATTCCATGAACGCCGCAATCAATGAAACCGAGCGCCGTCGCGCCAAACAGATAGCCTTTAATACTGAGCATGGTATTGTCCCTCAACAGATTAAAAAGCAGGTTCGTGATTTGATTGATGGTGTATATCATGATGAAAATGGCGCAAAAGGACGTGGACGTAGCAAAGTTAAAGTTAAAGAAATCCACAATGAAGAAGATGCACTGAAAGAAATTGCTAAACTAGAAAAATCCATGCAAGTAGCGGCACGTGATTTGCAGTTTGAGGAAGCTGCGCAGATACGAGATAAAATTCGTGCCATCAAAGAAAACTTGTTATTTGGTGCTGCGGATAAATAAAATTTTTCACAACATTAAAGCATTCATGTTATTGGTAGCCAACAATTGACCGATAACAGAATGCTTTTTAATTTGCTGAAATATTTAGTCTATGAACAATAGATATTTACTTCGACTGGATTAATAATATGATCAGTTAAAAATTCTTAAATCAAATTTATATCATTTTATTGTTCATGTAAATAGTATAATAGTAATAGAAACAAACTAATCTTATCATTATTATATAATCTAATAGCGCTAGTGCCAGATAGCTATTGAATTCTTACTTTTTCAAACCAGAGATAGCCAAATGCAAAAAATTTTTATAGCTACTATTTTCATTATCTGTCAGTTAATCTCTTACAGATTTTTGTTCCGACTGGATTGATAAATATGACCAGTTAAAATCTTCAAATTTGATTTATGTCATTTTATTTTTCAGATAAATAATATAATATCTATATCAATTAACCCATCTTTAGCATTTTATATTATCCGACAGCGTCATCTCCTAGATAATTATTGAATGCTTATTTTCTCAAACCAGAGATAGCCAAATGCAAAAAATTTTTATAGCTACTATTTTCATTATCTGTCAGCTAATCTCTTACTCAGCATTAGCAC
>CAMLPN010000023.1 GCA_946481965.1 uncultured Neisseriaceae bacterium | reverse complement strand
CGACCCCTTGCACCCCATGCAAGTGCGCTACCAGACTGCGCCACACTCCGACTTTTTAGGGAAAAGGATTATAAAAGTAATCTCTTTACTTAGCAAGTGTATTATTAAGCTGATCAATCACTGACTGAATATGCTGGCGAGTTTCCATAGCATCTATGGCTGGATTGCCATACATATCTCGTTCATTACGAGTAAATGGATCAATGTATGGCATAAAGCTCCATCGCATTTGGCGAACTTTTATTACATCACTGCGAGTATAATGCTGGCCTCCATAGCCAATAATGACGCCATTGGTATGTTGCCATTGAATAAATTGTTCTTCACTGATATCTGCTAAACGGCATAATTCTTCTACAGTAAAATACCGTTTAGCTGGAATGGGTTCTAACCGATTAGGCTTTGTTTCCATTATAGTGATCAACCATGCCTTTCAATTTTTGTGAAGCGTGAAATGTAACAACGCGTCTGGCAGAAATAGGCACTTCTTCTCCGGTTTTAGGATTGCGTCCCGGACGTTGCGGTTTATCGCGCAACTGGAAATTGCCAAAACCTGAAATTTTAATATGTTCACCGCGTTCTAATGTACCACGAATTTCTTCAAAAAATAATTCAACAATTTCTTTAGCATCATGTTTGCTCATGCCAGCAACTTTTTCTACCAGCATATCTGCTAATTCAGCTTTGGTCAACGTCATAAATGTTTCTTTCATTAAAAATGCCGTATTATCTCTAATTTAATTTGTGTTTTCAAGTTTTTAATCATGTAGATAAACACATTATTACTATATTAATATTTAGCTACGTAGTTCTGCTCCCATTTGTTTAGCAAAATCAATTATTTCTGCTACAATTTTATCAACTTCTTCGTCTGTTAACGTCTGTTCAATGCTTTGTAAAATAATTTTTACAGCCAGACTTTTCTTACCTTCTGCCACTCCTTGACCACGATATACATCAAACAAAGCGATTTCCTGAATGGCTGGATAATCAACCTTGGTTAATGTATCAAGCAATTGCTGAGCTGTAGTTTGTTCGTCCACTATAAAGGCTAAATCGCGACGAACAGGTTGAAATTTAGAAACTGGTTGATAAATAATTTTACTTTGATTTAATGTGGCAGCTAGATTTAGTTCAAAAAGTAATGGAGATTGCGGTAAATCATATTTCTGAGTCCAGCGTGGATGCAATTCTCCCAGTACACCAATGACCTGATCGTTATGCACAATCTCAGCAGTTCTGCCGGGGTGTAATGCTGGATGCTGTGCAGCACGGAAGGTAAGCTGTTGCATGCCTAATAATGCCAGTACATCATTTTTAACATCATAAAAATCTACAGTGCGGTTTGTTTTGCCCCATTGTTCTGGAGTGGCTGATCCATAGGCCAGACCAGCAATTTTATTGGTTTGTAGGTATTCTGCATCACGCTGATGAAACACTCGTGCAACTTCAAAAATTCTGACACGATTTTGTTTACGATTGAGATTATTATGTAATATTTCAATCAATCCACCGAAAAGAGTGGAACGCATAACGCTTAAATGGCTGGCAATTGGGTTTTTAAGGCGAATAGGGTTCTGGTTACCGGCTAAATCGTGTTCCCAAGCTTCTTCAACGAAAGCATAGCTGACCACTTCTTGATATCCATGGTTAGCTAGCTGGTGATAAATACTAAACAATGGTTTTTTGTTTTCGGGTAAGGCAACCATTGATAGTTTTCCGTTGGTATGGTCGTCAGGAATATTTTCATAGCCATATACTCGACCAATTTCTTCAATCAGATCAGCTTCAATTTGGATATCAAAACGGAAACTGGGAGAGGTGATGATAAAGCCATCGTCACAAGCTTGGGGCTCGAGTCCGAGATGTTGCAATATAATATTAATATTATTTGCTGAAATGCTTACTCCAAGCACTTTTTCTACTCTGCTGGTTCGAACTTTTACCTGCTTAGTGGTTGGCAGATTACCGTTAACTTCATTGACACGTCCTATGCTGCCATTACAAATTTCTTTGATTAATGCAGTGGCACGTTCTATGGCCTGATGCTGTAGGTTAAAGTCGACACCACGCTCGAATCGGAATGATGAATCAGAGCCGAAACCATACTGTCGTGATTTACCGGCAATTATTTCAGGAGTAAACCAAGCACTTTCAATGACAACATTACAAGTATTTTCATCAACGGCACTACTGCTACCGCCCATTAAGCCAGCAATACTTAACACTTTTTCTTCATCGGCTACCACTAAGGTATTGCTTGCTAAAGTAACAGTTTTATCATTTAAACAAGCTAAAATTTCTCCATCTTTAGCCCGTCTCACAATCAGATCGCCGTTAAGTTTATCGGCATCAAACATGTGTAGTGGTTGCCCAAGTTCAAGCATGACGTAGTTGCCAATATCCACCAAAGGGTTAATGCTACGAAGTCCGCTGCGTTCCAGATGCTGTTTCAACCACATCGGTGTGGTGGCCTGAGTATTAATATTCTGGATTACTCTGGTTAAAAAGCGTCCGCAATCTTCCGGTGCTTGTAATTGTACTGATTGGATGGTGTCTGTTTCAGCTGCAATAGTAGGAATATCAGGAAGGGATAAATTGGTTTGGGTTAAGGCGCCTACTTCACGAGCTATACCTTTGATGCTGAGACAGTCTGCACGATTAGGGGTGATCTTTAAGGTGTGTAGATGGTCATCTAGTTGTAGATAATCGCGAATATTTTTTCCAACGGGAGCATCATTGGGTAATATAAGCAGACCATTGACCTGATCGATCAAACCAAGTTCTTTAGCTGAACACAGCATCCCATTGGATTCTTGACCACGCATTTTCGTGGGTTTTATTTTAAAGTTACCGGGTAAGACTGCGCCCGCAAGTGCACAAGGAACTTTAATGCCGACCTGTACGTTGGGTGCACCACAAACTATCTGTATCAACTCGCCTGTTCCGGCATCTATCTGGGTAATGTTAAGGCGATCAGCATCAGGATGTTTCTGTACTGATTTAACTTCAGCTACCACCACACCTGTAAAGGTTGGAGCAGCCAGCTCAGTTTTTTCTACTTCCAAACCAGCCATGGTCAGAGTATGCGCCAATTGCTCAGATGATAGCTGGGGATTTACCCATGAGTATAACCATTGTTGAGAAAATTGCATGTCGCTTCCAATATATTTTGTTTAGTTTGCACAAAAGGCGAGTGGTGAGTACAGATTAATAGTAGCTTGAAGAATTACTCTCGCGATTTGTCAGTATTTGTGCTTTGCGTTTCAATAAATTGCTGATTATATTTATTAAATAATCAAATTTTACTTATGTTGCTATATCAGGTGAGATAGCTAGTGTAAATTTATGCTGTTGGCGATTTAAGTTTTTCAAATAATTGAAATAACATATATTTCTATACAAATATGTTGCAGTTATCTGTAATAAGCTTAAAGCAGATAAGATTGTTAATAAATTAATCTTGAAATTGTCTCAAAAAATTCAGATCGTTATCAAAGAATAGACGTAAATCATTTATCCCGTAGCGTAGCATGGCAAAACGATCTAACCCAATTCCAAAAGCAAATCCTGTGTATTTTTCTGGATCGATATTAACGTTTTTCAATACGTTGGGATGAACCATGCCACAGCCACCTACTTCTAACCAGCCATTTTCACCCATAATATCTATTTCTGCAGATGGCTCGGTGAAGGGAAAAAACGACGGTCGGAAGCGAACTTGTAAATCATCACGTTCAAAAAAACGACGGATAAAGTCAGTAAATATGGCTTTCAGATCAGCCATTGTTACGCCTTCTTCAAGCCATAGACCTTCAGCCTGATGAAACATGGGTGAGTGAGTCGCATCAGAATCAACCCGATATACTCGTCCCGGTGCAATAATGCGAATGGGGGGCTCTTTTTTATCCAGCATATAACGTACTTGAATAGGCGAAGTATGCGTGCGCAGTACATCACCGTTTTCAACGTAAAAAGTATCCTGCATGGCACGAGCCGGATGGTTTGGGGGGATATTTAATGCCTGGAAATTATGAAAATCATCTTCAATTTCAGGGCCATCCGCAACGGTGAAACCCATGCTGTGAAACAATTCGACAATGCGTTGTAGTGTTAATGTCACCGGATGTAACCCTCCGGTACTTTGTCCACGTCCCGGCAGAGTGACATCTAGAGCCTCTGCTGCAAGTTGTTGTTCCAGTTTGGCTTCATTTAATGCATCGCGTTTATTGTTGTAAGTTGCCTGAAATTGGTTTTTGCATTCGTTGATATGCGCACCGATGGTTTTACGTTCTTCAGGCGACATTTGCCCTAAGGTTTTCAATAAGGCATTTAATTCACCTGCTTTGCCCAGATAGCGCGCTTTAACCAGTTCCAGAGCGGGTAAATCTACAGCCGAATTAATGGCAGCGATGCCTTCGGCAACGATGCGGTTGGCGTTTTCCATAACTTTATATCTTTACTTTACTTTTTTATATTCAAACAATAAAACATTACCTGAGCTGATTATACTTCTGCACAAATGATCGTTAGTGATGCTCTATGTAGACAGTATGAATACAATCATCTCAAGTAATACTCTATACCGATATATTTACGAGAGGTTATTTTAACGTGAAAATTGACTTATCAACAATGTTAACCAAGCAGTTGTTGCTGAATAATGATGGTTTGTGTCAAGAAACAAAAAAAGGAAACCGAAGTTTCCTTTTTTTAGCGGACAACCGTTTTTAAGCTAAAGCAGCTTTTGCTTGTTCTGCTAATTGTGCAAATGCAGCCTGATCGAATACGGCCAAGTCAGCAAGTACTTTACGGTCGATTGCAATGGCTGCCTTTTTCAGACCATTCATAAATTTGCTGTAAGACAAACCATTTTGGCGCGCAGCGGCATTAATACGTACAATCCATAATTGACGGAATTGACGTTTACGTTGACGACGGTCGCGATAGGCATATTGACCAGCCTTCATTACCGCCTGTTTGGCGATACGATAGACATTTTTACGACGACCGCGGTAGCCTTTAGCTAGCGCTATAACTTTTTTATGACGTGCACGAGCGGTAACACCACGTTTTACGCGAGGCATAATTTAAACTCCTTAAGCGTAGGGTAACATTTTATGAACAGAAGCCATATCGCGTTCATTCACCATAGAGGTGCCACGCAATTGACGTTTGTTTTTGGTGGTTTTTTTCGTCAGAATGTGACGTTTGAACGCATGAGCGCGTTTTACACCACCGTTACCCAATACTTTAAAGCGTTTTTTCGCGCTTGATTTGGATTTCATTTTCGGCATGGGAAAACTCCATTGTTGTTTGATCAGGCGAGGGGTGGCTGAATTCAGCACTTTAACCCGCACACCACGGTTTTTGCCGCTTAAAATTTGATTCATGCACAGCGGCGATGCACAAGAAGCGGATTATAATATACCTGTACTGCTAAGACAATATAGCGATAATAACTTATGACCAGATATACCCGGATTTGTTAAGTTATTATTTGTGTTTTTAATAAAATGAAAAGTCTCATTTTACTGAGATAAAATGAGACTTTTTTAAGACAGGCTGAAATTCCGGTTAATGATTATTTTTTCTTCGCTGCAATAATCATTACCATCTGGCGACCTTCCATTTTTGGAAACTGCTCAACGGTACCAATTTCGATTAAATCAGCCTGAATACGCTTGAGTAGTTCTGCGCCCAGATGCTGATGTGCCATTTCGCGTCCGCGGAAACGTAAGGTAACTTTTACTTTATCACCGTCAGTCAAAAAGCGAACAATGTTACGCAATTTAATCTGATAGTCACCTTCATCGGTACCAGGCCGGAATTTAATTTCCTTAACCTGTACCTGTTTCTGCTTTTTGCGTTGCTCGTCGCGTTTTTTGGATTGCTCGTATTTGAATTTACCGAAATCCATTAATTTGCAGACGGGCGGTTTGGCGGTGGGGGCAATTTCCACTAGATCCACATCGTGCTCTTCGGCCAGTTTCAGGGCTTGCTGAGTCGATACTACACCCAACTGTTCTCCAGTTGGACCAATCAAACGCACTTCTTTAATGGTGATTTCACCGTTGATGCGTGCTTCGCGTTCTTGAGCGATGGTCGTACTCCTTATTCACGGTTTAATGAAGAGACAAGGCTTCTTGTTTCAGCTGGCTAATGAATGTTTCAATATCCATCTGACCCAGATCTTCCCCGCCGCGTTTGCGAACGGCAACCTTGTTGTCCTGTTTTTCTTTCTCGCCTATAACCAGTTGATAGGGTAGGCGTTGCGTACTGTTATCTCGGATTTTGTATCCAATTTTCTCATTACGCAAGTCTAATTGTACACGGAAGCCTTCTGAGGTCAAACGCTCAGCAAGCTGCTGACAATATTCAGTTTGAGCTTCGGTGATATTCATAATCACCATTTGCACCGGAGCAAGCCATAGTGGGAAAGCACCGGCATGATGTTCAATCAGAATGCCAATAAAGCGTTCTAAAGAACCAAGAATAGCTCGATGAAGCATGACTGGGCGAGCACGTTCATTTTCCTCGGTTACATATTCTGCACCCAAGCGTTCTGGTAAAACAAAATCGAGCTGAATGGTGCCACATTGCCATGAGCGTCCCAGTGCGTCCTTGATGTGGTATTCCACTTTCGGACCATAAAATGCGCCTTCTCCAGGCAATTCTTCCCAATTAACGTTACAAGCGGTTAATGCATCGCGTAATCCCTGTTCTGCTTTATCCCAGATAGCATCTGCACCCGCTCTTTTTTCCGGTCGTAATGATAATTTGATGGATACATCATTAAATTCGAACTGCTTATAAATGCGCATAACCAGCTCATTAAAAGCTTTAGCTTCACTCACTATCTGATCTTCAGTACAGAAAATGTGAGCATCATCCTGAGTAAAACCGCGTACACGCATCAGTCCATGTAAAGCGCCGGAGGGTTCATTGCGATGACAAGAACCGAATTCTGCTAAACGTAAGGGTAGATCTCGATATGAACGTAACCCCTGATTGAAAACCTGTACATGGCCGGGACAGTTCATCGGTTTAACGGCGTAAACACGTTTTTCAGATTCAGTGATAAACATGTTTTCTTTATAGTTATCCCAATGGCCTGATTTTTCCCACAAGCTACGATCCATGATCATAGGGGTCTTGATTTCCTGATAACCAGCTGCAGATAATTCCCGACGCATGTGCTGTTCGATAATTTGCCATAATGACCAGCCTTTAGGGTGCCAGAACACCATACCCGGTGCTTCGTCTTGTAGATGGAATAAATCCATTTGTTTGGCTAATTTGCGATGATCACGTTTTTCGGCTTCTTCAATACGTTGCAAATAAGCATTCAGGTCCTCTTTACTTGCCCAAGCAGTACCATAAATACGTTGTAGCTGTTCATTTTTAGCATCACCGCGCCAGTAGGCACCGGAAAGCTTAGTTAATTTGAAATTTTTTAAAAATCGTGTGTTAGGTACATGTGGCCCACGACACATATCAATATATTCCTGATGATAATATAAGCCCATGGCTTTTTCATCAGGCATATCATCAACGAGTCGCAACTTATAATCTTCATGACGTTGTTTGAAGATGTTTATGACTTCATTACGAGGGGTAACTTTTTTGATGACATCATAATTTTGTGCAATCAATTCTTTCATGCGTGTTTCGATTGCGACTATATCTTCGGGAGTAAAAGGACGCTCATAAGAAATGTCATAATAAAAACCATCTTCTATGACTGGTCCGATCACCATTTTTGCTTCTGGGTAAAGCTGTTTAACAGCATGACCAATGAGATGAGCACATGAGTGACGAATGATTTCAACACCTTCTTCGTCTTTAGCTGTAATGATACTAATGCTGGCATCTTCGCTGACAATATCACAAGTATCGACAAGCTTACCGTTGATTTTCCCAGCAATTGCGGCTTTTGCTAAGCCTGCACCAATGGAAGCGGCTATTTCGGCGATACTTAATGGCGCTTCAAATTGACGGACAGAACCGTCGGGCAGGGTAATGTTTAACATGCATACTCCACAAATAACAGACCGCTCGCTTTAATACAAGTGAGAAAATCGGATAACTGCTTTGATTTTAGTTATAAATAATGACTAATGCCAATAGCAAAAAACATATATTGATGTGCAATTGCTATTTAAAAGTTTAATTTTAACGATTTGAATTTTGCTTGGCAATGCTTCTGAGACTAATTACGTTGGTTTCCGCTATAATGCGACAGTTAGACATGGGTAATTGTTAGAGTTGGTTGATATGCTTAATTTTACTTTACATCGTACTGATGGGCATGCCCGCCGCGGTACGCTGGAATTGAATCATGGCAAGGTGGAAACACCTGTATTTATGCCGGTTGGTACTTATGGTTCTGTAAAAGCCATGTCGCCGCAAAATTTGGATGAAATTAAAGCTCAGATCATCTTAGGAAACACTTTCCATCTGTGGTTGCGACCGGGATTAGAGGTTATTGGCGATTTCGGTGGTTTGCATGATTTCATTGGCTGGAATAAACCTATTCTGACAGATTCTGGCGGATTTCAGGTATTCTCTTTAGCGCAAATGCGTAAATTGACCGAAGAGGGCTGCACGTTCAGAAGTCCGATTAATGGTAATAAGTTGTTTTTATCGCCAGAAATATCTATGCAGATTCAGACAGTATTGAATTCTGATATTGTGATGCAATTAGATGAATGCCCAGATGGAAATGTTGATTTTTACGAAGCGCAGAAATCTTTGCGAATGAGTTTACGCTGGGCAGAACGCAGTAAAAATGAGTTTGAACGTCTGAATAATCCAAATGCGCTTTTTGGTATTGTACAAGGTGGCATGTATGAAGAATTACGCGAAGAATCTTTAGCTGGTCTTGAAGAAATCGGATTTCCCGGATTGTCTATTGGTGGGTTGTCAGTAGGAGAACCAAAACCGGAAATGTACCGTATTCTTCGTGCTATTGGACCGAAGTTGCCGCAACATAAACCGCATTATCTGATGGGTGTGGGTACGCCGGAAGATTTGGTATATGGTGTTTCATGTGGTGTGGATATGTTTGATTGTGTGATGCCAACGCGCAATGCCCGAAATGGCTGGTTGTTTACCAGATTTGGTGATGTGAAAATCCGTAATGCCAAGTACCGTCATGATCAGCGACCTTTGGATGAAAGTTGTGACTGTTATACCTGTAAACATTTCAGTCGCTCTTATCTGCATCATTTGCAAAGGGTAGGCGAGATTTTAGGCGCGCAGTTAAATACTATTCACAATCTGCGGTATTATCAGGTTCTGACAGCTGAAATGCGACTTGCTATTGATGCTGGTGCTTTTAGCGAATTTCAGACACGTTTTCATGCTGATCGAGCTTTAGGGGTGCTATAGTTATTGTTGATTTATTTTAGACACAGAGTTGATGAATTAATTATCTTAGCTGCTAATTTATAGCAGAATGTTGGAAAAGTTTCGATAACTGGAGTTGGGGAATGAGTAAAAAAAACTGGTCTGGTCGTTTTCATGAACCGGTAAGTGAGTTGGTCAAGCAATACACTGCGTCAATTACATTTGATAAGCGTTTAGCAAAATATGATATACAAGGGTCGTTGGCACATGCACAAATGTTACAGCAGGCAGGAATCATAAATGTTGAAGATTTGAGTGCAATTCAGGCTGGTATGCAGGAAATTTTGCAAGAAATTGACGGCGGGCGAATTAACTGGTCAATAGATTTGGAAGATGTTCACATGAATGTGGAGCATTTATTGACTCAGAAAATTGGCGATGCCGGTAAACGTTTGCATACAGGACGCAGCCGTAATGATCAGGTAGCAACTGATATCAGATTATGGTTGCGGGATGAAATTGATGCAATTGTTGCCTTAATAAAAGAATTACAAACCACTTTAATTGATCTGGCAGAAGAAAATGCTGCAGTTGTCATGCCCGGTTTTACTCATATGCAGGTAGCTCAGCCAGTTAGTTTTGGGCATCATATGCTTGCTTATGTTGAAATGTTGGGCAGAGATTATGAACGAATGCTGGATTGTCGCCATCGTGTTAATCGAATGCCTTTGGGCTCAGCAGCTCTGGCAGGGACTACTTTTCCTATTCAACGGGAATATACTGCTGAGTTATTAGGATTTGAAGCTATATGTCAAAATTCTCTGGATGCAGTTTCAGATCGGGATTTTGCCATAGAATTTACTGCTGCCGCGTCCATACTGATGATGCATTTGTCCCGTATGAGTGAAGAACTAATCTACTGGATGAGCCCGCGTTTTGATTTTATTGATTTAGCCGACCGGTTTTGTACTGGTTCAAGTATTATGCCACAAAAGAAAAATCCAGATGTTCCCGAGCTTGTGCGTGGCAAAACCGGCAGAGTTGTCGGGCACTTACTGGGGTTGATTACTTTAATGAAGTCACAACCTTTGGCCTATAACAAGGATAATCAGGAAGATAAAGAACCATTATTTGATACGGTTGATACACTAGTTGATACGCTAAGAATTTATGCTGAAATGATGCGTGGCGTCACGGTGAAACCTGAAAGTATGCGTAATGCTGTTTTGCAAGGATATGCTACAGCAACTGATTTAGCCGATTATCTGGTAAAAGAGGGCTTGCCATTTCGAGATAGTCATGAAGTTGTCGCACGAGCAGTTCGTCTGGCCGAAGAGCAAAAATGCGACCTGAGTGATTTGCCGCTAAATGTATTGCAGTCTTTTTGCGAGCTAATTAAAGATGATGTTTATGAAATTTTAACCCCGGAAGGCAGTCTTAATGCGCGCAACCATATCGGTGGCACGGCACCTGCTCAGGTTATAGCGCAAATAGCACGTTGGCGTGAGATATTAAAATCAAATTGATTCGACTAATTAATTATCTGATAATTAGTGCTAATAGTGATTGATAATTGAAATAACAATACCGGTGGCACAAATGAAAGATTTTGCTCAGTTATAAAATTTAGTAGATAAAACTGTAGGAATAAGAAATTGGGACTATTCTTACAGTTTTTTGATAACTGAAAATCAACTTTATTCAAAGTACTCATTTTGAATTTTATTAAGTATATGAATTTGATTTATTTTCAAATAAATATTAAGACAGTAAAAACAATTTAATTTAAAAGTGAATTATAAGTGCTTATATTAGTAAATTATTTTTAGTTATTTAATGAGTTAATTTAAACTATAAAATATTTCTCTAGTTGTTATATTATTAATTTATTATAGAAAAATAATAATAAACATTAGCTATATAAAAAATTTAGAGATAAGCAATGTTCAAGAATATAATAATATAATTTAAAATACGCTAATATTCATTAATCATCAAATATAAATTTACTTAAACTATTTCTTCCAAAATTAATTCCTTGAATTAGTCAGTATATTATTAAATTATGGTTACATGATTTAATATAGTTTACAATAAAACTGTTTTTTTAAACCTATGTAATAATATTTATTGTTTTATTTAAAGCGGGTAAAGTATGAAGTTTAGATTTGGCAATATAATTGCAGTAATGGCTGTAGCTGGGATAGTAGCAGCATGTAATAATAAAGCGATTGACACTGCACCAGATAAGTTAGTGCGGGATGGCATGCAAAAAATGTGGACGAAGGACACTAAATATAATTTCAGTGGAATAGTTAAACTGGAAGCTAACAACAGTTCAGATACAACAAAAGAAAATAAAAAATCTGTTGCCCAATCAGAACGTGCCAGCCAGACTTTATCTGGATCCGATGTTATTTCATCCTCAGAAATCGTAACTGCCCAATATCCCGTAAAACCAGATCAGGATTTATTTGAATTTATTAGTTCTACCGTTACAATACCTTTTACAGGGGCAGTAGATTTATCTAAAGGAAAAATAGAATTTATACCCGAATATCGTTATGAAGCCAAAAATGCGCTGAGTACCTTTAAATTTCCATCACAAATTGATATTAATAAGTTGAAACTGTATATTGATGCGTCTGCGATAACTAATTTTACAGATACTTTTTTTAAAAGATATGATCCTTCCAAATTTATTGGCGATCGCTATGTTTTAGTGGCTCCTTTTCAGAATACAATACAGCGTTTGCCAATCAGTGATTTAATCAAAAATCTACCCAAAGCAATGGATGATGGTTTAGCCTCAATTGATGCAAAATCTTTTGCTAAAGTAGATATTGATGATTATGGTAAAAAAATCAATGCTAAATATCAGGTTAAATTGAATACTACAGTGATGGGGAATATCAAAACAACAGTCGTTATGTTGGACAGTTTAAGCAAAGCTTTACAACAACAGGGACAGGAAGCTGCGGTTAAAAAAGGGCAGTATCAACAACATGACTATATGGTATTAAAACAATTTATTGATAAATTCAGGGGTGAGTACAAGCAAGATCTGAATGAAAATAGTCCTTCCAATCAATATAGTCAAATAGTGAAACAATTCGAAGCAATGCCAATAGTTTACAATTATTATTTTGACGACAAGGGTCGCTTTATTGCCATGCAAGGTAAAATTCAATTGGAATCTAACAATAATAGGCCAAGTCCATTTGGTGGAAATTTAAGTGTTATTTATGAGTACAAAATTGATTACTCGACTCCTAAATTTACTATGGAACCAAACGAGCAGAATACATACAATATGACATCATATTTAAGTTTGAAATAGTTTAGCTACATTTGAAAAAATGATAAAAACCAGTGCATTAATCATATGTGCTGGTTTTTAGTATTAATTTACATGTTATTATGGCATCACAATAAATATGTTAATTAATAGTAAATCAAAATAAGTTATAAGTAGGGTTATGATTTAAAATAAAGGTACATATTCCAATAGATATAGCTTTAATAAATTGATAAAATACTCATTTATATAGTAATTAATTAAAAAAAATTGATTTTTAATCAAAAATTATTTAAATTAAATAATGTTAATTAATTGCATGTTATGAATATTTATATATGTGATATCGATAATATTTGATCAAATCTTAAATTTAAAAGGGATGGATATGCAATATAAAAGCATTATGTGGTTAATGTTAGGCATTTTGCTGACTGGTTGTACAGCCATTAGTAATCAACAGCCAGATAAATTGGTAAGACAAGCAATCCAGCAAAATATTACACAATATAATCAGTATAATTTAAGCGGTCAAATAAAGTTTAGTCTAGAAGAGAATAAAAACTCCTCTGCAAAAGAAAAGCAGCAAGATAATATATCAAGTGTACATGACTTAGAAACATTAACATTTGTTCTAAAAAATAAAAATACAGCTAGTGACCAAAAAAATATTTCTTCAGAACCAAGTCTGCATGATGATGAATCAATGTTTGAAGAAACCGAGTTTGAAGATTTAATATTTGAAAAATTAATGGTTGAAGAAAAGGCTGAAGAGGAAGATATACAAAATAGAATAAGGTATGATTATTTTGATATTAATGCCAAAAGAACAATTATTCCATTCACTGGGGCTGTTGATTTGCCAAAGGGTAAAATTGAATGGATACCTGAAATTTATTATAAAGGACCAAATATCTATTCCTCAACTAAATTCCCTACCCAGATTGATTTTAAAGATAATGTATTGACGGTAGATATATCTGCAGCTCAACCAGATTTAAATTGGTTCGCACTTGTAAAAGCAGAGATGGTTGATAAATCTGCAGGTAAACCAGATTTTAATAATTTTGCACTTCTATACAATAAATTCAAATTTGGAGATAAACCTTATATTGCGTGGAATATTGATGAAAATTTTTTCGAAAAATTACCTTTCAAACAGTTGATTAGATGGTTACCTAAAGCAATAGATGATGGTTTAGCCAGACTAGACAAGGCAAATTATGTTTTTCTGGATATGGATGATAAAGGACGACAATTAGGTGCCAAATATCTTGTTCGATTAACTACGGATGATAAACAAAATAATCTAGTTTTTAAAACTTTGCTGGACAGCATAAATACCCAATTAAAACAGCAAGGATGGTTGGAAATAAATACTAATAATGCTTTATCAGAAAAACCACACAAGATTAATTTTAATGACCTACGCAAAATGATAGCATCAGCTACTGTAGCATCCTCCATTATTGAAACGGCTAATGAGGATTTAGAATATGATAAAACAATAAATGATCAATCATATAATATGATTATAGATTTTTATATCGATAAAAACGGACGATTAATGGCTATTAAATTTATTAAAGACAATGATCACTTATATTTGAAAAAAAATAAAAAGGATGTTTTGGAGAAGATGTCTGTTGTTACTGTGTGGATGCAATTCCAATATAATCCGAATCCAGATTTTATCATGAAGTCTACACTGCAGGATACAACCTACTCGGATAGCAAAAGTAAATTGAATATTCTTTTTAGAATGCTAAGTAACCGGATTTATAATTAGTGTTAACCTTAGTACAGGATTTAATAGAAAGTAATATTTTATCTTGAAATCAACTATTTATTTTTGTAAATCAAAGCATATCAAAGTTTATATCTAAAGTAATCTTTTAATTTTTAAGAATATAAAATAAGTTGTAAGTTCTAAATATTTATAAATTTGATATCGACACTGTGTAAATAATTCATATCTAAAAGGAAAGAATATGCAGCTTAAAAATATAAAGTTACTCATAATAGGTATTCTGGTAACTGGTTGTGCAGCTGTTAATAATCAAAAGCCAGACGAATTGGTGAGACAAGCAATCCAGCGAAAAATTACCCGAGACAATCAGTATAATTTAAGCGGTCAACTAAAATTCAAGCTAGAAGAGAAGAAAAATATCACTGTCAGTCAAAAACAAAAGGATAATAATTTAAGTATAAATGATACAAAAACATTACCATTAGCATCTGATGTAAACAGTAAAAATAAAGCTAATGCCTCAAAAAATATTTTATCAAAACCAAGTCAGCATGAAAATGAACAATCATCCTTTGAAGAAGTAAATGAAAGAGAAGAGCTGGCAAAAAGAGTAATATTTGATTATTACGATATTTATATTAAAAGAACAGCAATTCCCTTTACAGGAGCTGTTGATTTGCCAAGAGGTAAAATTGAATGGATCCCTGAGATTTATTATGAAGGACCAAATAAATATTCTTCAATTAAAATCCCTTCGCAGTTAGATTTTAAAAATAAAGTGTTGACTGTAGATATGTCTGCTTATCAACCGCGTATGCATTTGAAAACACTAGATAGAGATAGTGAAATTGAATATGGAGATAAATCTTATTTTGTCTGGAATATTCCAAAAGAATTTCATGAAAAACTACCATTTAACCAATTAATTAGATTTTTACCTAAAGCAATAGATGATGGTTTAGCCAGTTTAGACAAGGAAAATTTTGTTTTTCTGGATATGGATGATAGAGGACGGAAATTAGGTGCAAAATATCTTGTTCGATTAACTACAGATGAAAAGCAAAGTAAACAAGTTTTTAAAACTGTGTTGGACAGTATAATTGTTCAATTACAACAAGACTGGCTGGCAATGAATAATAAAAATAATTTATCAGAAAAACCTCAAGAGATAAACTATGAGGCTCTACGCGAATTCATATTATCAGCTACTGAAGACTATAGTGAAGACTTAGATTCACTTAATAAAATAACCGATCTTCATTATAATATGACGATAGATTTTTATATTAATAAAAAAGATCAATTTATCGCTATTAATGTTATCAAAGAAAATGACCACTTTCATTCTAGAATTGAAGAGGAAGAAGAGCTATTTTCAAACAATAAATTTATAGTCAATATGTGGATACAATTTCAAAATAAATCTAGCCCAGATTTTATTATGAAGTTAATACCTAAAGATGAAGTGTTTTATTCTAAAGGTAGCTGGGAGAGTTTTAAGTGGGAAGTTGTACGGTCAAGACCCGGAATTCCCCTATCATTAATTGGATTATTTCTTATTCGATAAATTAATATAATTTTTCGAAAGAAATGCCAGTACTCATTACTGGCTTTTTCTTTAAATACTTTTTATCCTCGCGGATGATGTTGTTGTATAACTTGTTTCAATCGTTCGTTAGCGACATGTGTATATATCTGAGTAGTACCGATATCTGCATGTCCAAGTAAAAGTTGTACAACACGTAAATCTGCTCCATGATTGACCAGATGAGTGGCGAAAGCATGACGTAAACCATGTGGACTAAGGTGATGAATACCGACCTCAGTGGCATATTTGTTAACAATCATCCATGCCAGCTGACGAGTCATAGCCACTTTCTTTTGGCTGACGAAAACGGCGTCACAGGCACGATTTTTCAATAATGCTGGTCTGGCTTCAGTAAAATAAGTTTGTACCCAGTCAGTGGCTTCTTCGCCTAACGGTACCATACGCTGTTTATTACCTTTACCGATAGTGCTAAGTAAGCCATTTTGTAAATCAATTTCATTAATATGTAGATTAACGGCTTCACTGACCCGCAATCCAGTGGCATAAATAACTTCCAAGAGTGCTTTATCACGTAATCCATGCGTTGTGCTGGTATCGGGAGCTGATAGTAAAGCGTCGATTTGTGCCTCAGTAATGATGTCTGGCAGATGAATACCTTTTTTAGGCATTTTCAATTGTTCCGTTGGCACATCATTGCGACGATTGTATTCCTGTAACCACTGGAATAATCGTTTACAAGCAGAAAGTGCTCTTGCCTGTGAACTAGGTTTTTCATTATCTACAAATATAGCATTTGCCAGTGCAAGTGAGTCCACGCTAAACCAGTCAAGTTGCTGATTTTGCAATCGGCGTGCTACTTTAGTCAAATCACAGCGATAGCCTTCAAGTGTGTTAAATGCCAATTGTTCGCTGAGCCATAAATGTTCCAGTAAGGATTCGATCGGCTCAAGTAAAGAAGCAGTAAGAGAGCCAGTTACCATGTTGCTCCTTCATGGTTGAGGAGCCAACGTTTGATGTTTAGCTCAAAATCCTTGGTACCTAAGCTGAATCCGCCTAATCCTTGTGCTGAAACTACCCGGTGACAAGGAATAATAATGGGTAATGGATTTCTGCCACAGGCCTGACCTACCGCACGAGGTGAAGTATTAAGTACGCGGGCAATATCGCCATAAGAGGCGACCTGTCCGTAGGGAATACGAGATATAGCCTGCCATACTTTTTGTTGAAATGTGGTACCAGCAGAAGAGGGAGGATAATTAAAATCTTTCAGTTCACCGGCAAAATAAGCGTTCAGTTTTTGTTCCCATATACCGGTAAGCTGGGGAAGAACCGCTGTATGTTGATCTTTTTGCCAGCTGATTCTTTGTAGCTGCTGTTGTTCATTAAAACTCAATATTAAGGAGCAGCAGGGTGCCTGAAAATAAAATTTATGCATTCGCTTGCACCAAAGTATTTAAAACTTGCTGCGCATGACCGGCTGCTCTGACTTTACGCCATTCATGGATAATATGGCCATTGTGGTTAAGAATAAAGGTACTTCTTTCAATACCCATAACTTTTTTACCGTACATATTTTTTTCTTTAATTACATCAAATTGACGACAAACAGTTTCATTAATATCGCATAATAAATTAAATTGTAAATTTAATTTATTGATGAATTTTTGATGGCTTTTTGCGCTATCACGGGATATACCAACAACGGTGTAACCTAGTTGCAGAAATTGCGGTAACAATGTGTTAAATTCTTCTGCTTCTGTGGTACAACCGGGTGTACTGTCTTTCGGATAAAAATACAAAACCAGAGGTAGATGATCGGCAGCATTAAATTCTTGACCCTGTGCATCGGGTAAGCTAAATAGCATAGATGGATTCATTAGATTTGCTTTTTGCTGAAGGATTAATCTCGGATGAAGGCAGTAATTAATGGAAGATCGCCAATTAAACTGCTGCAATGTCCATGGATATGAGGATCAAAGTCAACATTTTCAGGTAAGGTATCAGCTGAATAAAAATGTTCTCCGGCAGCAAAACGACGAGTTGATCCATCTCTGAGTCCTATTTCCATGATACCCTGTAAAACGATTAGCCATTGAGGATGTTCAGTACAATGGAAATCACTTTGAAAACCTACTGGACTATGACGCAGCTGCAAACCAGTAGCTGGTAGCCATGGGGATAGTTGACTTTTGGGCGTACCTTCGTCTAAAGCAATGGCTTCTTCTTTAAAGCGTGCGAAACCATCATTATCAGTATATAAAATTACCTTAGTTAATGTAGTCATTTTGGTCAGAATAGAATTAAAAAAGAAACAGTGCAGATTGTAGTAAGTCTGCACTGTTCTGAAAAGAATAATTAGCCAATTACACCAAGATTATCATCTTCAGGCGGTATATGATTTTGTTTTGGAATCAGCCATAAGGTGGCTATGATATCCAGTAAATAAATAGAGGCCAGTAAGCACAATGCTGCATAAAAAGACCATTCTTTGACACAAAAGCCAATGACTAAAGGCCCAAATCCACCAACTCCCCGACCCAAATTAAATAATACATTTTGCGCAGTCGCACGAACATGTGGAGGAAAATTGTCAGAGATTAGGGCCCCATAGCCACCAATCATACCATTAACAAATAAGCCCATAATAGCACCGCAGATTAATAAAGCGGTTGGATCTTCTAGTTGAGCATACTGGGCAACCATTAAAAAAGCGCCGATCTGATAAAGCAAAAATATTTTCCAGCGGGCAAAATGATCGGCCAGATAACCGAATAACAAGATACCAATAATCATTCCAATTACTGTAACTGCTGTCCAGTTACCAGAAGCTGTCAGGCTAAACCCTAATTTGCTGGCTAGATAACTAGGCATCCATATCATTAGGCCATAATAGCCAAAATTCTGCACCGCGCATAAGATAAATATTCCCAAACTGGTTTTGGCTGTTTGCCGGTCTTTGATCAGCAGCTGCAAACGATTTGTGAATGATAATTGTCCCTGAACTTTTTGTTGTTTAGTAAATTGTTCTGGTTCGCTGGTATCGTGACGGATGAAATAAGAAGCGATAGCCGGAAATAATCCGACTAAAAACATACCACGCCAGCCAATGATATTAAGCAAAAACGGGGTAATGAAGGCCGCAGCCAGCACGCCGATTTGCCAACCAATACCGACATAAGCAGAGGCACGGTTACGTTTGGCAGCTGGCCATACTTCAGCGATCATGGCCATGCCTATGCCAAACTCACCGCCTAATCCCATACCGGCAAGTGTGCGATAAATAAGCAAATCGTAATAACCCTGTGCAAGAGCACATAAACCTGTAAAAACTGCAAACATCAGTATGGTCATCGATAACATGCGAACGCGACCAAATCGATCGCTTAGGTGACCAAAAATGATGCCACCAATGACCGAACCGATCAGTGTCCAGGTAACGAGTGAACCTGCTTGCGAGGTATCTAAATGCAAATCGGTGCTGATGGCCGCCAGCATAAAGCCAAGAATAAGCAAATCGAAACCGTCCATGGCATAGCCACTAATAGCAGCAAGCATGGCTTTGGCAGGAGTTAGTTTTTTTGTGGTAGAACTCATAAAATTTATTGCCGTGAATCTAATATATTAATAATACGTTTGTCTTGTTTATGGGAATGGTTAAGTTCATCGGTGTTAGCAACCGAAAAAGGGGCAGAGAAAGTTTCGCGATCAAATGCGATATCGCCACCATGCAATAATTTCTGTCCTTGATGTAGGCCGATAAAGTTAAACAGTTGGTTATCGGCTAAATGTGACGGTACAATATTTTGCAGGGCAGAAAACATGGATTCAATTCGTCCGGGGAATTGTTTATCCCATTGTTGCAGCATTTCCTTGATAACCTGACGTTGCAGATTAGGCTGTGATCCACATAAGTTACAGGGAATAATCGGAAATTGCTGTACTTCAGCATAACGAATCAAATCTTTTTCTTTAACATAGGCCAACGGACGAATGATGATGTGTTCGCCGTTATCAGATAATAGTTTTGGAGGCATGGCCTTGAGTTTGCCACCGTAAAACATATTTAGAAATAATGTTTCGACTATATCATCTCGATGATGGCCTAGGGCGATTTTGCTGCAACCATTTTCTTTAGCAACACGATATAAAATACCCCGGCGCAAGCGACTACACAAACCGCAGGTGGTTTTGCCTTCTTCAATCACTCTTTTGACAACGCTATAGGTGTCTTCTTCAACAATAAGATGGGGCACACCGAGACTATGTAGGTAATCTGGAAGAATATGCGCTGGAAATCCCGGTTGCTTCTGATCCAAATTTACTGCAAGAATATCAAAATGAATGGGAGCAGATTTTTGTAATCTGAGTAAGATGTCTAAGAGAGCATAGCTATCTTTGCCACCAGAAAGGCAAACCATGATTTTGTCGCCATCAGCTATCATTTGATAGTCATTGATGGCTGCCCCAACCTGATGACGCAGGCGTTTAGCTAGTTTATTATTTTCATACTCGCGTTTGGAATTAGAGGACATAGGTAGGAAAGTTAATTAAGCAAATTTTTTAATTGTACAATAATTAAAGGTCGTCTGATTATTTTCAGACGACCTTTATCATTGTTAAAAGAGAATTGGAGTCTTTTTACATTTATTAAACTGGATCTTTGTCTAACTCAAATACCTGATGTAAAACTCTTGTGGCCAGTTCAAGATATTTCTCGAAGATTAACACTGAAACTTTGATTTCAGAAGTTGATATCATCTGGATATTAATGTTTTCATTAGCTAATGTACGGAACATGGTAGATGCAATACCAACATGGGAACGCATGCCCACCCCGACGATAGAAACTTTGCAGACGGTATCATCGCCACAAACTTCGCGGGCGCCAATTTTTTTCTGTACCTCTTTCAGTATATCCAGTGTCCGCTGATAATCACTGCGCGGTACAGTGAAAGAGAAATCAGTGGTACCAGCAGATCCAACATTCTGAATAATCATATCAACTTCAATATTGGCATCTGCCACAGCACACAATATTTGTGAAGCTGTACCCGGCGTATCAGGCACCCCACGTACATTTATACGCGCTTGATTTTTATCGAAGGCAATACCGGATACTGCCGCATGTTCCATCATGTTTTTATCCTCTTCAAATGTTATCAGGGTTCCGCTTCCACTGGTCTCAAGACTGCTTAATACGCGCAGACGGACTTTATATTTGCCGGCAAATTCAACTGAACGTATCTGTAAAACTTTACTGCCCAGACTAGATAATTCAAGCATTTCTTCGAAAGAAATGGTGTTAAGGCGGCGTGCTTCTGGTACGACACGCGGGTCGGTAGTGTAAACTCCATCAACATCAGTATAAATCTGACATTCATCAGCTTTCAATGCTGCTGCCATGGCAACGGCGGAAGTATCCGAACCACCACGCCCAAGAGTAGTAATGTTGTTGTCAGCATCTATCCCTTGAAAACCAGCGATAATGACCACTTTTCCAGATTTTAGATCTTGTTGAATTTTTGTCTGATCAATACTGTCTATACGCGCTTTAGTATGAGCATTATCTGTGGTGATCGCTACTTGCCAGCCAGTATAGCTTTTAGCGGCTATGCCAATACTTTGTAATGCCATCGCCAATAAACCGATTGTCACTTGTTCGCCGGTGGATAAAACCACATCCATTTCGCGAGGATCTGGTTGTTCCTGTATTTCATGAGCTAAAGCTACAAGACGGTTGGTTTCACCACTCATAGCGGATACAACGACAACGATATCATCCCCATTAGCTTTGGCCTGAGCGATACGTCGTGCGACATTTTTGATGCGTTCTACTGATCCTACTGAGGTCCCGCCGTATTTCTGTACGATTAACGCCATAATACTGCTTACTTTCTACATTAAGTTTGGTGTCAAAGAAGATAGGCAGCGTTGCCACGGCCTGTTTTATGAAATGTTAAGGATTCTTTTTAGCATTTTTATGATACAAAAACAAGGTGATTATCGGGTATTTTGTTAGAATCAGAGATATATACCTATCAACCATTTATTCGAGTTTTTTAACAATTTGATTTTCAGCTAATTATTTAATTTTAATAAAAGCGCTAAAACCTGTATTGATTTAATTTAAATAGCTTAAATTTATTGTTGAGAACATTAATAACATGTCTTTACAGCATAGAAAGTTGGAAAAAATCGATAGTTGAATTGTAAGTGAGATACAAATAATTTTTTTGCAAAACACATCATATACGTTAATACGACGAATCAAATTAGGATAATGACATTTTGTATTGGGTGATCAGCAAAGCTTGTATTTCGGTATATGCTGAAGGTCGTATTTGGCACTACTTTTTAATAGCTGATTTTATGCCATGGGAACTATCGTCTCTGCATAAGCAAACAAAACGACATTTATCTGTACACCTACCATTACAGGAAATAAAGATTTATGTGCATTCTTCATGGTGTGATAAATGTCGTCCACTCGGAGTTGATCAATAATTATAATTGAATACCTTATGGTAAAATTTGTAACAACCTGATGATGTTCTTTCTGCTTGATTGCAGTTGCCAGTCAGATAAAACAGGTTTTTTAATTTAACTTTGAGCAATAGCTTTTTGTTGCTCAATCAAAATTTTTGCGACTCCCTGTTGTGCCAGTTTGATCAGGTCGTTTAATTGTTGCACACTAAATGGTGCTCCTTCAGCAGTACCCTGTATTTCGATTAATTGTTCAGAAGCGGTCATGACGACATTGATGTCTGCTTCACAACCTGAATCCTCGGGATAGTCTAAATCCAGTAAGATTTGACCATTAACGATACCTACGGAAATGGCTGCTACAGCTTCGCGAATTGGGTTTTCAACGATTTTACCGCTAGCCAATAATTTATTTATTGCCAAAGCTAATGCTACGAAAGCACCACTGATGCTGGCTGTTCTGGTACCGCCATCAGCCTGAATGACATCACAATCAATCAGAATCTGTCTGCTGCCCAGTTTGTCCATATTCATTACCGCTCGTAATGAACGCCCGATTAAGCGTTGTATTTCCTGAGTGCGACCGGATTGTTTGCCGGCAACCGCTTCGCGACGCATACGGCCGTTGGCAGAGGCGGGGAGCATACCGTATTCTGCAGTTACCCAGCCACGACCTGTGTCTTTTAAAAAAGATGGCACATTTTCATCAATGGTTGCTGTACAAATTACTTTTGTATGACCACAGCAGATTAACGCAGAGCCATCAGCTTGAGGTAAGAAATTAGGGATAATTTGTAAAGGTCGCAGTTCATCAGCTGCTCGTTGTTGACGTTTGGTTGTATTAGGATGGGTCATAATTAGGTAGTTGGCAGGTTATCGACTAGTAATTATATATCTGGAAAACGGATGTGCCCAATATTAGCGTTTGCCTCAGAGTAGCTTTTGGTTATACTTGCCCTGTGAACAAAGTAAATTTTAATAAGACAGTGGTTTTGGTTTAAGGGAAAAATAATGTTACAAAGTATGACTGGCTATGCAAATGCTTCTGGGCAATTCGGTAGTCGTCAAATTAATCTGGAACTTCGGGCAGTTAATCATCGTTATCTGGACATTCAATTTAAAGTGCCGGAAGAATTACGCACTTTAGAAGCGAGAATGCGCGAAATTATCAGTGCGCAGATTATGAGAGGTAAGCTGGAGTGCCGTATCCAAATTCAGAATTTATCTGCTCAGAATATGGATAAGTTGCCGATTGACCATAATTTGGTTGCTCAGTTGGTTGATTTTAATACGCAGTTACGTTTGCAGTACCAGGATTTGGGAAAACTAACAGTGGCGGACATTCTGCATTTTCCTGGTGTACTGATTGCTAATAATGAAGATAAGGATGTATTAATTGCGGGGGTTTTGAGTTTGCTTGAGCAAGTTCTAAGTGATTTCAGATCAGCCCGTCAGCGTGAAGGGGAGAAATTACAACAGCATTTGATGGGACGTTTAGATGAAATGAATGCTATTGTTGTTAAAGTGCAAAATATTTTCCCGCAATTATTACATGATTATATTCATAAAGCTGAAGTCAGACTGCGAGAAGCAGTGGCACAAGTGGATGCAGAGCGTCTGAAACAGGAATTTGTATTGTTTATGCAGAAGGTAGATGTGGATGAAGAACTCAACCGTTTGCAAACCCATATTGTTGAAGTTCGGCGACTGATTAATGAGCACAAAGGTAGTGTGGGTAAACGGTTAGATTTTTTGATGCAGGAATTAAATCGTGAAGCCAATACTTTGGGTAGCAAAGCTTTTGCAATGGAATGTACTCAGGCTTCTGTTGGACTTAAAGTATTAATTGAACAAATGCGTGAGCAAGTACAAAATGTAGAATAATTCAACGCACAAGTTATCAAGCATAAAAAAACCAAGTTTGGGACAATAGTTGGAACTTGGTTTTTTGGCAGTTATCAGTGTAATACCATATCAATAGAAAAATTACTGTTAGGCCACGCTGATTAAAGATTATTATTTACAGTGTTATTAAATAATTTCAGATAAAACATTGCAAAAATTTAAAAGTTGATTTCGATCATACGTCTGGCTGCTTCTAAGCAGTCTTTCAATTCTGAAACTAATGCAATACGGACAAATCCCGCTCCGGGATTACCATGTATAGTATTTCTGGCTAAAAACCGTCCCGGTAAAACTTTAATCGCAGCTTTTTGCCATAATAATTGTGTAAAGGCTAGATCATCACCTTGTGGAACCGCTAGCCATAGATAAAAAGATGCGTCAGGTTTTTGAACAATATATTTTTGTTGCAAAATTGGCAATACCTGAGCAAATTTTTCACGGTAAAGTTCACGATTAGCAATCACGTGTTCTTCATCACCCCATGCGGCTATACTGGCGTACTGAACCGGTAAACTCATGGCGCTGCCATGATAGGTGCGATAAATTAAAAAGTCTGCCAATAATTTGCTGTCACCAGCTACAAATCCGGAACGTAAGCCGGGGGCATTAGAACGCTTAGATAGGCTGGTAAACATGACCAGTTTTTCAAAAGTTCGGCCTAATTTTGTGGCTGCTTCTAATATGCCGAGTGGTTTGTTGTTGTCGTCAAAGTAAATTTCAGAATAACACTCATCTGAAGCAATGACAAAATCATATTTATCCTGCAAAGCAAACAGTTCCTGCCAATCTGCCAGATTCATTACTGCACCACTGGGATTGGCTGGTGTACAGACAAAAACAAGTTGAACTTGTGACCAGGTGTCGCTATCAATCTGGTGCCATTGTGGAATAAAACGCGGTGCATTGCAGTTAACGTATTCTATTTGTGCTCCAGCCAGTAAAGCTGCACCTTCGTAAATCTGGTAAAACGGATTAGGACTAATTACTATAGGTTTGTGAATACCAGTAGGATTGATAATAGTTTGTGTAAATGCAAATAGCGCTTCGCGACTCCCTAAAACAGGCAAAATTTCCGTATCAGGGTTCACATTGATTCCATTATAGCGATGCGCTAGCCACTGTGCACAAGCCTTACGTAACTGTGGTAAACCTGCTGTTACCGGATAAACAGATAAACCATCCAGATGGTTGACCATTGCCTGTTTTAATACAGTTGGTGTAGGGTGTTTTGGTTCACCAATGTGTAAGGCGATTGGTTTTAAATGAGCTGGTGCTTCCAATCCATCCATAAGATTACGCAGGCGCGCAAAAGGATAGGGTTGCAGCATTTCTAGTCTGGGGTTCATATTCATTCAGCAATTAGAATTTTATGGTGGTAATATTATCATTAATTCACAGATCCGGTCAGCCCATAAGCCTTGAATAATTAATCTTATTGATAACCCTATCTTTATATTCATGATTAATTATTAAACATTTGCTATGTTTACCAAAGATTTATAGATGAGTCTCTGATAAATTTAGGTACAAGGTCATTACTGCTTAATTGTTTTTTAAATTTATACGGGCATGATGTTTTAATAGCCATTTTGTGATTTCTAATCATACTTTAGCTTTTTTCTTGAGAATCATTTTCCACTGATATTTTATAGATCTTTATTAGGGGATATTTATCGATGCATGTAACAAAAAAGGATCTGTTCGATTAATGTTTGGTTATAAATACCATGCTTTTTCATAAAATTCTTATGCTTTTATTTTAATTATTCATCTGATTAATTGCATATTAGTATTTTATCAGTGTTTAGCAGCAATAAAATTAGGATGAATATATTATTTATTTAATCTCTTAATTGATTTTAATAGAAATTTTTTCATTTATCGGCTAAACAATAGCTTTTCTTGTCTAGTGGAAATATTATTTGCACCATTTTTCATTAGTTCATTGAATAATAAATCTAGTCAAAATAGCCTATTTAATTATTAATCGGTGATTAAATTATATTTTTTAAGCACTTTTCTGTACAGTCTGGGTTTCTCCAGTCAAAAGATAGGCAATGGTTTCTTTGACACTACGCATGGCCTGACCAAAGGGTAGTGGATCTTTGCCACGAAAGAATAAACCTTTATCAGTTTCTCCGCGCCAAGCAGCAGCCAGTTTTAAATCAATACAAAATTGTCCGGCTTTATCCAGTCCGTCGCGTAAACCACAAACAGACAAACAATTTATGCCTTGCGTACAACGACGCGGATCAGCTTTGGCATTGTTTTGTAGTATGGTTTCGCGCTTAAGATAGCTATCAAGAAATTTATTTTTAATACCACGTGCCGGTAAACCGGCAACCGACATAAATTCGACAATTTGTTCACCTTCAGCACCAGCGAGCATTTTTTTAAAATTCAAGTGTGCATCGCCTTCTTTGGTGACGGCAAAAGCTGTACCAATCTGCACAGCAGCTGCCCCCCATTCTTTTAATGCTAATGATATTTTTTGAAAGTTTGCCATACCGCCTGCAATAATAAGCGGAATTTTTTCTCGCTCGAGCCCCAATTTTTTGAATAGCTCGAATGTTTCTTCCAGCACACGTTTGAAATCAAAGCGTTCGTCGTTTACACCTGATACGGTAGCTGCACCTAAATGTCCAGCAGCATGAGCAGGATGCTCAATTACAATGGCATCAGGCAAACGATTTTTTTTCATCCATCGCTTCAAGATAATAGAGATACCACGTGATTCTGACAGAATAGGTAATAAAGCCACATCTGGGAAATCAGCCGTCATTTCTGGTAAATCAAGGGGTAAACCTGCTCCCATAACGATAGCATGAGCGCCAGATTCGCAAGATTGTTGCACCATAGCATGATGATCTTTAACCGCTTTCATGACGTTGACTGCAATCATGCCTTTGCCCTGAGATTGTGTTAAAGCTGATTTGATTTCACGATCAAGTGCTATGCGATTAAGTATGTCGTATTTTTCCTGTGTAGGATGTTGTTTGGATTGAGCGAGCAGATCAGGATGTAGATGGCGTAAGTCCACACTGGCAATGGTGCCTACACCATTTTCACGCGCCACTGCACTGGCCAGACCAGAAGCAGAAACACCAACCCCCATCCCGCCTTGCACAATGGGGATTAACTGATGGTTGCGGATGATGAGTGGTGCAAATTCCTGCATATTACGTCCTGTCTCTGTATGTAGATATTAAATTTATAGATGGCTGATTTAATTACTTTATATTCAGTTCTTATGTGTTTGATACGGAAGATAAACTCTATCTATAAATTTAAATTAGTGTTTGTACTCTATTATTGGCCTGCACCCCTGTCAAGCAGTAAAAGTAGAAATTATTAGCATCAATTTTGTTTTGTAGGTTTTGTACGACAAAGTTAGAATGAGTAATGATGTTATTGAATATTTATTTGTATACAGATATTGTCTGGGGCTCGTGCTACAATAAGAGCCAGAGCATTTAAAAAATTGTAATCAATTAGGGTAAAATAGGGTAAAACAATAATGGTTACGTGTAATGCAAAACGGCGTGCTTTTTTAAGCGCGCTGGTTCTGGTTGTGGCTGGCTGTGGCGACCCGGTTAAAAAAGTGGTTGTGCTACCTGATCATCATCTACAACCGATCAGGATTACTAAAGTCAGTCATGCTGCTGGCAGTCAGGAATTGTTGTTGCAAAGCCTGAGTCTGATTGGTACACCCTATCGCTATGGTGGTAGCAGTCGTGAAAATGGGTTTGATTGTAGTGGCATGGTGCAATATATTTATAAGCAGGCATTACAGGTAAATTTACCTCGCACTGCTCGTGATATTGCTGCTGTGTCTACACCAATTCATAAACGGGATCTACGGATAGGCGATTTGGTTTTTTTCAATACTAATGGCCAAAGCTATTCCCATATTGGACTGTACATCGGTGATGGTCAGTTTATTCATGCGCCTTCTAGTAATGGCAATATTCGTACTGCAAGATTGGATCAGCCCTATTTTAATCAGCGTTTTACTGATGCTCGAACGCTGTTTGCCCGTTAATTTTAAAGAACTGTTGTTCTTTGTTAATGACTGAAGTATATAAACAGGAAAAAAACAATTATGAGTAATCAAGATTTGGTATTAATACTGAATTGTGGTAGTTCTTCTGTAAAGGCTGCTGTAATGGATGTGGCCAAAAAAGAAGTATTAATGAGTTGTCTGGCTGAAAAAGTAGGCACTCCTGATGCCTATATCACCTTCAAAGTAAATGGTGAAAAAGAAAAAATAGACTTAAGTGATGCTTATGATCACTCCGGCGCAGTAATGGCTTTGCTGGCTGAGTTGAAAAAATTAGGTTTATACGATCGCGTCAAAGCGATTGGTCATCGCGTTGTACATGGCGGTGAACGCTTTACTCATTCTACTGTGATTACTCCTGAAGTAATGAAGGATATAGAAGCATGTATTGTTCTGGCTCCATTGCACAATCCTGCTCATATTCTCGGTATTGAAGCTGCACAAAAAGCATTTCCTGCATTACCACAGGTTGCGGTATTTGATACAGCTTTCCATCAAACTATGCCTCCTCATGCATTCCATTATGCTGTTCCTACCAGTTTATATACAAAATATGGTGTACGCCGTTATGGTGCGCATGGTACCAGCTATCGTTTTGTTGCTCAGGAAACCGCATCTCTGTTGAATCGTGATATCAAACAGATGAGTATGGTAATTGCCCATTTGGGTAATGGTGCGTCTATTACTGCTGTTAAAAACGGTGAATCACAGGATACCAGCATGGGCCTGACTCCGCTGGAAGGTTTGGTAATGGGTACCCGTAGTGGTGACGTTGACCCAAGTATTTTCTCTTTCTTGGCTGCTAATGCCAATATGAGCATTGATCAGGTTACTGAAATGCTTAATAAAGAAAGCGGTATGCTTGGCCTATCTAATCTGTCTAATGACTGCCGTGTTCTAGAAGAAGCTGCTGCTAATGGTGATCAAGGCGCAGAGCTGGCCTTAAGCGTGTTTGCTTACCGTTTGGCCAAATATATTGGTAGCATGACAGTGGCTGCTGGTGGTTTGGATGCGTTGGTATTTACTGGTGGTATCGGTGAAAACTCAAATACTATGCGTGAAAAAGTAGTTAATTACTTGCACGTATTTGGTCTGTTCCTTGATCCAGCTGCTAATCTGGATGCACGCTTTGGTAAAGCTGGTGTTATCAGCACTAAAGAGAGCAAGGGCTGTGTGATGGTAGTACCTACTAATGAAGAGCTGATGATTGCTTTAGATACTGCTCATCTGACAGGTATGGAACTGTAATTTACCCTCAGATAAACTCTGGTAAAAATAAACATAGTCGTATTTAGCTTTTCCAGCTTTTAATTAAAAACTGACTTTATTTTCCGATAAAGTCAGTTTTTTTATATCGATTGGCAGTTTGAACTTGGCTGTATTGAAATGCTAAAATACACCTTTCAGTCAAATAAGAAAATTCAGGCCCAGTAATGATGTTTTTAACTGAGTAAAATTATCGATGAATAAGATTTCATACCTACTTGCTTATCACCAATCGTTTTGCTAGATCTTCATTACCCGTTCTCCGAATTCACGTACTTTTTGCCAGTCTGTATATTCAATATGTGCTTTAAGATTGGTTTCACCTTTGTTGATTTTCATAACCAGTTTCATCATATACCGATCAATCAGATTATATTTGGCATAATGTAATTCACCGGCAAAAATACCAATTACATCAGGTTGCCAAGGAGATTTTTCGAAAAATTTGCGAGTATAAGTATGAGTTTCAGGCGTGCTGCGATGCGGCTTATTAGCCAGTATGCTGACACTAAAAAAGGCGGTTCGGCTTTGATTGAGTACATGTTGATTTTGTCTGAGCCAGACAGCCAGTTTTGCTGCATAGTGACCATAACGAATGGAGGCGCCAATGATGATTTGATCATAATCACCGAGTTTGAGGGCGGGGGCTTCGTTCAGATTAACTACGCTGACTAAAATACCGGCTGCTGTCCATTGCTTTTCCAGTATCTGTGCAATCTTATACGTATAGCCAAAACGGCTGCTGTAGATAAGCAGATATTTCATGAGCAAAACTTCGTGATTAGATATTATGAATCATACCACGCTTAATATGGTTAATGCTTAATATAACCGAATTGCTTAAGTTAAATATAAAGTAATCAATTCAGGCTTTTTTACTGGCCGGAGACTGGTACAATACTGGCTGTTTTGGGAGATATCTATGAAAGCCAGTCAGTTTTATATTTCGACACTAAAAGAAGCTCCAGCAGAAGCGGAGCTAGCCAGTCATAAACTTATGCTGCGTACCGGGATGATCCGTCGCCTAGCGAGTGGGTTATATACGTGGATGCCAATGGGCTTGCGTGTCTTACGCAAGGTTGAGCATATTGTTCGCGAAGAAATGAATCGTGCCGGTTCTATTGAATTACTGATGCCGGTGGTACAACCGGCTGAGTTATGGCAGGAAAGTGGACGCTGGTCTTTTTATGGTAAGGAATTGTTACGTATTACTGACCGCCATGAACGCGAGTTTTGTCTGGGTCCTACCTGTGAAGAAGTCATTACTGATATCGTACGCAGTGAAATCCGCAGCTATAAACAATTGCCGTTAAATTTTTATCATATTCAGACTAAATTTCGCGATGAAGTGCGCCCACGCTTTGGGGTAATGCGGGCACGAGAATTTGTGATGAAGGATGCTTATTCATTCCACACGACTTTTGAATCATTGCAACAATCGTATCAGGATATGTTTAATGCTTATTGTCGTATATTTGATCGGTTAGGACTGGATTATCGTCCAGTGGCAGCCGACACTGGTAGTATTGGTGGAACTGGTTCGCATGAGTTTCAGGTATTGGCAGAGAGTGGCGAAGATGTCATTGCATACAGTGATGCATCAGATTATGCAGCCAATGTTGAATTAGCAACTACTTTACCACTGAGCGGTCAGCGCCAAAGTGCTACTAAGTCTTTAACTAAATTACATACACCAAATGTCCGCAGTATTGAACAATTGGTTGAATATTTGCAAGTACCAACTGAACAGACCTTAAAATCTCTGGTTGTAGAAGGTGAAGAAGAAGGCACTGTTGTGCTGTTACTGGTGCGTGGTGATCATCACCTGAATGAAATCAAAGCTGAAAAATTGGCCGGAGTGAAATCGCCATTAGCGATGGCTTCAAACGAAGCTATAGAAGCGGCTTTTAATGGTGCTCATGGTGGATCTTTAGGTCCAGTGGGCTTTCATGGCAAGGTTTATGCTGATTTTGCTACCGCAACTGGAGCTGACTGGGTAATTGGTGCTAATGAAGACGATTATCATTTCCAAGGCTTTAATTTTGGTCGTGATGCAGCAGAACCAGAATTTGTTGATTTACGTGATGTGATTGCCGGTGATCCCAGTCCTTGTGGTCAAGGTAATCTGAAACTGGCGCGCGGTATTGAAGTAGGTCATGTATTTCAGCTACGAACAAAATATTCAGAAGCTTTGCAAGCTACAGTTCTGGATCAGAATGGTAAAAACATAGTACTGGAAATGGGCTGTTATGGTATCGGGATTACTCGCGTGGTAGCAGCAGCTATTGAACAAAATAATGATGAACGCGGTATTATTTGGACAGAGGCGATGGCACCGTTTAAGGTCGTGATCGTGCCCATGAATTATAAAAAGTCGGCTGACGTAAAGGCTGCTGCTGATGACCTGTATCAACAATTACAGCAGGCAGGGGTGGATGTATTACTGGATGATCGCGATGAACGCTCTGGGGTGTTGCTGCATGATTCTGAATTGATTGGCATTCCGCATCGGATTGTGATTGGTGATCGTGGCTTGAAAGCTGGTAAGGTTGAATATCAGGCAAGGAAAGACACTGAGGCTACCGAAATGGCTATTGATACGGTAGTGTCTCACATGTGCACGCTACTTAAACAAAAGTAATTTTTGTAGCCTAAAACCAGACTGTTTAAGTCTGGTTTTAATTTTAATCAATCTGTATGATGAATATTGAAATATTGGCTGCTAAAAACTCTGATCATTTTAGCTGTTGAAAGCCTCACCGATATTAATAATTATTGGCAAAATTTTTTACAGATTGGGTTCTTTTGATAGGCTGGTTTAATGACCAGAATTATTGAATTGCATCTTGTTTGGGATATAAATAATTATTTCTTGCAACAGGCCAAAAGGTTTAAATTTAGACTTTTATTTAAACTAAAAATTTTAGATTCAAGCTTGCTGTTCTCATTTAATTTAACCGCAAAAACGAGTTTTGATAACCGTTTTCTATGGAAATCTCAATTTACCATGCTTGTCAGTTTTTTTGGAAAATCATGTTTTGAGTAGTATATGAAAATAAAATTATTAATTAAT